>CAMOVR010000152.1 GCA_946627565.1 uncultured Clostridia bacterium
TGACCGCATGAGAGGCATGCGGATACCTGCCAAATCACACACATGAGGAGATAGCCTTGATTACTGTCAGCAATGTTTCTCTGACCTTCGGCGGTCAGAAGCTCTTTTCCGGAGCTGATCTGAAATTCCTTCCCGGCAACTGCTACGGCATCATCGGTGCCAACGGTGCCGGCAAGTCCACCTTTCTGAGGATTCTCTCCGGGGAACTGGAGCCCACCACCGGCACCGTCACCATTCCCCCGAACGAGCGCATGTCCACCCTGAAACAGGACCAGTTCCGCTATGACGAATACCCGGTGATGGACACCGTCATCATGGGAAATCAGCGCCTGTACGACATCATGAAGGAAAAGGATGCCCTCTATGCCAAGCCTGACTTTTCCGACGAAGACGGCGAAAAGGCAGCCGAACTGGAAGGCGAGTTTGCCGAGATGGACGGATGGAACGCGGAAAGCGATGCCGCCGTCCTGCTGACGGGTCTGGGGCTTTCAACGGAAAAGCACACCATGCTCATGCGGGACCTGCCCGCCGGCGAGAAGTTCAAGGTTCTTCTGGCCCAGGCCCTCTTTGGCAACCCGGACATCCTGCTTCTGGACGAACCCACCAACAACCTGGACAACAGGTCCGTGGCCTGGCTGGAGGACTTCCTCATGGATTTCCCCGGCACCCTGATTGTGGTCAGCCATGACCGCTGGTTCCTCAACAACATCTGCACCCACATTGTGGACATTGACTACAGCCAGGTGAAGATGTACGTGGGCAACTACGACTTCTGGTATGAGTCTTCCAGGATCATGCAGTCCCTGATGAACGACCAGAAGAAGCGGCGCGAGGACAAGATCCGGGAACTGCAGGCCTTCATCCAGCGTTTCTCTTCCAATAAATCCAAGGCCAAGCAGGCCACCAGCCGCAGGAAGCTTCTGGACCAGCTGACCCTGGAACAGATGCCCGCCTCCTCCAGAAAATATCCCTGGGTCAACTTCACCCCGGACCGGGAAGCCGGCAAGGACATCCTGACGGTGGATGGCCTGAATGTCACCATGGACGGGATGCAGCTCCTTAAGGACGTGTCCTTCGTGGTCACCAAGGGGCAGAAGATCGCCCTGGCGGGCAATGAGCAGAGCGCCACGGCCCTGTTCCGGGTCCTGGCGGAGGAGATCCAGCCCGACAGCGGCACCTTCAAGTTCGGCGTCACCATCTCCACCAGCTATTTCCCCAAGGACAACAGCAAATTCTTTGACGGCTGCGACCTGACCATGCTGCAGTGGTTTGCCCAGTACAGCCCTGAGCAGCTGGAAACCTATATGCGGGGCTTTCTGGGCCGCATGCTCTTCTCCGGGGACGACGTATACAAACCCGTGTCCGTTCTCTCCGGCGGCGAGAAGGTCCGTGTCATGCTCTCCCGCATGATGCTCAGCGGTGCCAACTTCCTCATGCTGGACCAGCCCACCAACCACCTGGACCTGGAATCCATCACCGCCGTGAACAACGGACTGATCAACTTCCCCGGCAATGTGATCTTCACCTGCCAGGACCACCAGTTCATCACCACCGTGGCGGACCGCATCCTGGAGCTGCATGACGACGGCACCATGACCGACTACTACTGCAGCTATGAAGAGTACATCGAGCGCACCATGAAATAAGAAAACAGCGTTACCTTACACAACGCAAACAGGCACAGAAGATGGAGGGATCATATGCGCGCACTGCTCATCGGCGGCACAGGAACCATCTCTACAGCCGTCACGAAACTGCTTCTTGAAAAAGGCTGGACCGTTACCCTTCTCAACCGCGGTTCCCGGGCGGATGTGCCCGAGGGCGTGGAACAGCTCCATGCGGATATCCGGGACGAAGACAAAATGCGGGAAGCTCTCCGGGGCCGCACCTTTGATACAGTCTGCGAGTTCATAGGGTTTGTGCCCTCTCACGTGGAGCAGGACATCCGGGTGCTGAAGGACATGTGCGGACAGTACATCTATATTTCCTCCGCTTCCGCCTACCACAAGCCGGTACCCAATCCGGTCATTACCGAAGGCACCAGCCTGGCCAATCCCTACTGGCAGTATTCCCGGGACAAGATCGCCTGCGAGGAAATCCTGATGCACGCCTACCGGGAAAACCGTTTCCCGGTCACCATTGTGCGGCCCAGCCACACCTACTCCGAGCGTTCCGTTCCCGTGGCCGTGCATGGGGATAAGGGATCTTTCCAGGTCCTGTCCCGGATCCTTCAGGGAAAACCGGTCATCATCCACGGCGACGGTTCCTCCCTGTGGACCCTGACCTTCAACACAGACTTTGCAAAAGGTTTTGTGGGCCTGATGGGCAACCCGGCCACAGTGGGTGAAGCCTTCCACATCACCAGCGACGAGAGCCTGACCTGGAACCAGATCATGCTTACGCTGGCTGCCGCCCTGAACCGGGAGCTCATCCCCTGCTATGTATCCTCCGAAACCCTCTCCCGCTCCACCCGCTACGATTTCCGTGGAACCCTCATCGGGGACAAGGCCTGCTCCGTCATCTTTGACAACGGCAAGCTCAAGCGCTTTGTGCCGGACTATAAGGCGGTCGTTCCCTTCTGCGAGGGTGTCCACCGCTGTATCGACTACATCTTCTCCCACCCCGAGTGCCAGGTGCCGGATCCGGATTTCGACGAGTTCTGCGACCGCGCTGTGGAAAAAATCGGGAACCTTTCCCTCTGATGGCATTTGCAGCATTGCAAATGGCTTTATCAGGACGCTCAACTGTCGAAACCTTTCCGTAGCATCCAAAAAGACGATTTCAAAGGCGGGTAACATATGCGTTACCCGCCTTTTTCCCGCTTATGCCTGGGGGTGTTCCCGGAGATAATCCGCCACCTTCAGGCCGCACTCCAGTTGAATGCGCACCAGCTTGCGGATGGTGATTTCCTCAATCAGGGCAGCTCCCTTGTTTTCCACATAGGGGCTATGTGTCACGTAAGCGGGGTTGCGCTGAAGCACCGCGTGGCTGCCGGGCACATATTCCTTCACGGAATAGGCACCGTAGGGGTGGCAGTCCCAGAGCAGCTCATCATTGGTCTTGGCATCAAGCTCCGCCTTGTCCATGACGGTGCAGAAACTGCCAGCCAGGCCGGCATACAGTCCGGCGTCAAAGTGGTCCATATGGAACACCACATTGCGCCCGTCTGCCTCCATTGAGGTGATGGTGGCATACTGGGAGGCAAAGTGGCTGTTCTTCTGGATCCTTTCCATGGAGGCAATCACGTCCTCCGGCTCCAGCTGCTCACCGGAAGCATAGTACATGCCCTCCGGGAAGGTCATGGTGATGGTACTGCCGTCTTCGGACACAGTCACTTCGCTTGCAATGTTGGGACCCATATTGCCGTTTCCATCCAGCGTCACCAGGGAGTCCCCGATCAGCCCCTGCAGAGTCTGCCCTATGTCCGGGGTGTTTCATTTTCTGCTGCGGCTTAAGACGGGAACCGGGCCCTGCCATCCCCGGAAATACGGACGGCCGGCTGCGCATGGTCATACCCCGCTTCCGGAGCAGCTCCTGAAGAATGTATCCATTTTTTCCAGTACGGCCCTGCTCTCCGGGTACATGGGGTAGGATACGGAGAACACATGCCCGAGTTTACGCGCATTCCCCCTGGGGAAATCCAGCATCTCATGTTCCGTGCCATGCTCTTTCAGTGCCTTTTCCAGCTTAAGGGAATCCGACCGGATCACATCCTCCTCGCTGGTCACCTGAAAGACGGGGGGCAGGCTGGTATCGCCCATCAGCAAAACCGGGTCCAGTAGATAGGGCTCCCAGGGTTTTCCGCGGTCGCTGCTGTCCGTCACCTGATCGCTTATGGTCCTCAGCAGATCCTTCCGCTGGGTATCCAGCATGATGGAGATCAGCCCGCAGGCCCGGATGTGTATACCGGCAGGCTGTATACCGAAGGTTTCCTGAAGCTGTCTGCTGTTTTCAATGGACAGGGCAAAGAGGCTCAGGAGGGCCCCTGCGGAGTCACCGGTGAGATACAGTCTGTCCGGATTCAGTCCCAGCTGCTGTACATAGCCCGCAATATACCGAAGGGCGTTCATCACATCGTCAATCTGATGCCACAGCGTGGTCTCCGGAATCCTGCGGTAGCTGATGCTCACCACCCGGTAGCCCATCCTTGCCCAGGCATAGTTGTAATGGGCGTTGACCTCCTTATAGGAAGCAAACAGGCCGCCGCCGTGGATGTTGATCATCACCGGTGCGCTTTCATCTGTCTCCGGCAGTCTGTAAAGGTCCAGCAGATGGCCCCGGTCTCCGTCATCCAGATACGGAATATCTTTCTGCATCACCAGGTCACTGTTATCCTGTTTGAATCCTGCGATACGCCTGACATCTCCGGATTCAAAGATCTTTCTCCAGAGCAGAACCCCAAGCTTTGACATGCCTGTGCCTCCTTTTTCTCCCCATGGAATACGGGTGCGCTCATTTTCCCAGATGCAGACCTTGCCTGCGGATGCGCGGCACGGTCCCGCGATGGACGGAAAAAGCGCCCGGGGATATAACCTGCTAGTGTATAATCAAATGGCGCTGATTTGTAAAGAGGGCAGGCTGCCGTCTGAAAGAAATTTTTCCATAAAACAAAAAGACGCCGCAGCGTCTTTCTGTACACGGGAAGCCTTCCGGTGCCTGCTTATACGCTCCTTGTCATGATCCACAGGCTTGTGATGCCGTCATAGATCAGGGCAAGGCCTGCCAGAACCACCTGGTAGGTCAGCACCACGGCAGGCCTGAGGATGAAGATCAGGCCAACAACGATGGTAATGACTGCCATGACTGCCAGGGCCGGCCAGCGGGGATAGCCCAGGGACTTCAGGTCCAGTGCCTTGGCGCCGTTGATCAGCCCATTCACCAGGATGCCGATGCCCATGAGCACCGGGAACAGGGATGCCACACCCACAGGATCCGCCAGCACCACGATGCCCGCAATAATGGAGACAATGCCCAGCGCCAGGCGTCCGTACAGGTTGAAGCCCGCGTCCCTGTGCCGCCACCAGCCGATGACGGAAATCACACCGGACACCAGCAGGCAGACACCGATCACCTTGATCACCAGTTCCAGGACAGGGTTTGGCCATACAATCAGAACAAGACCCAGGATAATCGTGATGATGGAAAGCAGCACCGGGCTTTCCGAAATTCTCTTCAGCATTTGTGTAAACCTCCATGAATCAGAATAGAAACCGATCATATATTTCTGCTTTCATATGCTTTTTCCTGCATGCTTATCTGTTGCGCTGGCAGTCTTACACGGCAAAAACCAAATGACAACCACCTTTTCCTGTGATACAATACCTCCGGTTTGCCCGGACAAATTCCGGGCTTCTGAAAAAAATACCGGAGGTATGCATATGCAAAAGCTGTTTTCCCTTCTGCTTGCCCTGACGCTGGCATTTTCCTGCGTATCAGGTCTTGCAGATGCTCTGCCTGCGGAAAATGCCATGCCGCAGACAGGCGATGTCGTCCATGGCTTTGAGCTGCTTGAAACCCGGGATTTCCCCCTGGTGGGCGGCGAAATCTACTATTTCGAGCATCAGAAGACCGGTGCAAAGCTTGTCTTTATCTCCAATGAAGACACCAACCGCGTCTTCCAGCTTTCCTTCCCCACCCGGCCCATCGATCAGGGCGGCCTTCCCCACATTTTCGAACACGCCACCCTTTTCGGCTCTGATAAATATCCTTCCAAATCCCTGTTCTTCAACATCAGCTATCAGACATACAACACCTACATGAATGCCTACACCCAGGACATCATAACAAGTTTCCCTCTCGCTTCCCTGTCTGAAGAACAGCTGCTGGCCCTGGCGGACTTCTACACCGATTCCTGCCTCCATCCCATGATCATGACGGATGAGAGCATCTACCGCACCCAGGCCTGGCATTACAACCTGCCCGACATGGACAGCCCCCTGACCTATGAAGGCGTTGTCTATTCGGAAATGCAGGGCGCCCTGACCCTTCCCAGTATGGCCCTGGAAAATGCCAACAGCGTCACCTTCCCCGGAAGTGCCCTCAGCTACTGCTACGGCGGCATGCCCTCTGCCATCCCGGATGTGACCTGGGAAGATGTCAAGAACTACCACGACACGTTCTATCATCCCTCCAACTGCATTGCCCTTCTCTACGGGCACATGGAAAACTATGAAGCTTTCCTGGAGCTGCTGGACGGATACTTTGCTGAATACGAGAAAAAAGAGATCACCTATACGGATGACGGATATGAACGCATCACCGCCCCCGTGGTCTCCTCCGTACCCTATCCTGTGGCTGCGGGCTCGGACCCCACCAACCAGTCTGTCATCTATTACTACATCGTCCTGCCGGACATCAAAGGCAATACCGAACTGGAATACCAGCTGGACAACATGTGCAGCCTGCTGCGCCTGAACAGTTCCGTTCTGGTCCAGAATTTCCGCAAGGCCTTCCCCGCCGGCTCCATCAGCGTGGGCCGTGAACTGGCCGGTCCCGACGATGCCATTGTATTCGTTGCCAGCGGCATGAACGAAAACGATGCAGAACAGGTCAAGGCCATTGCGGACGATGCCCTGAAAAACGTCATGGAAAACGGCTTCCCCCAGGATATGGTGGACAGCGCTGTGGCCAGCATCAACATTTCCAACAAGATGATCTCTGAAGGAACGGATGCTGTGGACGGTATTGTCAGCAGCTACATGTACTATTTTGTAGCCTACAATAATCCCTTCGCCTATCCGGAAATGATTGCCAACATGGAGAAGATCGACGAAGAGAACCAGCAGGGCCTGTATAAGCAGACCGCTTCCCTGGTTTCTTCCGCTGAACTCTACACCCTGACCACCACCTATCCCCTCCCCGGTGCCAAGGAAGAGGAAGACGCTGCCCTGGCAGCTAAAATGGCTGAAATCAAGGCAGGCATGAGCACCGAGGAACTGGAAGCCATTATCGCGGAAACCAATGCTGCTCCCGCAGACGAGGACACCTCAGCGTATATGGCTCAGCTTAAGCCTGTGGACGTGGAAACCCTGCCTGAGGAAATCCGTACCTATGCATATCAGGATGTAACCGGTGAAGACGGCATCCGCCGCATTGATGTGACCGCCGGCGTTGACGGAATCGGATATGTGGAACTCAACCTGGATGCCGGTGCCCTGCCCCAGGAAGACATCCACTGGATGCGCCTCTTTACCCGCCTGCTGGGTCAGCTGGACACGGAAAGCCATACCAAGGAAGAGCTGGACGTGCTCATCACCCGCTATCTGTACAACAAGGCCATCGGCATTAACGCGGTGGAACAGGCAGACAGTGTACATCCCTATCTTATCCTCAGCTGGAACGCCATGGATGAAGATCTCTCTGCAGGCTATGACCTGATGGAAGAACTTGTGTTCCACACCCGTTTCGATGATCCCCAGAAGCTCGCTGAGCAGATCCAGGCACAGAAGACCTCCGTGCGCGGAACCATCAACAGCAATCCGTATAGCATCATGATCTACCGTGGTCTTGGTGACAAATATCCCTACTACCGGTTCATCAGCTACACGAACTTCCTGGAGTATTACAGCTTCCTGGAAAACCTGGAAGTCCAGATTACAGAGAATCCTGAATCCGTCATGGAACACCTGAAGGCTCTTCAGTCCTTCTTTGCCAACCAGGCAGGTGCCGTCTCCGCCTTTGCAGGAAACGAAAACTCCATCGCCGTGAACCGTCCTCTGGCGGATGCCTTCCTGGCCAAGCTGCCCTGTGAGGAAAGAGAAGCCGCTGTTTACGATCTGCCTGCCGCCAGCCAGAAGGAAGCCCTGATCGTTGACTCCAATGTGCAGTTCAACAACATCATTGCTACCATCGATGACCTGGGTCTGGAAGAGGTAGATGCCGGCCTGGCCGCCATCACCGGTCTTGTGTCCGACCGTCTGCTGGTCCCGATTCTGCGCGACCAGATGGGCGTATATACACCCCTCAACAGCGCCATACCAGATGATGGCGGTATGTACCTGGTCTCCTACCGCGACCCCAACCTGCGTGAAACCTTCGATGTCTATGCCTCTCTGCCTGAGGCCATCCGGACCCTTGAAGTGACCCAGGATGATCTGGACGGCTATATCATGAGCACCTATTCCGGCCTGTGCAAGCCCGACGGCGAGCTCACCGGAGCTGTGGCGACCATCTCCGACCTGCTCAACGGCAAGGACCTGCAGCGCAGGGGAACCTACATGAAGCAGCTGAAGGCTGTCACCACCGAAACCCTGAAGAATGCAGCAGACCTCTATGAAAAAGCCTTCAATAACGGTGTGCACTCCACGGCAGGGAGCGCTGCGGCCATCAACGCAAATGCGGATCTGTTTGACAGCATCCTGAATCCCTTCAACGCTAAGGATACCTCCCAGGTTGTGTTCACAGACGCAGCTGAAGGCAGCGAGCTGTATGATGTTGTCCGCTTTGTCTATGAAAACGGCCTTATGGCCCCCGCTGCAGAAGACCTCTTCGGCGTGGATGCCACAGCCACCGCAGGCGACTTCTACGGAGCCATGTATGTGCTGGCGACTGGAACCACGGCAAGTATGGATGAAGCCATAGCATTCTTTACCGGGTACGGCATGGTGCCGGAAGGCGTGGATGCTGCAACAGAACTGACCGTTGCTGACAATGCTTCCCTCTTTAGCGGCGTCACCGCTGCTCTGGGTGCTCCCTTTACCCCGGAAGTTGAAGAAGGAACGGAAAATGCTATGCTGACCCGCGGTCAGATGGCATCCATCCTGTCTGCCTTCTATGCCTACGTAACCGGTGCGCAGTAACATTCTGATTCGGCATACGTAAACCAGTTGACGCAGCCCTGTCCTGTGACGGGGCTGCGTCTTTGTTATGAATGAAGACAGGCATGAACATGCATGCTTCCCTGATGAGACAGCTGATCTGCCTGGTTAAGGGAATGGAGGACGATGTGAAGGCAGCAGGCAGCCGCCTGGCAGCCGGACCCTGTACCAGACTGCATGCCTTCCCTCTTCGCAGAATGCCCCCTTTCCCGATACCTGGCACGCCTCTACAGTGCAGGGTTATATGGTACTGTATGAAATCGTACAGGCAGGCATATCTGCACGAAGCGCAGGCTCTTACGGATGCAGGCTGCAGAAGAAGCCGGGGAATCTACAGTATATCCGTCGTCTCCCGGCGGGCTTTTGGGCTTGGTTACACACGTCACTTAATCGTTTCATCTATTGAAACAAAA
>CAMOVR010000153.1 GCA_946627565.1 uncultured Clostridia bacterium
ACTGTTTCGGCATATGAGTTTTCTGGCTTATGCATCATGTGAATCTGACATTTTTCATGTCAGCAATATCCATGGCAAACCGGATTCTGCAGGTATTCCCCGTTTTTCTTTTTCCTTATATCCTTCAGAACAAAGCCGTATTCCTGCCGCGGGCATGCCTGACAAAGCACGCTCCTTCCCGGCATTATACCCGCCTGACGGGTCTGTTCACCTGAGTTGACAGAAAACCCTGGAAGGTATACGCTGAACATCACTTGCTGTTCCCGGTATACAATCAAATAACCCGTTTCCCCGTTTCCGGGGTGATGCAGAAATGGCTGCTTCCATCCCGGGAACTGACCCTACAGTACATCTTTTCAGAAAGATTCAGGGAGGGATACATTTGGCAAACCGTACAGAAGACCGCAAGGGTGAAATCGAAAGCAGACTGACCCAGATCAGCCGGCTGTCTGACAGCGACATCCTTGCGCAGCTGAAAACCCGTGAAAACGGTCTCAACCATGTGGAAGCCGCCGAACGCCTTGAAGCGTATGGCCGCAACATCATCGATACCGGCAACCAGAGCAGTCTCTTCGCACGCATCCGCGAAGCCCTCATCAATCCCTTCAATATCGTGCTGCTGGCTGTGGCCGGGGTCACCCTCTTTACAGATGTGATCCTCTCCGACACGCCAAACCCGGCCACCTTCCTCATGCTGGTCTTTGTCATTGCCGTCTCCGGCATCATCTCCTTTGTCCAGTCCGAGAAATCCAACAGTGCAGCCCAGAAACTGCAGAAGATGATCAGCAACCGCATCGATGTCATCCGCAACGGCAGCATTCAGGAGATTGACATTGAAGAGGTGGTCCCGGGCGATATAGTGAAGCTGGCTTCCGGGGACATGCTTCCCGGTGATGTGCGCTTCATTGAAACCAAGGACCTGTTCATTGACCAGTCCCAGCTGACCGGCGAGAGCAATCCAGTGGAAAAATGGGCCGGTCCGGACCCGGAGGGGGATACCATCTCCGAGCTTGACAACCTGGGCTTCATGGGCAGCAACATTGTGTCCGGCAGTGCAAAGGCTGTGGTGCTGACCACCGGCAGCCAGACCTATTTTGGCAGCATGGCCAGGAGCCTGAACACATTCAATGAAAAGAGCGCCTATGAGCAGAATGTGGATTCCATCAGCCGTCTGCTGATCCGCTTCATGATCATCATGGTGCCCGTCATCTTCATCGCCAACTTCTTCACCAAGGGCAGCTGGCTGGATTCCCTCATGTTCGGCATCACCATCGCCGTGGGCATTATGCCCGAGATGCTGCCGGTAATCATGACCTCCTCCCTGGCCATCGGCGCCGTGAACATGTCCAAAAAGGAGACCATCGTCAAGCGTCTTGGCGCCATTCAGACCTTTGGCGAGATGGACGTGCTCTGTACGGACAAGACCGGCACCCTGACCCAGGATGAGATCGTCCTGGAAAAATACATGGATGTGCTGGGCCGCGAGGACAAGCGGATCCTGCGCCACGCCTTCCTCAACAGCTACTTCCAGACGGGTCTTAAGAACCTCATGGACGTGGCCATCATCAGCAGGGCAGAAAAGGAGGACCTTTCCTTCCTCAAGGACGCCTACGTGCGTGAGGATGAGATTCCCTTCGACTTCAGCCGCCGCCGCATGAGCGTGGTGCTGCGGGACAAAAACGGAAAGCGGCAGCTTATCACCAAGGGTGCGGTGGAAGAGATCCTGTCCATATGCAGTTATATCGAAATTGACGGCCAGGTCCAGCCCCTGACCCAGGAGCTCAGTGCCAATGCCATGAAGCTTGCCACGGAAAACAACCTGGAGGGCATCCGGGTCATTGGCGTGGCACAGAAAAACGACGTCCATGATGTGGAAACCTTTGGCGTTGACGATGAGAGCAGTATGGTGCTCATCGGCTTTGTCGGGTTCCTGGATCCGCCCAAGCCCTCTGCCGAATCCGCCATACTGGCCCTTAAGAACAACGGCGTGCGCACCGTGGTGCTCACCGGCGACACGGAGGGTGTTGCCATCAACATATGCGGCCGCCTGGGCATTCCCACAGCCGACAGCCTGCTGGGCTCTGACGTGGACTCCATGAGCGAGGAAGAGCTGAGAAAGGCCTGCGAAACCTGCTGCATCTTCTCCAAGCTTTCCCCCTATCAGAAGCAGCGTGTGGTCCAGGCCTTCCAGGCAAACGGCCACACCGTAGGATATATGGGCGACGGCATCAACGACTCCCTGCCCCTTAAGCAGGCAGATGTCGGCATTTCCGTGGATACCGCCGTGGACATCGCCAAGGAAGTGGCGGACATCATCCTGCTGGAGAAGGACCTGAACGTGCTGGAGGAGGGCGTCATAGAGGGACGCAGAACCTTCGCCAACATGTCCAAGTATCTCAAGATGTCTGTCAGCGGCAATTTCGGCAACATGTTCTCCGTGCTCATTGCAAGCATCTTCCTCCCCTTCCTCCCCCTGCTGCCCCTGCATATTCTGGTTCAGAACATCCTGAACGACTTTGCCCAGCTGGGCATGCCCTTTGACCATGTGGAGGATCAGTACATCCGTCTGCCCAGAAAGTGGGATATGAGCGGCATCAAGAAATTCATGGTCAGCTTCGGTCTGCTTTCCACGGTCCTTGACGTTCTGTGCTTCCTGGTGATGTGGTTCATCTTCAAATTCAACAACGCCTCCATGGCAGGGTACTTCCAGTGCGGCTGGTTCATGTTCGGCGTCATATCCCAGACCTTCGTCATCCACACCATCCGTACACCCCGCCTGCCCTTTATCCAGGACCGGGCTTCCAGACAGCTTACACTGTCCACGGTCCTGGTGGTCATTGCCACACTGCTCATCGGATTCACGGGCCTTGCTCTGCTCTTTGACCTGCCCGTTATGGTCCCCTCCTTCGGAATCTGGCTGGCCATCCTCATGGCGGTCTACACCGTGCTTGCCCAGTGTCTCAAGTGGGTCTATATCAGAATCAACAAAGAGTGGCTGTAAGACTTCCTCCGTTCCGTCATATACCTGTATAAAACAGACGCTCCGGCACACGCCGGGGCGTCTTATGGTCTGCACCTTCCGCAGGGGGCATAGCCGCTGTCCACAGCCTCATCCCTGGAGGCAAAGACAACTTTGTTCTTCTCCTTCATCTCCGTCACAGACGGGCAGGAAGACTTATGGAACTTTTTCGTGTTTCTGTTGCCGACATAATACGGCTTCTCTTCCGTTTTCCCGTCGTCCACCGGCATAACGGACCTGCCCGTGTCTGTATCCTTCTCTGTTTCAAACCAGAACCAGGACCCGTTGCTGTGGGCACAGACCGTCCCCATGGTATCCGTCCGGTAGACTTTCGTGTCCAGCTTTTCCAGATATTCCAGCACCATGGAATCCGGATGGCCGTATGTATTGCCTGCGCCGCAGGAAATCACGGCAGCTTCCGGATGTACTTCCCGGAGGAAAGTCATGGTGGAGGAGGTGGAACTGCCATGGTGCCCGACTTTCAGAACCTGACTGCGGATCTCAAAGCCCGCATCCAGGATCATGTATTCCGAAATATACTCTGCATCGGCCATCAGCAGCAGGCTGGTATCCCCGTAGCTTATCCTGAGGCAGATGCACATGTCATTGACGGTCCAGGCCTCCGGCCAGCAGTGCACCACCGTGACCTCAGCTCCCCCAAGCGCAAACACATCCCCTTCCTCAGGCACCATAACCACTGTCCCCTGCCGGTCCGCATAGCGGATCATGGCATCAAAGGACGGGGATGCGTATTTTTCAACCGGGGTCAGGAGCAGGTCCACCGGCACGGCGTTTAAAACCGCAGCAATCCCGCCGATATGGTCCTCATGGGGATGGGTGGCCACCAGGTACCGGACGAAATCCGTATGTTCCCGGACCCAGCGGTACACAAAGGAAGACTTGGCCGCAGGGCCGCCGTCCACCACCATGGCTTCCCCGTCACAGATCACCACGGTGGCATCCCCCTGCCCCACGTTAAGGAAATACACATCCATATCCGCACAGGCAGAGCAGGTTATCAGAAGCAGCAGACAGAAACAGAGAATCTGACACAGACGCTTCACCGCTCTCCTCCTTCCCGCCTGTCTGACGGACCTACTCCCCGCCCGGCATGCAAATGGAGCATGGCTGGTACTTTGACACTTCCTCTTTGGTCAGCCTTCTGACATTCGTTTTGTTCCGGATCATGATGCAGTCCTTCACATGATACCGGGTCCCGCTGCGGGTGACATAGTACTCGCCGAAGAAACTGTCCTGGACTCTGGTATGCTGCCAGATCCCAAGCCCCAGCATGACACACAGCAGGGCGGCGCATATGCCCAGTACCAGACGCCTGTGCCCTGACAGGACAGCCCGCAGGCGTACAGAAAGAGGCGGGTTCAGCAGATAATGGACAAACTCACTGGCCTCATATTCCTGCCTGACCCCGGACACATAGGCGCTGTTTTCCAGGTGTCCCAGCAGGATATGGCCCAGCTCATGGGAAAAGGCGTAAACCCTTTCCTCCACCTCCAGCTGTTCATTGACAAATACCAGGCACATATCACGGTTCCGGTAGACAAACGCGTCCTGCGCTGTCACCGTTTCAGGCAGAGCCAGACGTGAAATCAGAATATCCGGGCTGTCCGGATCCAGATCGATCACTTCGCAGTTCAGGTCATTAAAAACCTGAATCAGGGTGTCAAGGGTGACACGCGTAACCCCATGGCTGATCAGCACCCTGCCTGCCGCGCGCTTTGCTTTCTCCGACATCGTTTCCGCCTCTCCCGTAAGCTCCACAGCCCAGGTATCTCCGGCCTGCCTGGATTGTATCACCAGATTGCAGAATGTCAACATGATCATTCACGCATTGCTGTTATGCATCGCCCATCTGTTCCGGATAAAGCTGCTCCGTCCCGTCTGCGGTGTTTGCATCTGCCGTATCTCATCTGCCATATCTCATCTGTATTCAGAAGGAATGATAGACGGCAGGCCCGTTCCCGTCAAGGTAAGGCCTGCCCTGCAATCCGTCTGTACGGTTTTGGTCATGTATGCTCAAAAGCAGATGTAAAGGGATGCATGTGCTTTGAAAAGGTACGAATCAATTGTCGTGTATGGAATTGTATGTTTCTTAGATGATTTCTGTTTATTGTGCCGGCTTATCCTGGATTCATGGTCAGCAGGGATACAGGCTGCTTTGGGATTATGATTCCGGATAAACGTCCCTTCCAGGATCAGTCCATACGCATGTCGCTGGTCTTACTTCCGTGTATGCAGCAGCCTCCGGGATGTCCGGCATATTCTTCCGCAAAGCAAAGTGAAACCCTCCGCACCGCCATAACCTGCATGGGGATAGGAGGGAGATTTCTGCCGCTTCAAACTGTTACGCCTGCGCACGCGCCGTGTTGTCAGCAGCAGTTTTTATGAAAGCAGCATATGCCGGCCTGTCTTCATGTTCAATTTTCAGCATTTCCATGGCTTTATCAGCATCCCACCCGGTTGTTTCCATCAAAGCCAGAATGTTTTCCAGCTTTGCCTGACGCTTTCCTTCTTGAATAAGGCCTTCTGAAATCTTACACAAAACTTCTTCACCTCCTGCTTCCCGTTTCATGAAACGAAGTCTTCGTGACAACTCTCCATGGTTCATATCATCCGGACCTGCACGCTTAAAGCAGCTCATTGGTCCGAAAATCAGATCGCTCTCATTCACTTCCGCGTTTGCACAGATCATATGGCAGCCATCATCGTACGCTGTTCCAGCTCTCCGGAATGTCTGAATCACCTCATCCCATGCCAGGCCGGACGCAAAAATATCAGTCTCGCTGATGTAAATCACATACAGTCAGGCAGAGCATCTGCATCCGCACCTTTACGAAGAAGTTCTCCATCAATCTCAGAGCGACAGAGTCGAACTCTTCTTCTATGATCAGTTGTGTCAGCTCGCTGAATCTCTATGCTGTATACTCATTCTCGAAAAGATCCGGAATTTCTCCACGAATCCAATAACCGGAATCAGGTTTGCAAGCAGTCACATAAGCTTCTGGTAATACAAGCAGCAAAGGAGCTAAGCCGGAAACCGTCTCCATTCAAATGGTTCCACATATATAGTTGTCTTATTCAAATAAAGACTGATTGCCTTAATCAATGTATCTGCTTTCACGCTTGATCCAATAGTCGAAGATACGCTTGTCATCATGTTGATCCAGGGGGCAATCATCTGAACCCATTGAAACATATCTTCTGTCATGTTTACCACCATACCGGTATTCTGTAAAACTGGTTTGCATTTTTTCTGGTCTTCATTCCAATAAAATACGTAGTATTGGGGCTTATCTGCAGTGTCTGATTGGTCCCGTGTTGTCCGATTCTCTTTGATGATACGGCTGAAGAAATCCTGAAAGTTTTCCTTTTCGCCACGAGTTACCTCTTTCATCTGTTGGACAGATAGCTGTATTGCCTCGTCCAGTGATAAACCGTTAGCAGACTGCTCCATCTGCATAAGACTCCTGGCCAGTCCTATGTTACTGGTAGTGACACAACTTCTCGTAACAGTCTGACTTGCCAGGATCGAATCGAATTGGACAATGAACCCTGCTTCCTTCTTGGAAAGATACAACCCAATTGCGTTGGCACATATTCCCGCAGGACTCTCGCTGATCTCTGTGTCCCAGATCGTCGCATTAGAAACAGTAATGTGCTGGTCTTTTAATGCTCGCCGTACTGTATCCTGACTTGTGCCAACAGCTTCAGCTAAGGTCTTCGTGCTCCATCCGCGATCCGGTGCCTGTTCTTCCAGCATATTTAATACTTTGTTCCGGATTTCTGACCCTCTTCGTCCTTTGGGTGCTTTATCATACAGCCCTTCTATACCATTCGTCTCGTATCTTTTGCGCCAATCAGAAACAGTATTGGGACGTACTTGAAGTGTTTGAGCGATAGCATCACCTTTTGAACCGTCAAAGAACAAAAGAATTGCTCGAGCACGTATGATTAAATCAGGGTCCGACAACGGATTCTGCACAATTTTCAGCAGTTCTATTCTATCGGTATTACTGCGTTCTATGAGTGGTTTATAACGAGACATCCAAGATTACCTCCAGAACTTTGCCCGCAAACAGCAGATCCAAGCGATATAATTCCTGTGTACTATACTCGTTATCGGAATGATCCGTAAAAAACCGTATGTGGCGTCACGGTATATACGGAAATCAATCAAAAATCCGTTCCGGATTTTTGTGATTTCCAGTATAACGTCCGTGCCCGTGAAGTCAATAACCGCAGCGTTTCTCAGCCTTTCTGTGAACATCATATACGCAGCTCAGCAAATTGTGCGTATGGTAAGTGGAAGCGCATCTGTTGGCAGCTGCACTCCCGGATGTTCCTGGGTACACTTCCGTTTTACGTACGTGCCGGCTCCATCAGCAATCCTTTCATCCGATACATGAGAAGAGCGTGACTCTCAAGGACCTCCGCAGCAGCTGGATACGGACAGAAGCCGGACTGCAGATCCTTCCGGAGGAAATCGTCCGTATCTTCTTCCGGTTTATCTCTGTCATCATGGATTTCCTTAAGCAGTGTCTCCCTGCTTTTCAGCCCAAAGGCTGCCGGCAGTTCTGCTAAAATCACAATTTCTCTCATATCATCTCATGGCAGGACCTTCCATTACCGCAAAGAGAAGTTCGCTGCTGCAAACGGGAAGCGACAGCGCCGGCCGGACAGAGCACAGATAACAAAAAGGAGAGCCCAAGCTCTCCCAAAAAACGTCCCAGTACCGTGTACGGCTCATGCAGCCCGCACACGGTTTTTGTGCCTTACACTTCCTTCAGGGCCCGCTCAGACCAGAGGGGATCCTTCAGCATGGCACGCCCCACGCCAATCAGGTCTGCCGCCCCCTGCTGAAGCAGTGCTTCCGCTTCACTGCCCGTGGTCACGCCGCCGGTAAGCAGCACCGGGATGTGCAGGCTCTCCCTGGCAGGTATGCTGAGCTCTGCAAACCAGCCGGGCTCTGTTCTCCCCTTTACGGTAAAGCCGCCAAGGCCTCCCGTGATATCCATCAGGTCAGCCCCGGCCTCCTCAAAGATGCGGCATGCCTCCGGAATATCCTCCTTCCGGCTGCCACCCTCCATATAGTCGAAGGCACCGAAACGGATGGCCATGGGATAGTCGGGCCCTACAGCCTTTCGCACCGCCCTCAGGATCTCTGCATGCAGCCGGGTCCTGCCCTGGACATTCTGGCCGCTGTATGCATCCGTGCGGCGGTTTGTCAGGGGCGAATAAAACTGGTTGAGGAGGTAGCCGTGGGCACTGTGGATCTCAACACCGTCAAACCCGGCCGCCTTCACCCTGAGGGCCGCGGAAACAAATTTCTCCGTGACACGTTCCACATCATCCTCTGTCATGACTTCCTGGGCCTGATCTCCTTCCCAGATGGAAATCTCGCTGGGGCTTATGGCAGGAAGGCCTGTATCCCTGGCATGGGCACCTGCGTGGTTGATCTGGGCAAAAACCGCTGCCCCCTTTGCGTGCACCGCATCTGTCAGTTTCCTGTATGCATCAACCACGGTATCATCCGCCATGGACAGCTGGTTGTTATGCGCCATGCCCTCCGGTGAAACATACGCATGCTCCACGATGATCAGGCTGGTTCCAGCCGCCCGGGCAGCGTAATAGGCGACCAGGTCACTGTCGGGTGCCCCGTGGTCTGCCTTCCCGGTTGCCATGGGCGGCATGACGATTCTGTTGCGCAGTGTAAGATGGTTGATCTGTATGGTTTCCTTCAGCATTTCTGTTTCCTCCGAATCCGACTTCTGCCCTGGTTCCGGGCCATGTAGTTCCATGTATACCGAGCCGTTTTCTGCGTTTTTGCGCTCTCTTCACTCCCGTGTATCAGCCATATGATACAGATCTGCGCCTTTTCGTCAAATCCGGAACAGAACAAAACTGTTTCCGCCTGTCAGAGTGGAATAAGCCCCGGACATTCCGGACGGTCATGCCGAAAAAAGGACCCTGACTGCCCCGTGCAGTCCGGATCCCTTTCGGGTTTATATCATATGGTCCCCTGTCTTTGTATTGTCAGGCATCTTCTTACCTCCGACCGGTCACACCGCCGCTGAAGGGCTGATTGCCCATCTGACTGGTCCTGCCGGCAGCAGC
>CAMOVR010000154.1 GCA_946627565.1 uncultured Clostridia bacterium
CCACCTGCATGGTGTACCCAAGGGCCCCGGAGGTGCGCGGGATGATGGTGATCTTGGTTACCGGTGCGGAATGGCTCTGCATGGCGGCCACCAGTGCATGGCCGATTTCGTGGTAGGATACGATCTTTTTTTCCTGCTCACTGAGCACGGCATTCTTCCGCTGGTAGCCCGCAATGACCGTTTCCACGCTTTCCATCAGGTCTTCCTGAAGGACTTCGTCCCGGCCCATGCGCACAGCGCGCAGGGCGGCTTCGTTGACAATATTGGCCAGTTCGGCGCCGCTGGCACCGCTGGTGGCCCTGGCAATTTCTTTCATGTTGATGGGGCTGCCCATCTTAATGCCTCTGGCATGCACGTTCAGGATGGCTTCACGGCCTGCCAGGTCAGGCAGTTCCACGGGAATACGCCGGTCAAAACGGCCCGGGCGCAGCAGGGCAGGATCCAGGGATTCCGGCCGGTTGGTGGCGGCCAGGATGACCACGCCCTTCTTGCCGTCAAAGCCGTCCATCTCCGTCAGCAGCTGGTTCAGAGTCTGCTCCCGCTCGTCGTTGCCGCCAATGCCCGCGGCGGTGTCGCGCTTTTTGCCGATGGTATCAATCTCGTCGATGAACACGATGCAGGGGGCTTTCTCATTGGCCTGCCTGAACAGGTCGCGGACCTTTGCCGCGCCCATGCCCACAAACATCTCCACAAATTCCGAGCCGCTGATGGAGAAGAAAGGAACCTTTGCTTCCCCGGCTACAGCCTTGGCCAGCAGCGTTTTGCCCGTTCCTGGAGGGCCCACCAGCAGTGCGCCCTTGGGCAGCTTTGCGCCGATGCCGGCGTACTTGTCCGGGTGCTCCAGAAAGTCCACGATTTCCTTCAGTGCGTCCTTGGCTTCCTCTTCACCGGCCACATCCTGGAAGGTGACGCCGGTCTCCCTGTCTGCCACGATCTTGGCATTGGATTTGCCAAAGTTCATCACGTTCAAGCCGCCGCCCATGTGCTTGTCCATCTGGCCCATGAAGACACGGCCCAGAAGGGAAAACAGGGCAATGGGCAGGATCCAGCTGATGATGAAGCTCAGGAGAGGATTGTTCTGGGTGGGAATCTGGGCACTGAACTGTACGCCTGCCGCTTCAAGACGTGCGCGGAGGCCGTCATCCGGGAAAACGGCCGTCTTGTAGATCTGTTCCTGACTGCTGTCGTCCCTGGCCACAAAGATGATCTGGTCGCTTTCCTGGTCCAGGGAGACCTGGGTAACCCGCCCGCTGTCCACCCAGCTGAGGAAATCGCTGTATCCCACCTCCTGCACCTGCCGGGCCAGGAGGGCGGGGAAGATGAATGCATTCATGAGAAGAATGATGGTCACTGCCACCAGAACATAGTAAAGCAGCGGCTTTTTGCTGGAAGGATCACCGTTCATAAACATAACTTTATCGCCTTTCACATGTGGTTTATGAGGTTTTCTGATTTTTGCTTTTTCCGATCTTCGCTTTTCTGCGCTTTGCAGGGAAGCTTATTCTTTGGAGATTTTCCTGACTGTGTGGATGCCAAGCCCGATGGAAAACACCAGGCCCGCGGCGGCTATGAGGGGCATGCCGTTGGGGGCTTTGGGCTGTATGTCTGCAAGGCACAGCACGCTGGAACCGAAGAACAGGGCGCAGGAGAAGGCGCCCAGGAGCAGGTGCCTGGCGGTGCAGTTGGCTTTGCGGAGCAGCTCGTCATAGCCTGTCAGCTCCAGGTTGATCTTGGTTCTGCCCTTGACAATGCTGCTTAAGGCATCCGCTGCCAGGACGGGGATCCTGGCTGCCTTTCTGCCTGTTGACAGGGCCTCCCTGCCTGCGCTGGTCAGCTGCTGCTTTACGTCAAAACTCTTTCTGGCGCGCTCCATGAGCCTGCCGGAGATGATTTCAAACAGGTTCAGGGTGGGGCAGAGTTCCTCGATAACCCCTTCTATGGTGGTGAGGGAACGGCAAAGCATGGTATACCTGCCGGGTATGGTGATGTGGTTGCGGGCGGCCGCGTCCATGAGCTCCTGCATCAGGACAGCCATATCCAGATCCGCCACGCTGGTGACGTTCATGTACTTGCTGAACATGACGTCCACATCTTCCATCAGATGGCTGCGGCTGGTTGCGGATGAGGCGGTGCCCATGGACAGGATGCCGTTGACCAGCGCGTCCAGATCCCCCTCAATCAGTGCCATGACGATGTCCTGCAACAGGCTCACGTCCGCCTCGCTGAGACTGCCCACCATGCCAAAGTCGATCCAATAGGGGATGCCGCCGCTGATCATGATGTTGCCCTGGTGCGGATCCCCGTGGAACATGCCCACATCCAGCACCTGGTGCACGTAGTTTTCAACCAGGGCCTGTCCCACGGCCATGGGGTCCACGCCGTCCTGAAGCATCCGGTCCTTGTTGGAGATGGAATACCCGTCCACATAGGTCATGGTCAGGATACGGCTGGTGGTCAGAGCGTCTATGATGGTGGGACAGCTGACCTTTTTTTCATCCTCGATGCATTTTTCCCTGAAAGCCCTGGTGTGCTCGGCTTCCACGTGGAAATCCAGCTCTTCCTCCGTTACGGTTTCCAGCTCCTGAATCACGCTGATCAGGTCAAGGCTGTTTGCGCCCTCTTCCTTTTCGCCCACCACGTTTACCACCGAGGCGATTTTCCTCAGCAGCACAAAGTCCCGTCTCATCATCTCGGCAATCAGGGGACGCTGCACCTTGGTGACGACCTTCGTCCCGTCCCTGAGGATGCCGAAATGCGCCTGGGCGATGGAGGCGGATCCCAGGGGCTCATCCTGAAATTCAGAGTAGATATCCTCTATCTTCTTTCCTGTCTCCTGCTCAATCAGGCCCCGGACCACCAGGGGATCCAGCGGCTTTACGCTCTGCCGGAGCAGTGTCAGCTCCCTGCAGTATGATTCCGGCAGCAGGTCCGGGCGGCTTGACATGATCTGTCCGATCTTGACATAGGTGGGTCCCAGGTCTTCCAGGGTGGTGCGCAGTTCCAGGGGCGTCAGGCCGCCGGTATAGAAATTGTGCCGGGCAAAGACGCCCAGGATTTCTGCGGCGCGGCTTTTCTCACGCTTTTCCATGGCGGCCCTTTCCCGCTCAATATACTGCTTCAGTTCGGCACCCAGTTCCCGGGCTCCGGCCTGCAGTTCTTCCCTTTTCTGCATCAGGTCCATTTTCTTCTTCTTTCCCATTTTCTTTCACCTCCTTATGCGCTCCGGATGGGCCAGTTCCAGATCAGGCGCAGAATGCTGATCAGGGCCGCAAACAGTGTGGTGATCCCTATGACCCGCAGCAGGGATTCGGGACTCTGCCACCAGGGGTCTGCGAAGATAACGGCCCCCGCCGCAATCTGCAGGGCGGAGAGCACCAGCAGCACCCACCAGCCCCTCCGGCCGGACCTGCGGGCATAGATCAGGGCATTGAACACGCTGTAGATACCGTCCAGGATCAGGAAAACCCCGAAGAGGAAGCTGAGCACATATACGGTATCCAGCTGGAAGATCAGGATCACAAAGGCTGCAATCCCGATGATCAGGGCCAGGGTAAAGCAGATGTAGTCAATGAGCGCCTTTTTGCTGCTGATGAAATCCAGAAACATGACCACCGCCGCCACCAGCATGGCAAAGCCCACGGCGCTTACGGCGGAGGGGATGTAGGCGGCGGGGCAGAGGATCATCAGGAAGCCGGCCGCCATCAGCACAATGGATGTCATGACGGAGCGCTGCCTGAGCCTGCTCAGTTCTTCAAAGATCATGTCATATTTTCTCCTTTTTCTGTTTCCTGTGCTTCCGTTTCTTCTTCGTCCTGGCGAAGCTTTGCCAGAAGATGTCCGCACAGCATGCCCATCCGGGCAGGTGTTTCCTTCATGCCCTGCTGAAACCAGTGAAGAACAATATTGGAAAAGGCACCAAGCCAGGCGGTTTTCCGGTAATTTGGTTCCGTGTCTTCCCGGAGCCTTCCGGCCAGAGGATAACGCACGATCAGAAGAATGCGGAAGGAATCGGCATGCTGCGCCACCTTGCGGAAGAAGCCTTCAAAGGAAGCTGCGTCTGCGTCTTCGTAGGCCGGCATGCTCTCTTCCAGTTTCCGGAAGATGCTCTGCGTAAGACTATCCAGCAGTGCCTCCTTGGTTCCGTAGTTCCGGTAAAGGGCGTTTCGGGACACCCCTGCCAGTTCCACAATTTCAGATATGGATATCTTTTCGTAGTCTTTTTCCCCCATCAGCCTGAAAAGGGCGTTTTCCAGGCATTCCCTGGAAAGCTTCTGGGATTCCCCGTTGGACAGGCGCTGCATATCCCTCTGCTGCAGTTCGCTGATCATAAAACCCTCCTTTCGTGCAGAAAGCCCATGCAAAAATGCTCCCGTTCAGGAAGCGGCATGAGGTATCCGGTATTTCATGGACAGACAGGGTGCTTTAAGCTGTGTTTGCTGTACATGATGTCGCAATTGTAACGCCGTGATATATGTTCGTCAAGCAGTGTGCTGCAAAGGACGACCGGGAGAACGGGAAAGGATGTGCCAGGCTGCTTATCCGTTAATCCTTCATTCAGTATACATGCAATATTCTGCTGCTTAAATGAACTTAAACGATTAAGTTAATATAACTGCAGTGCTTATATTAAACAGGTCCCTTTGCCAGGTACAAGTTTCTGCCAATTCTGGCCACCTGCCTTTGCCTCAGGACCGCTTCAGCTTCCGGGCCGGACAAAAAAGGCCCGCCGTTCATTCGGCAGGCCTGCAGGGGCGATCAATCGTCTATGAATCCCAGGAATTGGCAGTCGGGCATATCCGGCAGCTTCATTTCTTTGGGAAGTTTCCCTCTGTCATATAAACTTCTGATGATCAGGGCTGCATAGTTCGGATGGACATCCATATGACCGGCGATCCACTCCAGACTGCAGCCCTCCCTGACACATCTCACAACTTCTTTCTCATCCATCAGCAGATAGGCCGCAAAAAGGTTTGCCTCAAACTCCAGTCTTGTCTTTGCCATAAACAGATCATACTCACAGAGCAATCCCTGTTTCAAAATCCGACGGTGAAGAGTCGCGTGCCCCAGTTCGTGGGCGCAGGTCATCCGCTGCATCTCTTCAGACAGATTGCGGTTGATATGGAGCAGCGTTCTGCCGGCTGCGATTTGCGCAAAACCCTTTGTCCTGTCCGCCCGCATATACAGGTCCTCAATCATATATCCCTTAGCGTCTGCGATGCGGAAGGGATCCCGGGCCCCTCCGCCGTACTTCCTGACGACTTCGTGTGCCCGGGTCCATATCTCCTTCTTACTACTCATTGGCAGCCCTCCGGATTATACGCCAGAGAGCTTCCTGCTCCTGTTCTTTTCTTTGGCTTTCCAGTAGGCATCCATAACGGCCTTGCTGATGTCGTCCAGAGCCTCGTCGTCCAGTTCACCGCCAGCCATCAGAACGCGAAGCTGTTCCACGCACTTCCTTGCCTGATCAGCCCCTGTCGATCCGAATTTCTCCTTGGCGAGAAGAACGAACTGTTCCTTCTCATCGATCAATTCTCCGAGTTCTACCCCGAGGCCTTTTGCCAGCTTCCTGTACATTTTCATGTTCTTGGGAAGTACACCCGCCTCGTAATGCTGTATCGCTCTCAGGCAGATGCCGGATAAATTGGCGAGCTTTGCCTGGGTCAGCCCTTTCTTCGCCCTTTCTTCAACGATCTTTTCCGCGAGACTCTTTGCCATTTGTCTCCTCTCCTGTCTTTGAAAATTTTTTTGCGTAGACTATTGACATCGCAGGCGCATATCGTATAATACAGTACGTAACTAATCGCTGAATACGCCCCGAATCATATCACTTGGCTTAAGCATTGTCAATGTTTCTGCTTTTGCCTTTGAAAGCAAGACATGTACATTGCCAATGTTTCTGCTTTTGCTTTTGAAAGCAAAACATGTACATTGTTTGACTTGTGCACTTTCCCGCTGCGGCCCAGGAAACAATTTCCAGACCGCTGAACTTTCCGGCCCGAAGTGCACCCGGTATATTGAAAGAAAGGAGACCGGCATCCACGATTAAAGATGTCCACTGTCCCATGTTAACTGTGTGCGGTACCTGAAAAACCACAGGTTCCTGAACACGCGCTGCGTCAGCTGCGGACGAAACTGTATGTCCGCAAAACGGGAGACGACCTTTAGGCTCTCCTGAACCCATATTTTGCCCTTCGGGGCTGCCCAAAAAGTAAATATGCTGGTGAGCCTCATTCCTGAGACTTCTGGCTTAATGAACGAATGAACGAATAACAACGACGAACGAAAGTGTCTTCCAAAACGGGGGGTTGAGATGCCGTAAAGACGGCCTAGCTCCGCCCTGCTGAACCCAACCGCAGACACGCAGTGATGCGTCTGAGGGTTGGCTCAGGCATAGACATCCTATCGTACGCCATTATGTTGCTATTCCTTCATTCGTTTTGTTTTCTTCAGGCTTAAGATGACGGCTGGCTGAAGCACAGACTGTATCGTGCACCCTTTTGTTGTTATTCGTTCATTCGTTTTGTTTTCTCCGGACTTAAGATGACGGCTGGCTGAAGCACAGACTGTATCGTGCACCCTTTTGTTGTTATTCGTTCATTCGTTTTGTTTTCTCCGGATGTAAGACCTATACCCCTGTATTTCGGACCGGATCTGCCCGCCCCGGCCGGGATCCGGCAGCCAGGTTTCACGCTTTCGGCGCTTCAGGAACTGTTCTTCCCCTCCGCAGCATACACAGTATGTTTGGACCATGCATGGATCACATGCCGGTTTCCGGAAACGGACGTACGCACCTTCTGCCAGATAAGCCCCGCATGCACGTCTGCTTTCGGGCTTATGGATGCTCAGGACAAATGCGGTACGAGAAAAGAACCCGGCGGACTGAAAGAAACAGGAATACATGAGGCGGATCTGCCGCACAGGGAGGTGTTCACAGGATAACATGACACAGCCGGACTGCACCGGGCACGGTGCGAAAAAAACACAGACAAAAACCATAACAGGAACGTCACAGATGACAGAAAGGATAAGAAGATGACAGAACGCATGTTCACGGACACGGGAAACCGGGAAGATGATCCTGCAGCGGACGAGATTGCCAATGCCTTTTTGGATTATGCGGCAGGATCGAGGATGACGCAGATCCTGTCCAGTGCCCTGACGAGAGCAAAGAGCATGATGAAATCGAGTCAAAGCTTTTTCAGTTCCCCGCGCTATCACGAACTGGCAGACACGCTGCCGCCGGGCAAGGTGCGTAATATGTGGAAAAAGGCAATGTCCATCGCCCGGTGCACGGACAGGGAATGCAGGGATTTCAGCCTCATGGCTGAGGAAACCGCGTATAAGTCCCTGCATGACGCACTCCGGAAAGAAAATCAGGGAGGGATGTTGCCGTAAGCACACATATGTGTGCCCCATCTGTCTTTCTCATGCAGAAAGGTATGAACCCCTCAGGTGACGGGAGACTCCAGGGAGAGAAACACTGGCGATCAGAGTGGAATGCCTGCCGGAGGGGGAAAAGACAGGCATGGTGCCTGGCCGGAGAGGTTTAAGCATCTATTGCGCTTAAGGCACATCCGGCAGACCAATGCCCATCTGTTCTGTATGTACCCGCCGGCAGGCTGTCTTCCGGACCTTTCAGAAGAGAAGTCCGGCACCGGATCCCTGCTGCAGGTCCGGCGATTGACACCCATCCTCCGGACGTGCCAATCTGTCACCGCATGGAAGACGCTGCCGCCGGGCAGCGGGAATTTGGCTCTGCTGCTCAAAAAATGGCCCGCTGCGGCCGGCGAAAAATGCCCGTCGTGCAAAAATCCGGAGAGAAATTTTGCAGAATCATATATTCCGGGAAGGAATACTGCCGTTTTAGTCGTATTATATGTGTTAAGATCATTTAAAATGCCTGTTTCCTATGCAGACTGAAAGATGCAAATATGTTGGGATGGGATCCGGACGCTTGAGAAAACCCGGATGGGTCTCTCCACATGCATGCCAGGCGCCGACCTGCTTCCCGCCTCCATGGCGCATCTGTCAGCTGCAGGCATCCGGACAATGTGTCCATCCTGTACCGGACCCGGGACCGGTACAGGGGACCTGCGTCCGGGCACAGGAAGCAAAAGAACAAAGGCGTTTTTACGCCGGGAAAGGATAAGCAGATGACAGATTGCATGCTCATACACACGGGAAACCCGGAAGTTGATTTTGCAGCGAACAAGATTGGCAATGTCCTTGTGGATCTCGCCAGAGCCATAAAGTCGAACCTGAAGCTGTCGGGTGAAATAGGGAAAACAGAGAGCACCGCGGAATCGCGCATACTCTTTCTCTGTTCCCCGGATTACAGGGAACTTGCAGACAGGCTGCCGGAAGGCCTGATGGATATTCTTTGCGAAAAGGCAATGTCCCGCACCGGGCTTACGTACAGGGAATGCCCGAATTTCTGCCGCATGGCAGTGGACAGCGCATATAAGGCCCAGCTCCTGGACGCAATCCGGAAGGGAAATCTGAGAGAGATGTTGCCGTAAGCACACATATGTGTGCCCCATCTGTCTTTCTCATGCGGAACGGTATGAACCCCTCAGGTGACTGGATACTCCGGGAGAGAAACACTGGCGATGAGTGTGGAAGGCCTGCCGGAGGGGGAAAAGACAGGCAAGGTGCCTGGCCGGAGAGGTTTAAGCATCTATTGCGCTTAAGGCGCATCCGGCAGACCAATGCCCATCTGTTCTGTATGTACCCGCCGGCAGGCTGTCTTCCGGGCCTTTCAGAAGAGAAGTCCGGCACCGGATCCCTGCTGCAGGTCCGGCGACTGACGCCCATCCTCCGGATGTGCCAATCTGTCACCGCATGGAAGACGCTGCCGCCGGACAGCCGGAATTTGGCTCTGCTGCTCAAAAAAAGGCTCGCTGCGGCCGGAGAAAAATGCCCGTCGTGCAAAAATCCGGAGAGAAATTTTTACAAAATCATTTTATTCGGGAAGGAATACTTCCGTTTTAGTCGTATTATATGTGTCAAGTACATTCAAATAGCCTGTTTCCTATGCAGACTGAAAGATGCAAATATGTCAGGATGGGATCCGGACGCTTGAGAAAACCCGGATGGGTCTCTCCACATGCATGCCAGGCGCCGACCTGCTTCCC
>CAMOVR010000155.1 GCA_946627565.1 uncultured Clostridia bacterium
TACAGGGCAGAGGTGGGCAACGGCCTGACAGAGCACGAGTTTGACCATGTGTTTCTGGGAAACGTCCTGGGACAGGTCCGGCCGGATCCTGCGGAAACGGACGAAATCAGGTGGGTACCCGCCCACGCCCTGCTTAAGGAACTGGATGAACACAATGACCGCTTTGCCGCCTGGGCACCGCAAGTCCTGAGACTGGCTGTTTCGGAGATAATTAGGCATGAACAGAACTGACCCGGACATGTCCAGCGTCTATCTTGTAAGGTGCGCAGACGGGACACTCTACTGCGGCTGGACCACGGATGTGGAGAAACGCCTTGAGACGCACAACAGCGGGCACGGGGCCAAGTACACCAGGTCCCGCCTTCCCGTGGAACTGGTCTATCTGGAATCCTTCCCGGACCGCAGGGACGCCATGCGGCGGGAATGGGAGATCAAGCAGATGACAAGGGCGGACAAGCTGAAGCTGGTAACAGCCTATGGCGAGAGTATGAAGAAAAACGAAAACGAAGAAAGATGAAGGCATGAAAAAACAGACTGAAGTCCAGTCTGTTTTTTCGTGCCTTGTTTCTATACTTTCCTTGCCACCCTGGCAATCCATGTCCTGTCCACCTGCATGGCCCCCATGGGGCAGAATTCCTGGCAGCAGAAGCAGTGGATACACGCCCTGCGGTCGATTTTCGGCCAGCCATTTTCCATCCGGATGGCGTGAGCCGGACAGATCCCGGCGCACTTGGCGCAGCCCACGCAGGTTTTCCTTTCCATTTTGGGAAAGGGCGTCAGCACATGATGGATCACCTTATCCGCCATCTTTCCCGCCAGGCTGTCTCCCAGAAGATGGAAGGCGGTGGTGGCAGGGCGGGGGAGCCGAAGATAATCCGGAGCGGCAAAGTCTTTCGGGTTTCCGTACATCTCCATGCCATCCAGGCTTTCCGGCACCAGGCCCCTTTCCATGGCGGCCCTGAGGGTGGGCACTTCCTTTGGTTCCATCCCGATGATCTGTGCTGCCGCCAGGTCCAGCACATGGCCGTTTCTTGCAGCCATGAGGCAGCCCACCTGTCTTGGCTTTCCCTGAGTGGGGCCGTTTCCCTCCATGCCCAGAACGCCGTCGCACACCACCAGGCTGGGCCTGAAATGCTGGTAGATGTCCACCAGCATATCCGCGAAATCCTCCACCTTCGGATACCTGTAGTGCATCTCCGGTTTCATGGTGCCCGGTATGGCCCCGAACATGTTCTTGACACCGCAGCTCATTCCCATCATGCCGTGGGTCTTGAGCTTGCACACGTCGATGATGGCGTCTGCCTGATCCAGGTAGCCGGTATAGGAAAAATGCCGTGCCTGCTTTGCTTCCGGATCTTCCGCTTCCTTTACGGAGAAGTCCTGGTTAAGGACGGCCCCGCACTTTTCCGCCTGTACCATGCCCGTGGTTTCATAGACATGATGCAGGTAGGGTGCGGAATAGATGCCACCGGGGCTGTCCCCGATGACAGGTTCCGCGCCCATCTCCCGGAGGATGCCTGAGAGGGCGCACACCAGGGAGGGGTGCACGGTGGCGGCGGTATCCGGGTTCATTGGAGCCACAAGATTGACCTTCAGCACAATGCGCATGCCGGGCCGGACAAAATCCAGTCCATGGATGGCATCCAGCGCTTCCCTCAGTGCTTTTTCCGTCTGCGTATAATCCCGGCAGGACACAATGGCAAGGTCCAAGCTCCGTCCCCCTTATTTCTCAAACAGCGTACAGCCCATGCTTTTAAAGTAGGCAATGCGCTCCCGGATCTCCTCCGGCTCCACCTGAAAATGCTCAGCCAGGCAGGAGACACACAGAAACGACACAGCCCCGCGGCAGATGAGCTTTTTGGTCACGGCGATCTCATCTTTTGTAAGTTCCCGTCCGCACACCCGGCACCTGGTTGCATCAGACATGCTCAAGCCTTGCCAGGAGCACCCGGCATGCATGGGCGTCCACATCCAGGTTCAGGTAATCCCGCTTCACGC
The DNA here is from genome assembly GCA_946627565.1 of uncultured Clostridia bacterium. GTDB lineage: Bacteria > Bacillota > Clostridia > Christensenellales > Aristaeellaceae > UBA2943. Next base: position 1,999 of record CAMOVR010000155.1, read on the forward strand.
CCAGGTCCTCTCCGGTGACCGCATCCCGGACATGGAGGCCGTACCCGCTGCCGTAGGGCAGGCCCGCATCCGCAAAAATGAAGGGAATATTGCCCGATGCCGGCGCAAAGTTAAAGTAGCCGATGGCAAATTCACCATCCGACAGATGGCGGAACAGGGTCAGGCCGCAGTCGGCATGTTCATGCCAGCCCTCCGCGTTGTTCTCAATGACACGGCCCCGGTACACCACCTGGGGCGGACGGCACTCCGCATCCTGGCTGATGCGCAGAAGATTTGAATTGAGAAGGAATTTTTCGCACCCTTCATCCATGTTCCGCACATCGCCGCCCAGCATGAGGGGGGATCCCATCATGCACCAGAGGGCGAACTGGGTCAGGTATTCTTCCCTGGTGCAGGGCTTGCCCAGGGCCACATTGCCCTTGCCGAACATGCCGATGGTCAGCATGTCCATGTCATTGAAGCAGTACGGTCCGCTCATGCAGAACTTGTCCAGCTGGGACTTGGCGATGCCGGTGAAGGACTGGAAGTTGTCCTGGATATCCCCGGTGGATCTGTACATATGGACTCCCAGGGACTTCATCCACTTCCAGGGCTCGTCCGTTCCCCAGTTGCAGGCGGCAAAGAGGATATCCCTGCCCGTGGCCTTCAGGGCCATGCTCATGGTGGCATAGCGCTGCTTTCCGTCCGCGTGCTCCGGGAAATTGCAGAAGTCATACTTGAGATAGTCCACGCCCCACTCCGCAAAGGTGGCGGCGTCCACATACTCATGGTCAAAGGAAGAAGGATAGCCTGCACAGGTCAGCACCCCGGCGCAGGAATACATGCCGAAGCGGAAGCCCAGGGCATGGACATCGTCCGCCAGGGCCTTCATGCCCCTGGGGAACTTTTCCGGGTCCGGCACCAGTCTGCCCTGGCTGTCGCGTTCCTTAAGGCTCCAGCAGTCGTCGATGACAATGTAGCTGTATCCCTTTTCCAGGTATCCTTTTTCTTTCATGGCCCGGGCGGTTTCCACAATCAGCTGATCTGAAATGTTCGGACCGAATGTGTTCCAGCTGTTCCAGCCCATGGGAGGAAGTGTGATATGCATATAAGCACCTGCCTTCTTTGCGTATGTATATACTTTCAAGCGCCGGCCTGTCTGTTCCGGGCGCTTTTATGCGTTCTTTTCCTTCGGGGTCCCGATGCGGCCGATATACTTGAAGGTCATGGGCCACAGGCCTGCCCCGACAAAGGTCATAAGGAAATAACGGATGGCATCCGCAGAGGGATGGCTGCCGAAGATCATCTGAAGGACAGGCTTGGAAACAAAGCGGATGGCCATGACGATGGCGATGCCTCCCAGGAACTTGATGACCTGGGCTGCAAAGGGTGCCTTTGTCTCAAAATGAATCTTCCTGTCATCCAGTTCCGTGGCCTGCCATATGCCGACTGTCGCACCCAGCAGCGTCCAGGCGTTTTTGACGGCGCTTGCCAGGTTCGCCTGGTCCACATCCGCCGGGAAGGAGGAAAAGGACATGTATACGGCAAAGGCAACGGCATACAGGAATATGGCAAGGAACAGCCAGTGGGACTTCCTGATGCTGGCCTTTTTACCGTAGAGAAGGGGATAGAAGGCAAAGACCAGAGCCACAGAGGTTGCGGAAGCTGTCAGCACGTCCTGGGGGGTATGGACACCCAGGTACATTCTGGAAAAGCCCACCAGGATGGCCATGATGATCATAAGGACCCGGAGCCATGTCTTCTTTGTGCTGCGGGCAATGCCGCCGTAGAAACCCACGGCGAACTGGGTATGGCCGCTGGGAAAAGAATAGCCTGTGGCACCCGCTCTGGCACTTTCCACAATGGTAAAGTTTTCATCCAGAACCCAGGGGCGGGGAATCCTACAGACAATTTTGAGCCACTGGTTCATGATCGTACCGCTGAATCCCACGGCAATCAGGTAACGGGACAGCTTTTTGTCCGCGCACCAGTACAGAAGCAGACAGAATACAAGAAATGAGGTTTCCTCGCCAAGCACCGTGATACCATAAAACAGCTTATCCAGCAAAGGGGTTCGGATGCCTTCCAGCATGCGAAGAAAATCCATGAACAATGATCCTTCTTTCCTTCATAATAGCTGCATGATAGAACAAGAGCCGGTTTTGCGCAAGATGGTTTTTCCGTACTTTCCGTCCGGATGCGGCTGCAAGTGTAGATAAGAGGTGTCAGATGACACCTCGGCGCCATCCGGACCATGTGAAAACGGCTGCCCTGTGTCCGGGAAGCCCGTCTGCGGTCCCATCTGTTTCATCTTTATGTATCTGTCCTCTGCAGGATATTCAGCCTGTTTGGCAGGAAACCTGTCTTCTGGATAGATACAAAAGTATACGCTTTAACGTACAGGTTGATTGATCATCTGCTTAACGTACATAGAATTGTCTTTGGATAAGCAAGCGCAGCAGCACCGGAATTTGCTTATTCTAAAGATTTTGCTTCAGGTCAGAATGCTGTTCCGGCCGGACGAACTGCAAAGGAGGCAGATGACAATGACAGAGACCATAAGAACAGACATGAAAGAAATGCCCCGGTCGATTGAGGAAACCTGTGAATCAGCACTGTGGTCCATGCTTACAGGCGTAAAAGAGTGTGTTGTTCCCCTGATCAACAGGCTCTTCCATACGGAATTTACAGAAAATGCAGCGGTGACATTTTTGCACAAAAAGCATACGCTCAGACGTTTCGGCGGTTTACCGACAGGACGGGAAGGTGATATGGTTCTGGAAGTGTCAGAATGTCTTCCTGCCCCTGTCCGCAGGTATTACACGGTGGTATGCGAAGTATGGCGTGACAGATCGGTTTTCCTTCGCATTTTGGAATTTGATTCTGTATCAGACATAGAAACGGTCCACTGCTATGAGGACAGCATTGTTGTGGATGAACCGAACTGCGCGTGTATATTCCTCTGTACACCGCAGGTCAAGCTGCCTGAGAAAATCGAGGTCAGGCTTATGATGCCAAACCGCGAAGTTTTCTCCTTATGGGCTTTTCAGATCCAGGTCAGCGAGCATTCCCCTGAAGAACTTCTGCGCTGCAAATTGCTGAGCCTTCTTCCATTCTGTATGTTCCCCTTTTTGGACGAACTGGAGAATCCGGATACAGATGATTCCCTGAGGGAAGCATTTGTCAGTATCCTGACAGAAGTCACGCTGGAACTGGAAAAGATGCACGGCACCGGGCAGTTAAGCGCGTATGGATTCAGGCACACGCTGGAAGTGCTGCAGTATGTTACACAGTGGCTGGTTGAAGATGATGAGGATCTTTCAAAGGAGGTTGCAGACATCATGCGTACCGCAATCTATAAAACGGATGCCCAGAAACTGTTTGAGCTGGGCGTAAAAGACGGAGAACGTAAAGGAAGAATCGAAGGGAAGAACGAGGGAAAGATAGAGGGGAAAAACGAGGGCATGACGGAATCAGCAGCTCTCTTTGAGTATCTTCTCTCCGGCGGACGCACGGAAGATGCCCTGAAAGCTGCGCGGGATATGCAGTACATGAATCAGCTCATGGAGGAATTCAAAAAAGGTTCCCTGCATGCTGAATGATTCCGACACGAGCGAATGTCCGGACTGACTTTGTCTGCCCGCATGAAAGCCGGATAAGGACATCCTCGCTATGCCCCATATCCGGCGGTGCCTGGGGCACAGCCGCATAAAAACCGCAGGAGGCGCCGGTGCATCCAGGGAATACTTTCACACTGGGATGCACCGCTGACTTCTGTCCGGTTTGCTGTCAGAAAGCCAGATTTGCGCATTTGTTATAGCTTAATCGTTTAAGTAATGCAAATACTGCATTGCGTGGCCTTTCTTATTCTGATATAATCCATTTCGTTGTGCCCTTAAGGAAGCCGGGGCGCGCAGGAGGAATCATATGCAGATTTTCAACAGTATGACCAGACGCAAGGAAGAATTCAAACCCATTCACGAGGGCAAAGTGGGGATCTATGCCTGCGGACCTACGGTCTACGACTATTTTCATATTGGCAATGCAAGGCCCTTCATCACCTTTGACGTGCTGCGCAGACAGCTGGAGAGGGAAGGATATGAGGTCACCTTCATCCAGAACTTCACGGATATCGACGACAAGATGATCCGCCGTGCCAACGAAGAGGGAATCACAGTCAAGGAGCTGGCGGACCGCTTTATCGGGGAATACTACACAGATGCCAAGGCCCTGGGCATCCGTCCCGCCACCGTCCATCCCAAGGCAACCGAGCACATCCCGCAGATCATCGCCCTGGTGCAGAAGCTCATCGACAACGGTCACGCCTATGTGGGCCGCAACGGTGACGTGTACTACCGGGTTTCCTCCTTTCCCGGCTACGGAAAGCTTTCCGGCCAGAACATAGAGGACCGGGAGATGGGTGCTTCTGAGCGTCTGGACGTGGAAACAGATAAGGAGAACCCTGCGGACTTTGCGCTCTGGAAAGCCCAGAAGCCCGGGGAACCCGCCTGGGAAAGCCCCTGGGGCATGGGCCGGCCCGGCTGGCACATTGAATGCTCTGCCATGAGCATGACGTATCTCGGGGAAACTTTTGACATCCACTGCGGCGGCAAGGACCTGCTCTTCCCCCATCACGAGAACGAGATCGCCCAGTCGGAAGGTGCCACCGGACATCCCTATGTCCATTACTGGATGCACAACGGCTTCATCAACATCGACAACCAGAAGATGTCCAAGTCCCTGGGGAACTTCTTCACGGTCCGGGACATTTCCAAGGAATACGATCTGGAAGCCGTCCGCATGTTCATGCTCAGCGCCCATTACCGCAGTCCCATCAATTTCTCCAGGGAACAGATCGCCCAGGCCAACACCAGCCTGCAGAGGCTCTATACCGCCAGGGATCAGCTGCTCTTCCTCATGAAGAATGCAGAAGACAAAGCCGTCTCCCCGGAAGAAGAGGCACTGCTGGGACGCCTCAGCGAGTACGAGAAGCGTTTTGACGGCGCCATGGACGATGACCTGAACACGGCAGACGCCATCGGAGCCATCTTTGAGGAAGTCAAGGATCTGAATTCCTCCCTGAACGCTTCCTCCTCCCTGACGGTGCTTAAAAAGGCCATGGAGAGCTTCAAGGGCATGACGGACGTACTGGGTCTGGTACAGAAAGCTCCTGCCGGGGAAGATTCCATTCCCGAAGAAGTCCGTCAGATGGCAGATGAGAGGGCCGAGGCCAGGAAGTCCAGGAACTGGAAGCGGTCGGACGAACTGCGGGACGCCATCCGGGCAGCCGGCTACATCGTGGAAGATACGGCGCAGGGACAGAAGCTGCGCAAGAACCTGTAATAAAGGTAAAGCAAAGGCCCGTCACAGGACGGGCAGATTAAAGAAGGGATCGGGCTATGGCATACCAGGCGTTATACAGGCAGTGGCGGCCCTCCACATTTGCCCAGATGGTGGGCCAGGAAAACGTGGTCAGGACCCTGAAAAACCAGGTGGAAACCGGGCGGATCGCCCATGCCTATCTCTTCTGCGGCAGCCGTGGAACCGGAAAGACCAGTACCGCCAAGATCCTGTCAAGGGCCATCAACTGCGAAAACCCTGACCACGGAGACCCGTGCTGCAGCTGTGAGAGCTGCCAGAGACTTCTGAAAGGGGAGTCCCTGGACGTACAGGAAATTGACGCCGCCTCCAACAACGGCGTGGACCAGGTCCGGGATCTGCGGGACACGGTGCAGTACCCGCCCCAGTACGGCAAATACAAGGTTTACATCATCGACGAAGTGCACATGCTCACCACCGCGGCCTTCAACGCACTGCTGAAGACCCTGGAAGAGCCCCCGGAATACGTGGTCTTCATTCTGGCCACCACCGAGCCCCAGAAGGTGCCTGCCACCATTCTCAGCCGCTGTCAGCGTTTTGACTTTGGCCGCATTCCGGCCTCCCAGATCGCAGGAAGGCTCCGGGAAGCAGCAGACGGGGCAGGGGCCAACGCCACCGACAGCGCCCTTATGCTCATTGCCAGGGCCGCGGAAGGCGGCATGCGCGATGCCCTGTCCATACTGGACATGTGCCTCGGCTATGCCAGGGACGTGGACGAAACGCTGGTCCACAACGTACTTGGCACCGCGGACCGCTCTTTCCTCTTTGCCTTTGCAAAAGCACTGGGGGACATGGATGTGGGTGCCGTGCTGCACCTCATAGATGACCTGATGCGCAGCGGACGGGAGCCCATCGTTTTTTCCAGGGATATTTCCCAGCATCTGCGCACCCTGCTTCTCTCCGCCACCTGCGGGGACAGCCTTGCGGGGCTTTTGGACCTGACGGAGGAGGACGCGGCGGAGTATGCCGCCCAGGCCGCTCTGTTTACCCGGGACAGGCTCATGCGCATCCTGGACCTGTACATGAACGTGGAAACGGCCATGCGCTATTCCGCTACCCCGCGCCTTGCCCTGGAAACCATCAGCGTCAGGGCCTGCCTGCAGACAGACGGTGCAGATACGCCGGCACTGCTGGAGCGGATTTCCGTGCTGGAAAAGAAGATCGAAGGGCTTGAAAAGATGGTGCAGGAAGGCGCTGTCGCCCCGAGAAAAGCCGCCAGCCGTGCCCCGGCGGAAAAGCCCGCTGAGAAGACCGTACCGGCGGTACAGCGCGTCATAGACGGATCCGACATGGATGTATGGAAAGCCACCATGGAGTTCCTGAAGAGGAGCCAGCCCGGCAAGTACGCCATCCTGGCCCAGGGAAACTTTGTGGGTGCCGAAAACGGCTGCTTCCGCTGGGAACCCAATGGCGCTTCCGCGGGTCTTGTGGCCATGTGGAGCAGGGAAGACAACCGCAAGGCGGTGGCAGATGCCCTGACCGAAGCCGCCGGCAAGCCCTGCAGCTTTGAGGCCATCGCGCCCGGGAAAAAGGTTTCCGCCGCAGAAGCTGAAACCGAACAGCAGTTTATCGAGGGCCTGAGGGAAACCTTCGGGCCTCAGAATGTCACCGTGATGTAATATAGTCCAGTGAATCCGATGCACA
>CAMOVR010000156.1 GCA_946627565.1 uncultured Clostridia bacterium
TTTTTCTTTCTTTTCGGCTTTTTCTTTCTTTTCGGTATTTTCTTTCTTCAGCTTCGCCTGTTTGCCGGCCTTTCCGTTTTCTGCGTTTCTGGATGCATCCAGCATTGCTTCCACATTCTGGCTGTTTTCCTCATCTTTGCCGCCCTTGCCGAAGAGCAGGAAAGACCGTTGCTGTTTCACCGCTTTTCTCAGCTGTGTCTCTCTCTTCTTTTTCTTCTTCGCCTGCATCTGATCCTGTCCGGCGGAGAAGCGTGAGCTCTGCACACGGTTTACGATGCAGCCCAGTACCCGGATACCGGATTTATCCAGCTTTGCCAGGGAAGACTGGATCTCTGGAATGGTGGACTGATCGTATCCAATGACAAACAGCACCGTATTGGCCACCTGGTTCAGACTCAGGGTATCCGATTTCTTGCCCACAGGCGGTGCGTCTATGATCACATACTCGTACTTTTCCTTGAGTTTGTTGATCAGTTCTACAATCACACCATCCATGGAAATCAGGTTCTTGTGTTCCAGCACCATGGGCAGAATATCCAGATAACCCGTCAGTGTCGTGATGGCTTCATTTTCATTAATCTCGCCGCGATACAAAGCATTGAGGGAATGGTTGTAATCCACTTCACTCATAAACAGTGCGCCCAGTGAAGGATTGTGGGTATCAAAGTCAATGAGCAGCACATGGTGTTCCATATCTGACAGCTGAATAGCCAGATTGGCGGCTACCACAGAACGGCCTTCCCGATTGATGGCGGAAGTGACATAGAAGCACTGGTTCTTTTCCTTTGTACCGAGACGGTTACGCAGAATATAAGCTGCGGCCGAAAAGTTCTGTATCACTTCCGAGGACACCGAATCGTCCTGTACCAGAATGGAATTCGTCTTGCGGAAATAGTCCTTGTCCTCCGGGATCATGCCCAGGGTCTCAAGATTGAAGGAGGTTTCAATATCCCGCACATTGGTAAGGGTGGGATGCATCAGCAGTTCAAGTACAGCATAGCCCGCTCCGGCACCAAAGCCCAGTACTGCCAGCAGCAGGGGCATGGAACTTGAATCTCCATTGGTGCTGAGCACAGAAGTGACAGGCTCATTGATCAATTCAAGTTTGCCGATCATCAGCATCTTGGGCAGCATCTCATTGGACTTTTCAAATATCGCGTTCCATATGGAAATGCCTGTATCCGCATCGCTCCATTCCAGCGTCACGGTCAGAATAGGGGTATTGCTGGTCTGCGTTACAGAAAGGTTGTTACGGACATCTGCAACAGAGGTTCCCAGCATTTCCAGCTCTTCAATGACCTCATGGATCAGCCGGTCGCTGCGCATCACATACTTGACGCCATCCAGCATTTCGATGGCCATACGATAATCATTGGCGTTGGCAACAGCACTGTTGCCCAGAAAGGTACCCCGGGACGTGACGGTCTGGAACACCACGGAACCCCTTACCCGGAAGAACTGGCTCGATTCCTGAATGTAAGTCATGCCCGTAAGCAGAAGTCCGAAGATTGTTCCCAGGACAGAGAGCATAATTATGAGTTTCCACCGTTTCTGCAATGCAAACAGCAGATCGCTTACCCTCAGCTGTATGCCCGTGCTTCTCATACCGTCTTACCTCCCTTCTCTTTCTGTATTATGTATGTACTAGTTCTCATCCTGAGCCTGCTTCCTTTTCTTCAGGAACCTCCGTATGATGATCCATACAGCAATCAGCAGTCCCAGTCCAAATACCGCCATGCCGCCATAAATCAGATAGTGCAGCAGATAGGTGGTATACAGGTTCACCGTCTGAAGTTCAGCCTGGTCACGCACCGTAAAATCATAACGGCTCGATGTTCTATCCTCAATATAGAGATAATAGGGACCTTCATTCAGTGTGGTCAGGGTCAGAGGAACACCGGTACTGGTCCAGGTACGGACGAGGGTGTTGCTTGCCCCATCGTACAGAGCAAGGTTCACATTAGGCACCTGTACAGAACTGAATTCATCCGTGATACCGATGGCAACCCGGATCACATGGTTATATATCTCCAGTTCCCTGACTGCTTCTCCATCAATGCGGCCGTCTGCAGTCACGCTGACGGTATGACTCTGACGGCTCACCTTGTAATCACCCGGCGCCTGCACCTGGGTGATCTGATAGGTGACGCCTTTTTGCAGTGTATCCAGGGTGATTTCTCCCGAGCTGTTTGTGATCACTTCTTCCGGTACACCCCTGCCGCCCATGCTTACGCTGAACACAGCACCGGAAATTGGCCTGTCCGTATTCGTTTCATCCTTCACAGCCAGATGAATTCTGGTACGCTGGCTTGTGATCACCTGCACCGGCGGTAAAGCGTTCGCCCTTTTGCTTACTTCAACCGGCAGTTCCATTTCCTGGGGAAGCGCTGCATAGTAGTCAGGAATGACCGTCTGCGCAAGATGATACTTGCCCAGGTAAAGCTCTTCGCTTTCACCGTAACCGGTTTCATCACAGACAATTTCGCCTACCTGCTGCCCGGCACGATAACGCAGGGTACCGTCTGCTGTTACAATGTTCTCATCTGCTATGATGGCAAATGTGCCTCCCGAAACGCCCCGTCCTGTTTCAACATCATTTAACTGAACTCTGATGATGTTCCGGGACGGATAAATGGGCACCTCCACCACCAGGGGATCAGCCCAGTCATAGGTTTCCGCAAGCTGGAATTCCACATTTTCCGCTGCGTCATAGCCCTCAGGTTCCGTCAGCTCATGCAGTTCATATGTTCCCAGAGGCAGCTTTTCAGGCAGATAGAAAGTACCATTTTCCGTGGTTTCATACATTCGGAAGGACAGACGCTCCGGATAGTACACATTCAGAACCTGCAGGGCACGGTTGCCGCCATACAGTTCAAACTGAACATTGGGTTCCTTGATCGTACGCTCCGTCTCAGCGTCCACCAGCATAACGTAAACAGCGGATTTCATACCCATTTCCGGGTCTTCTCCAGGACCTTCCCCGGAGCCTTCTCCCCCGCCGGTCCCGCCTCCGCCGCCTGAGGCGCCGCCGCCTTCCAGGTCAGGTGTAGGGGAAACCGTAGGTGACGGAGATGCAGACAGGGTGGCTCCGGCAAAATAGGTAGGATGCGGGGTTTCACTGCCGCCTCCCATTCCATCCCCGCCGCCCTCCGGCATGAACCAGAAGAACAGTGTGGGCTGAGGCGTATAAGTATTTTCCGGCTGCTCCTTGCTGCCCTCAGCATATGTGTCGCCTGCATGCGGATCTTTCTGATTGTATTCAGGGATATGCACCAGATAAAGACCCAGGACCAGAATAACAAGCATAAGCACCAGCAGCAGAGCACTGAACATGTCCGCCGATGATTGCCAGAAATCTATTTCATTTTCGCTGTTTTTTCTGGTTTTTTTCTTCATTTGGCCTTTTCCCCATTCGCCATCTTCTCAAAGTCCTCTACAGAGATAGGCCGTGAAAGATAGAAGCCCTGACCCTCTGTGCAGCCAAATCTGCGCAGCGCATTGAGCTGCTCCATGCTTTCAATTCCTTCCACGGTCAGTGTCATCTGCAACTTCCGGGCCTGCTCAAAAATGGAATTGATCGAACTCATGTTTGTATTCTCACCAAAGTACCGCAGGTCCAGTTTCAGAATATCCGCCTTGACGTTTCCAATGGCATCCAGCATGATGAAGTCCCCATCGAAACCGTCCATCGCAACACGGAAGCCATTCTCTCTCAGCCTGCTTTCCGCTTCCAGTGCAGACTCACTTGCCTGCTGGTAGGCGTTCATGGCGATGTCTATCTCCAGGTGTCTCGGCGGAATACGGTATTTCTTGAGCATGTTGCCAAAGAATTCCGCGATATCCATGGCCAGAATATCCGTTTTGGTAACATTGATGGTAATAGGAACCGGCCGTATTCCCCGGTCGATCCAGTTGCGCACGGTGGCACATACCCTTTCCCAGACGTACTGGTCCAGTTTGGTGATATAACCATTGCTCTCCAGAATGGGGATGAACACAGATGGTGAAACCATGCCCAGCTTCCCGTGATTCCATCTCACCAGAGCTTCAGCACTCACCACCTGGCGGTTATTCAAGTCATAGATGGGCTGCAGATAGAAAATGAATTCGCCGTCTCTCAGGCCCTGCAGAATCTGCGGCATCAGGATCTTCTCATTGTCAAAGCCTGACGGCTGGAGATTCTGATTTGAATTGTTCACGCCAAAGACACCGTTTTTGGGCAGTCTCTCCAGCAGGTCAATGATCTGCTTGATTTCCTTCCGCTCCCGGTAGCGCATCTGTTCTTCCACCGGCGGGATGACGTTTTTGTGGAATTCATCAATGAACAGCCCCATGTTGCGGATCATGATATTCCAGGAAATGCGGTAGATAACGTTGAATGTCAGGGAAAGAATAACGCCGGCAATAGAGGTATAGAATGCCACCTGAATACCACTGAGCAGTGTCTGAACACTGGTCAGAGCAGCGTTAACATTCACAAAGCCGATACCCTGAATACCGATGATCAAGCCGATGAAGGTACCCAGAATACCCATGCCGGTGAGGGTACCCGGAATCTGCTGGATCACATTCTGCCAGCTTTTCAGTCCCAGAATCTCATCGTTGATATACTCATCTATATCTGCCAGGATCTGACCTGAGTCCCGCTGTGACTGTACCTTCTCCTGATACTCCCGGAACTGCTCGTCCAAAACCCGCTGATGGAAGAATTTATCAATCTGCTCAATTACGGACCAGGTAGAACTGGTCTGTACATCCAGGGCACGTTCCACGTTTTCCAGACCGTTTTCAAAAGCCCTGTAAAACTGAATTATAGGAACAATGCCGAAAAACACACCCAGGAAGATGGTACCTTCCATAAGAACAATAAAAACAGTCGATATTTCGTCCGGTGCATAGGCGGTGAGTATAATACCGCCTATGAGGATGAAAATGACTAAGGCATAAATAAGTCTTCTCATCCAGGTCTCCTAATCATACAAAGCCTGTTTACCCGCTGTAACACTGACAGCTCTATATATATGCAAAAGCACTGTGCCAAAGAAAAAGAATACATGAAAGCAACAGACAACTTAAAAAGCCGCTGCTCCAAGCTATTATACCATAGCAGCATAAAGCACGCTACTTTTATTGGACCGGAAACAGGGCAGGATACCACAAAAAAAACAGGCTGAAAACAGCCTGCTTTTGTATACAATGCACCAAATCATTCCATTTTGGACAGCATCATTCTGGTATCATCATTGTATAAATACAGATTGCTGTCCTGTATGGAAAAATAAGCAAAATAGGCGTCATCCAGATACAGGGTATTCGCCCGGACCTTATACTGACCGCGATAGTAGATGTTTTCCTCTCCATTCTCCGTAATGGAATGAAAGAGCATACCGTTCTGAAAGTAGTATGCATGTACTGCACCGGTCATAAGAGATTCCAGAATAACATTGGCGCCCTCACCCACGGCACTTACCAGTTTCCAGTTTCCTTCCAGGGTGCTTTCATCCGCGTTTATGATAAAAGGCAGACTTGTAATGTCATCCACACGGGTAAAAACTATTTCTCCTTTTTCCTGGAAGAGCGTCAGTTCATTGTCTTCAATCTTAAAGGGAACAGAGGTGTCTGCGCTTCTGACATGGATACCGGTTTCATCCATATAATAGGAATCATCCACCTGATTCAGTACGTCATCTGCATACATATACTGGATCATGGCACCTTTTTTTTCATAGGTATATACCACCACAGCGCCGCCGTCCAGCATGTCCCGCATGGCCAATGCATCCGGATCATTGGTGAACCCCTTGATTTCCTTAAGTATCCAAGTGCCAATCAGTTCTTCATTTCCCACAGACTGAGCCAGACATGACGGACAGCATAATATGCTTATCAATATAACCAGAAGTACAACAGTGATTGGTTTCTTCATAGATCAGTATCCTCCTGTACCGGGCGTGGAAAGGCGCATATCCATTCCTGCCCGGAAGGGATATGCGCACACCGCAGACACTGTGCAGATCACGAAGCTCCCTCGTGCTTGAGAACCACCTGTACGGTTCTCAGAAGAATACGTATATCCAGCATGACAGACCAGTTTTCCAGGTACTTGCGGTCAAGCTCCACCACCTGCTCAAAATCGGTGATCTTGCTTCTTCCGCTTACCTGCCACATACCGGTGATGCCGGGCTTGACAGACATTCTTGCCCGGTGATGGGGAGAATACTTTTTCCATTCATCCAGCGTGGGGGGACGGGTGCCCACCAGACTCATTTCACCCTTCAGCACATTGATGAACTGGGGGAACTCATCGATACTGGTATTGCGGATGAAATTGCCTATACCCTTTGGCTTTCCATCCTTTCCCTTTTTCTCGCTTCCGATGATGCGGGGGTCATCATCCATCTTGAACATGAAGCCCCCTCCCACCTTGTTCTGGGCCATCAGTTCAGCTTTCCGCTTCTCGGCGTCCAGATACATGCTGCGGAACTTGTACATATAGAAGATTTTGCCGTTGCGGCCCACGCGCTTCTGCTTGAAGAAAATGGGACCCGGGTCCTTCATGTAGATGGCCGGAGCCACAAACAGGAAGAGAAGTCCTGTCATGGCAGTACCTGCCAGGCCTCCAAGAATATCCAGACCGCGCTTGATCATGCTGTCCCTGTCCGTAATAAAGCGGGCAGAGTTTGTAATCACCTTGTAATCGCCAAGGCTCTGAACATCCGTTGCCACTGTGGGGAACTCATTGAGGAAGTCCAGCGTGTAATGAATCGTAAGACCCATGGTCAGGAACGTAGCCATGAGATCCTTGGGATATGGCATCCCATCTGTGGCCAGAACCAGGACATCGTCGATCCACAATCTGTTCAGTTTGCTTATCAGATTCGGGTCATTGATCTTGAAGAAGGGAAGGTCAATATCCGAGAACTGGTCCAGATCCACATCATCCATCAGGACAACGCCGGTAAGTTCATGATCCTTGGTGGAACCGCTGCGGTTAATCTTCAGCAGTGCACGGCGGATCCTGTCGCTGGTGGTTACCACAATTACCTTTCTGCGCTGCCGATCCATTTTGCCGTGGATCGCCTTGTTGATCTGCCTGGCGAAATATCCGATGTCAAAATAGATCAGGGTAGCGTACAGCAGCTCGTTCAGCTTTGATGGAACCTCAGCCAGAAAGAGGAACACACCGCACAGCAGCCATATTTCCAGAGAATAACGGAGCATAATATTGAATTCTTCATGCGCATCCCTGGTCAGAACTCCATGGTATACATCTGAAAACAGGCCCAGGGCCATCTGTCCGCTGAAGAATACCACCGCCTGGATACGATAATAGGGATCCAGGTAGATCAAGCCATAATGCCCTGTGATCCAGTACAGCAGAATAAAGCTGAGCTGCATGGCAATTATGTCTATGATCGTAAAATCCAGATGTCTCAGTGCGTTATCATCACCGCGTCGATGCATAATTCCGTCTCCCGTCAATCAAGAATCGTATCCGGTTTTCTGCAGGTTATGGCATAACCGAATATACCGAGGAACACCCATGCTGCAAGAGAAACGTAAACCTTCTCGTTGAGAACATAACCTGTCAGTCCGGTGGGAATCATCAGCAGGATGAACCATACAAGGCAGGCCAGCGTTCCGAGAAGACCCGTGACAATATGCTTTTTGCTCTGCATCTGCACGGCGCGGATCAGGGTTGCCGCCGAGCAGTATCCATAGCCGAAGGCTGTGCATATGGATGCCACCATTTCCATGGTGTTGAATGTCCCTGAAATCAGGACAAGGAACAGTGCAGCCCAGACACAGAACCCTATTGCCCGGTAAGGCACACCGTTCTTATTTGTTTTGCTGAGGGATGGGAAAAGGGAGTTGCTCTTGGACATTCTGAATACAAGACGGCTGACCATGGCAATGCTGCCGTTTATACCGGTCAGAATGGCGCTGAGCAATGTGATCAGTGCTATGACAAGTCCCGTATTGCCATACAGGTTCCGGGCTGCGTATACCACAGCGATGCTGTTGAGTCCCGTCATGGTGCCTGTCTGCCGGGTATAGTCCGTCCAGTCGGTAAACAGGTCCGGAACACCAAGAAGGGTAATAACAACGTTTGCCATGTAGGCAAAGGAGCCCGTGATGACAGCCGCCACCATAATCCGGCCTATCTTGTTCTTGGTGAACTGTGCTTCCTTGCACAGGGCGGGAACAGAGTCAAATCCCACAAAGGCCCAGGGCACCATGATGAAAATCACCATGAAGGAGGACAGGAAGTTTTTCCCGGGATATACGGCAGGCGTCATCTTCTCGGCGATGTTGACGCCGGAAAACAGTGCCATGAAGAACAGCAGCGTTATACCCAGCAGCAGTGTAATGGCAAGGACTGTCTGGATCTGCGCCACCATTCTGATTCCCCGGGAATTCATCCATGCAAACAGAATCAGAACGCCTGCAATGATGAGGAAATCCAGCAGATCCACATTGGTCTGAAACAGTCTGATGTGCCAGTCGATGTGTGCATACTCAAGCAGAATGGCCCGTATCATCCGCGTAAAAGCCCTGCTGTTCAGGGGTATGATCAGCAGATGGGCAAAACAGATGGCCCAGGATGCTGCAAAGGCATGTTCCCGGTTCAGATTGTTCTGAAGCAGATAAAACAGGCCGCCGTTTCCGTTGCAGTGATTTGCAAGATACTGGTAATTCATGGCAACAGCCGCTATGAATGCTCCGCCGATCAGGAATGCCAGGAGAGACCCCCATACGCCTCCCTGCGGCAGAAACACAGTGGCAGGCATGACGAATGCACCCCACCCCAGAAGACACCCAAAGGAATACGACCAAGCATTAAGAGGGGTCAGCACATGCTGAATTCTGAATTCATCCATTCCGGTCACTCTTTTCCAGGTTTTCTGCTTTTCTGAAACTTACAGACAGACTGTGTCTTATCCC
>CAMOVR010000157.1 GCA_946627565.1 uncultured Clostridia bacterium
CAAGCAAAGGGAGAAGACTGTATCTTCTCCCTTTGCTTTTATCTGGCAACCCACACAAGTCCCGCAGGACTCGCAGCTATCTTTACATCTTTTTCCCGTACCCATCCAAAGGTACCTTCCATGTTTTCAGGCTCCGGCGTATCCTCACCCGGTTTCATGACATACAGCCATCCTCCCCGCCTGAGGAACACCCAGACGATTTCACCCGGAGCAATCTCCCCGATTCTGCCCGGGAAGATGCCTGTATTTTCGTACATGGTGACGGACTTCCCACCTGCCGCTGCAGGCATTGTACCGGATGCATCCATCTCCCTGGTGTAGTTCCCGGAAACCCAGCCTGTAAGGTTCCCGATTTTCGCCTGGTACCATTCAGACTCTGTTCCGGGTTCTGTTCCCAGTATTTCAAATACGGCACCTGCCGACAGGGTTCCAAGGTCTGCGGAATGGGAAGAATGGTCCCTGCGGAAATGGACTTCACCTATGGTCCTGCGGTACCTGCCGGTGTCCTGTCCCTCCGCCCGTTCCTCCGGGAATCTGTCAAGGTCAAGATATTCCACCAGAGTGGGCATATGGCAGGGTCCGCTTTCATCCGGCAGGAATGCTCCCCCGGCGTAAGCAGAAAGACTGCTCCTGAAGATCCGGACTTTTTCCCCGTCTTCATCCAGCATCCGCACTTCCTGCAGATTGCAGCCATCTGTTGTGGCGCCCCACAGCGTCAGGACAATATGGATCTGTTTTCCGTCACCGTCTGCCATGCGGACCTCAAAGTCACCCATGCTCAGCGGGACAATATCCATGCTGCCCTGCTGAATGAGGCAGGCTGAGCCGCAGGGACAGACTTCCCAGTTTTCTTCCGTTCTGTTCCGTCCGCAGCGTACCAGGACCCGTTTTCCCTGATCTTCCACCACGATAAGTGCCCTTGAATAAAGCTTTCCCAGCTTGACCGCACCGCAGACAGGCTGCTTGTCCTTAAGTTCTTCCACTTTCTCAAGGCCGCCTGCACCTTCATCCGGCCAGGCATTCTGAAACATCAGGACCCTTTCCGTGCTTTTTCCAGCAAGTCGGTTTACCTGCGCCTCTATGCCTATCTCCGGCAGGAAGGGATACGTCTCAGGGGTACCGCAGGAGAGCATAACCGCCTTCTCCCAGCTTTTCAGTGCCTGATTCCAGCCCCAGCGTTCCCCAAAGCACGCTTCAAAGAAGAGATGGACCGCATCCATACTGGCCACGTCTTCCTTTTCAAGCGCTGCCTGATTCAGGTATGAAAGACCGCAGTGGTTTTCGATCCAGTCCCTCAGTTCTGCCCTGTTGGGTCCGCTGCAGGATGTAAACCACCCGTTCTTCAGGGCAAGCCGCAGGCCTTCCCTGACGTTTCCTTCCCCTGTCCGGATACGCATGGGCAGGCCGTACAGCGGGCTTTTCACCACATACCTGTGTCCGGATACCATGAAGTATTCCATGTCATGCGGATTCTCCGTGCATTCACAGATGTAGACCATGTCCGGGGCAAGCGGGTCCCGGGCACCGGCATGCCAGTCAGTGCCGCTCCCCTCAGCTGTGACTTCCAGGTTTTCCGCTTCTTCCTGCGTAAATCCGTAGACTTCCGTCAGCATGTTCAGGAAAGCCTGAACACGCCCGTCCTCCGCTTCAGACACAGCAGAAGGCAAAGCACATGTCAGCAGCATCAGTACAGCCAGCAGACCCTTTAAGCACCTTATCATGCATCTCACCTCCTCACCCGTTCCCTATGGCTTCCTGTACTTCCTGCGTCAGGGCCTGATCCTCAAAGTGGACGATCCGGGTCTGGGGGATCAGCTGCAGGGTGATGATGCCCACGCGTTCTTCAAAGCCGTCCTCTCCCGTGTCCCGCAAGTAGCGGAAGGCAAAGTCCACAAACCGGCTCATACCTGACTCCCGCTCGCCCATGTTGTAATACTCCGGAATATGCCCTGTCTCCGGGGCAAAACTGTTCAGAAATCCCTGAAGATACCCGTTGAGTTCATCCGCTTCCGTGTCGTCCCAGATGGCATATTCGGAAAAGATATAGCCGTGCTCATCCCACCGGGTGTAAGGATTGTTCAGGTACATAAGCCGGCCCTCAGGATCAAACTGGAGCACAGGTGTGCCGTCCCTGTCAGATACAGTCACTTTCAGGTCTGTCTTTGCGGCGGTAAAAGGTCCCTGCACCTCACCGGCCTTCAGAAAACCGCTGTCAAAGATCCCGGATACGGTAGTATCCAGATCTTCCCCGTCCTCCACAAGATGCTGCAGGTACTCCGCATCAAGACTGAAAACCGCCTCATCCATGCCGGAGGGGATAAAGTCCGTCCGCCCTCCCGTGAATGCATATGCCTGATTTCTGTCATACAGGTCCGTGGTAAGGAAGGCTCCTGCCAGGCACACCGTGGCCAGCACCACAAAGGCAGCAGACAAAAGCCGGACCGTTTTCTTTCCGGAAATCACGGAGGCAATCCTGGTCCGCAGGGTTTTCCCGGTCATGGTCATGCCGGTGGCCAGTGTCAGCAGTCCCGGACTTGTACGTCTGGACGCAGCCAGCACCAGAATACCTGCATACGCCCTGCGTTCCTCCTCATCCATCCGGACGGTGACCCGGTCGTCACAGGCCAGTTCCATGTCCGTGCGGCTCATGTAAGCCGCTGCCCATACAAGAGGATTGAACCAGTGCAGCGCCACACAGCACAGTCGTACCAGAGCCCAGATGTGATCCCTGTTCTTCAGGTGACAGACCTCATGGGTCAGTACCTGTACAGCTTCTTTCGGTTTTGCCGTCAGGGGCAGGGCAATGCATGGATGAAAGACCCCCGTCAGGCAGGCTGCCGGCAGCGGGTCCGTGAAATAAACCGGAACGGGTCTGACACCGTATCTTGTGCAGATTTCCCGGTATTCTTCCAGCAGTTCCCCGCTGACCGGTTCGATCCTGTCCGCCTTCAGGCGCAGGCGGAAACGTACATTGGAGATAATAAACCAGAGCAGGACAACCATAACGCCAATCACGTAGAGTATCATCAGGCGCCCTGAGAGGACGCCGTTGTCCGTGGTCCCATTCAGCGCATTGAGCTGCCGTGTCACCGCCGTATCGCCGAACCGGCTGGACGCCTGCCAGGACAGATCTGAAATCAGGTCCCGGAAGCGGATCTGGATCTGACCTGCCATGGGCCGTATGGCCGGATCCGGCTGCATGGGCGTGGAGATGGTCCATATCCAGGGATTGGGCAGGGAAATGGGCAGCAGCAGGCGGATGGCCACCAGAAGCCAGCCAAAGCAGACAGCCTGGTTTCCCAGGGGCCGCCTGAGAAAACGGCGGATGGGAATCATCAGGATGATGGCAATGGCCGCCATGATGTTTGCTTCTATGAGGAAATTGTAAACCAGTGCGGTACGCATGTGCATTCTCCTTTGTTTTCTGTTCTTCCGTCAAGTGGTGAGAGCCTGCAGGGAAGCACCCTTTTCATGGGATTGCCTCCCGGATCACTTTCCCTTCCGGATCATCCGCATCAGCTCTTCCACGTCCTCCTCCGTCAGGTCACCTGTGTCTACAAGGCTGTTCACCAGCAGCGTTGCCTTCCCGCCAAACACCCTGTCCAGCAGTTTCCTGGTCTGGTCCTGACGGGCGGCCTGTGCCCCCACCAGGGCCCTGTACATTTTCACCGGGCCGCTTTCGTCCACAGCCACCGTTCCCTTTTCCTGCATGCGCTTGAGCAGTGTGATCACCGTGTGGCGCGTCCACCCTGTGTCTTTTTCAAGGGCTCTGGTGATCTCCGGCATGGATCTGGGTTCCCGCTCCCAGAGCAGTTCCAGAATCTTCCATTCCGCTTCCGTACATGCAATTGCCATGTGTTTCACCTCCCAGTATCATATCCGTCTTGGTAGACAGTTGTCTACTCATGGTGTACAGTTGTCCACTCTGGCTGCCAAAAAATTCGGCCCCTTCCGGCCACGCTGTACTGCCTATATAACGCAGGCTGTCTCCTCTTCCTTCCCGGGCCCGAAAAAATTTTTCAGGGTTTCCTTTCTGAAACCGTTTTTGCGTACAGGAAAACCCGTGGACAGGTTTTCTGCCCACGGGCCGTTCAGTACATAAGGTTCCTGCGTTTGCGCTCAAAGAGCTGCCTTTCAAAACGCGTACCGTCCCCGTCCCGGATCTCCTGCAGTTCCCTTAAAAGATCCTGATCCATCAGGCAGGACACCGCCATGGGGGAATACCGGCTCCCGGCCTGTTCCATCATGCGCGCCGCCAGGTCTGCCAGGGATTCCTCCGGGGCATCCATCAGGTCAGAAACCACATGGGCCGCGTCGGTGATCTGCCTGAAGGGGGATGTATTTCTCACATAGGTTTCAGGGTAGCCTCCGCTGCCGGCGTAATACGCATGGTGGCCAAGGCACACATCCGCCAGATCCGCCGTGCTTTTCCGGCTGCGCAGGTCATCGCTTCCGGAGACGGTATGCATGCAGTACATGGCATCCTCTTCCTCCAGAAGCCGCCTGGCCTGCATGGTGCGGGTCATGCGCATCTTCACAAGGCCAAAGTCATGGTACAGTCCGCAGAGCCTGGCAAAATCACACAGGGCTTCCGTCTTTTCCTCCGGCGTTTTTTCCGTCAGGCCCAGGGCCTCTGCAGCCTCATCCATGCATCCATCGGACTGCTTCATCATATATCTGCACAGAAGGGCTGTCATCTCCCCAAAGCGAAGAGAACTGACATACAGCCCCTCCTCCATATGGGCCAGGATGGCCTCCGTCACCTCCCGGTAACTCAGGTTGCCCGGCAGTTCCACATAGTCCGAAATGACATTGGCCAGCATGTAGAAGTAATAGTCATCCATGCCTTCCCTTGGGGTATTGACAATGGCGTGGAGCATGCGGCGGTACGCCCAGTCCAGAAAGGATACATACCGTCCGTCATCGCACAGCTCCCGGTGCTTGCGCATCAGGGTCCCGTAATACAGGGGCAGCTGCACATTGCCGTACAGGCCCGACATGTCCGTGCCCTCCGGATCCGTCTGTCGGATCAGGCCTTCCAGCCGTTTCATGGTCTTGGCAATGCCTACAAAGCCGCAGCTGTAGGCCATGTCATAATAGGGCCAGAGCCACCGCACACTGGGGTTTTCTGCCTGTTCCTCCGGCCGGAATACTTCAGTGCAGGATTCCAGGACCAGTGCCAGCTCCTGGGTGGTCAGGTTCGCTCTTGACAGTTCCGTGCGGTTCGCACTCATCTGCTGATGCGTACCCCGCAGGAACCTCTCCCAGGGCAGGTTTGGCGCCAGTGCCCTGTAATAAGGGTCCTGGACGATCTTAAGCACCCGGGCAGAGGCGGCGATCTTCCGTTTGCGGTTCCGGGATGCAATGGCGATGTTGGCAAGGCTCCGGATGATGTACCCCCGGGTCTCCTCGTCATCTATCTCCTCAAAATAGCGGAAGTATGTCCCCGCCTCCGTAAAAAGCATCTCATTGAGCATGTGCCGGCTTTCCCGCAGCCTGCATTCCACCTTGTCCACCATGCGGTTGTGGTAATACATGCTCATGCCGTACTGGTACATCTCCCGGATCATGCCGTTGCGGTCCTTCAGGAGGCGGCACCTGCGCAGCATGGCCCCGTGGATGGTCAGGGCCAGCCCCACGTCCAGGTTCCATTTCCAGTCCAGAAGCTGACCGGCGAAGTCCGTCAGGTCCCTGAGTTCCTCCTCCCCGGCACCCATAAGCCCGTCCAGAGCCGGAACCAGATGCTTTTTAAGCAGCAGGGAGTTTTCCTCCCTCAGCTGCCTGACTCTTCCGGTTCTCCCCTGTCGTGCCTGCACAAAGTCCTCAAACGATTCAGGAAGGTCCTGCATGGGTGCAAGGAGTTCCTGGATTTCACGGCAGTTGGCCACATAGGTTTCCTGATACGCCTGCACCTTTTATCCCTCCTGTCAGATCAGACTCCTGAGCACCTGCATGAGACTGCCGATCTCCACCGGCTTGGCCAGATGGCCGTTCATCCCGCTGTCCTTTGCCCTGCGGATATCCTCGGCAAAGGTATTGGCGGTCATAGCATAGACAGGGACAGTTTCCGCGTCCCCGCGCCCACTTGACCGGATCTGAGCGGTGGCTTCATAGCCATCCATAACCGGCATCTGCACATCCATGAGGATGACTGTATAATATCCCTCTTCATGCCCCAGATAGGCGTCCACCGCTTCCCTGCCGTTTTCCGCCGTATCCACCTGCGCGCCGGTCACGGAAAGGATCTCCCGGGTGATCTCGCTGTTGATGGCGTTATCCTCCACCAGCAGGATATGGCGGCCCTGCATGTCCGGGTACTGGTCCCCGCCCGATGTATGTCCGCTGTCTGACATGGCCTCCGTCAGGGCACGGATCAGGGATGCCCGGAAAAAGGGCAGGGGCAGGAAGACCCGGATTCCCACCTGGCCCGCCTGGTATTCCAGCTTTTCCCAGCTGTCATGGCTGGCCAGTACCAGAACCAGTTCCGGATGCGCCTTATGGAAATATGCCGCCAGGTCCAGGGGTCCGGTGCTGTCAATGACACGGCTGCCGATGACGATGCAGTCATATGGTTCCTCCCGGAAGCCGGCCTCCGTCAGCATGGAAAGGCTCTCCTGGAAGGAGGATGCCAGGGTAAAGGCAATGCCCGCGCCGGACAGATACTGTGCATACTTTTCCTGTATATCCGTATCTGCCTCCAGGATGAGGAAACGCCTGCCGGATATCTTTCCGTGCTCTGTCTCCCTGTCCTCGCAGCCCATGGGCAGGCGGATTTCCACCCGGGTTCCCTTTCCCACTTCGCTTTCAATGGAAATGGTGCCCTCCATGCTCTCCACAATCCGCCGGACAATGCTCATGCCAAGGCCCGTTCCCTCAATCTGGGCGGTCTGGGACGTATGCAGGCGCTCAAAGGGCTCATAGATCTTTCTGAGGAACTCCTCCGTCATGCCAAACCCGTTGTCCGTACAGACAAACGCAAGCTCCGCCCTCTGCTCCCCAAGGTCGTGCACCGACACGGAAATCCCGATGTTGCCACCGTCAGCAGTATATTTGACCGCGTTGCTGATGATGTTGACAAAAACCTGCCTGAGCCTCAGGGCGTCCCCGCACAGCCGCTCATGGGCGATCTCCCCGGTCTCAAGGCGCAGGGTATGCCCTTTCTTTTCCACCTGGGGACTGACCATGATCATGATGTCGTGCAGCAGTTCCGACAGCTCAAAAGCCTCCGTCTGCAGCTGCATCCGCCCTGAATTGATCCTGGACATGTCCAGGACATCGTTGATCAGGTTCAGCAGATGCATGCTGGCGGTTTCGATCTTGTCCAGCGCATCCAGCACCCTGCTCTTTTCATCCAGATGGTTTTTTGCCAGAGCCGTCATGCCCACAATGGCATTCATGGGCGTGCGGATGTCATGGGACATGCTGCTGAGAAAGCGTTCCTTGGCCTGATTAGCCGCGCGCTCCTCATCAAGAAGTCCCTGAAGCAGGGATGGATCGCTGTCCCCGGAAATCTCCAGCGTCATGCCGCCGGACAGATCCACCCGGCGCACAACCCTGTCTTCGTTAAAATCAGGAGACTTTGCAAGCGTGTTTCCATGTTCTGTTCTGATGCCGTATCCCCACGCCATGTTTCCCGCTCCTTTTCATGTTATGATGACGAACCGCCATGCTTATCCTCTGGATTCTTTTTGATTATACTGGATTCACACTGCTAAAACAAGGCAGATTGACATCGTTTTCCCATTGACATACAATGTTTACGGGCCCCGGAAAGGGGGCAGACGGCATGATACAGGACTTCCCCGGAATGTCCTTTTTTCTGACATTTAAAACGTCTGCTGATCGTACTCTTTTTGCAAACAAGGAGGGGTGTTATCATGTTTGTTCTGGTGGATTATGAGTGGGTTGAAAAGCCCTGCATTGAAAAATACGGAACCCAGCTGGCAGCATGGCGCATGGACCATGACTGGAATATCGTGGACAGATTCTATATGCAGTTTAAACCCAACAACAAGGAACCTGTCGATTTCAGCAATATGGCATTCGGGGGACTGGATCCGGAAGTCTATCTGAATGCACCGCCCGGCAAGGAGGTTTTCGCTGCCTTCCAGGCCTGGCTTAAGAATGATGACCAGCTTTACATCTGGGCCGGAAGAACCATCACGATCTTCAAAAAAGCCATGAAGTACGCCCTGGAAATGAAACGCTTCGGACATCAGGTATACAACATGCGGGAAAATCTCTACGGGTATCTGGGTCCGGATGACAGCACCCTGGGCAGCCCCTATGATCTGTGCCGCGCCAGGAACTGGAGCGTGCCGGAACAGGAGCATTACAGCCCCAATGACCTGGAAGCGCTCCGCACCCTGATCGTCAATCTGAAAGTCGATCAGGCCCATGTTCTCAGGGAGGACATGACCCCCGAGGAGGTCCAGCACCGCTGCATTCTTGACCACTATCACCGTCTCACACCCCACTACAATGCCAAGTTTTACCATGACCCCGTGACAGGGCTTGTGCATAAGGCGGACTGTCCCGAACTGAAGCAGGGCATGTTTGTGGAAGGGTATGACCACCTGACGGACTTTAAAAAAACCCAGCTCAGCCCCTGCAAGTGCATAGAAGACATCTGGGAACCGGGCCGCCTTTCCAAGCTTGAGAGAATCCGCACACTCTTCCCCAACTCGCTCTATGCCCGGGACTGCACAAACAAGCTTGTCCATTACTGGGACTGTCCGGAACTGAGAAAAACCAGAGGATACCATATAGAGGCCATAAGCCGCTTTGAGAAGGCCCTCTCTGACGGTTCCTCCCCCTGCCCGGTGTGCAATCCCGGCCCAAACGATGCCCCCGAGTCCAAAGCCAGAGCCAAGGAAATGGCCCAGGCCAGGGCCAAAGCCAAGGCGGAGGCCAGGGCAAAGGCAAAGGCTGAAGGAAAGG
>CAMOVR010000158.1 GCA_946627565.1 uncultured Clostridia bacterium
TAGAAAGTCGAGGAAACCCCCGGAATATCCAAAATATCCGTTTTCTTGCTACGGTAACATACTGACGGATCAGCCAGAGCATGATACCGCCGGCATTCAGCAGGGCAGCCACCAGATATCCCTTAACGCCATGTAGCCTTTCCGTATTGGTGTTGGTGCAGATGGATGCCGTGCAAGGATGACACAGCAGCGAAAATACAGAAAAACGAAGAATTTTACGCGGCTTTACAGAATATTTCTCCTGAAGATTGGTCAGAGCCGGTCTGCATGGTCCTCAGCTCCACTCCCTGCAGACTGCGGAGGATGGAAGACGGTACAGGCAGGGAAGAAAAGTGGCGGACAGAATGCCTGAAACAGCTCTGCAGAAAGGGAAAAAGATCAGACGGGTTCCCTGTGCCATGGCTGCTCAGGCACCCGGATTTCCTGCCAGGGATGGGCGACGGCTTCCATGCCCGCCAGCCAGAATACCGCGTCGTCCAGCGCTTCCTGCAGGGGGTAGGGAGACGATCCGCCTTCGGTCCAGTTTTTCATGTCCAGCAGCATGCGTGCAACGGCAAACTCATCCTGCATGGTGTCCATGGCAAGCTCGCTGCGCCAGACGCGGCGCATGTCCCGGAGGTTCTGGGTATCCAGGCACCGGTATGCTTCGGGAATATCCGGCACCAGGGGGATGCGGCGTATCTCTCCGTCCTTTTCGGCACACAGGATCTGGGCATCGCTCCATTCTCCCTTTTCACCCCTGACTGTCAGGTGCCGGGAACGGATGAAGGTCCGGTACTGGAGAGGGGAGAAGTCATAGATGGCTTCTTTTCCGGATGCAAAGGATATATGCAGTTCTGTCCGTTCCTCTTCAGTACTGCTTCCGTCCCATATGGCCCCGTAGCGGGAGTCAGTGGCGGCGGCAGATGTCCGGGTGGCTGTGCCCCTCATGGTGTATGCTTCCCCGTATGTGCCAAGGATGCGCCTGATCAGGCTGGCTCCGTGGTAGTCATGAGCCAGGGAGATATACAGGGAAACAGGATTTCCGATAACACCCTGCCGGACGGCGGAAATACCGGCAGACAGGATGGGATAGCGGTGATACTGTTCAAGGCATGTGATCTTTGCCCCCGCCTGTTGGAGTTTCCAGAGCGCATCCAGCTTTTCCCTGGTATCGCCCACAGGTGTCTCTGTCATGACGGGAAAGCCCCGCTGTGCCCATTCCATGGCCACATCCGCCACATGAGCCCGGTCCACAGCATCCACCACAAAGTCCGGCTGGAAATGAATGGCAATGTTTACATCAGTGGTTGCCTCCGCCCCGGTGGAAGATCGTACCATTTCAGCCTTCTCTTCCGAGCGGCACAGGTACATGGCCCTGAAAAGGCCGGGATAGGTGGCTGCGATACGTCCAAAGTACAGCGAACGGTACCCGGAGCCTATGACAAGATAACGGATCATGGGGATCTCCTTTCAGTATGCTGCCTGGAAATAACGGGAATTGCGCTGCAAATAGAATCTCTCTTTTGCGCCAGTATATCATGCACGCGGCCAGGGGGCAAATCCTGTCTTGACAATTTGAAGCGATACCTGCAAGATAACCTTAAGGAGATAAAACATAAGGAGGCAGCATGGATGGAATATATTCTGGATCTTACGCCGGGGCCGGAAAATCCCCGCAACAGCGAAGGTGCGTTTGCCGATCTTGGAAACGGTGAAATCCTTTTTGTGTACTCAGCCTTCAACGGAGCATCTGCCATGGATCATACGGATGCGGACCTGCGGGCCATCCGCTCCCTGGACGGCGGTAGATCCTGGAAAATGGAAGGGAAGCCTGCCCGTGCAGCTGATTTCGGCGCCATGAACATCATGAGTGTATCTCTGCTTAAGGTCAAAAAAGAACTTCTGCTCTTCTATCTTGTCCGCAAAAGCTGGCTGGAAATGCCCATGGTGATGCAGAAATCCCGGGACGGAGGCCGTACCTGGGATAAGCCCAGCCTCTGCACACCGGAGAATCGCTATTTTGTGGTCAACAATGACCGGGTCATTCAGCTTTCCTCAGGCAGGATCATGATCCCTGCAGCAGAGCACTGCAATAAGATCCGTGAGGACGGCGGTCTGTATTTCGCCCCTGCTCAGACAGTGTTCTTCTATTCGGACGACCTGGGAAAAACATTTAAGGAGAGCAGCATCCTGACCCTGAATGTACCCTGCTGCTATTCCGGCCTGCAGGAACCCGGGGTTATAGAGGGCAGGGACGGAACACTGTATGGCTGGGCCAGGACGGACCTTGGAAGACAGTATGCCTTCCGGTCAACAGACAGCGGACAGAATTGGACAGAGCCTCTTCCGTCCCGCTTCACATCGCCCATGTCTCCCATGTCCGTAAAACCCACCCGGAAAGGCTGGCTGGCGATCTGGAACCCGGTGCCCACCAACAATATATCCGGGGACTTATGGCGCAGCGCCACCGGCGGCCGTACGCCCCTTGTGTGTGCCGTATCAAAAGATGACGGGAAAAGCTGGTCAGAGCCGGATATCATCGAAAATGACCCCCAGGCTGGATACTGCTATACAGCCATATGCGAAACGGAAGATGCCCTGCTGCTTGGGTACTGCGCAGGCACAATCAGGGATAAAAGCTGTCTTAACCGCCTGAGAATCCGCCGGATCGAGGAAGAAAGGCAAGCGTAAAGTCCAACATGAAATCATCATTGTAAAGCTGCGAGAATGCCATATAACAACCTGGCATTTTCCATGAGAAAGGTTCATGCGTCTCCTGTCCTGATCCGATATGGAACCATTCTCCATTTGCATGCAATATAATGCTCACCTGTATCAGAGTGGACAGGCAGCGTGACGATGCAGCTATGGACCGCATTGGCATCCTGAATGCGTATATGAGCGCTGTAATCACAGATTGCCGGGCAAGCTGCTGGGACAAGGGCAGACGGCACGGATTGTGAAATGCATATATTCTGAGAGAACTCTTTGGTCTTGTGAAGTTCGCTTCCTATTTGTTGACTTTTCAGGGGTTTTGGCTTAGCATTTTACTTAAGGTGGATGAAGAATCCGACCCCGTCTTTGATGCCTGCAAAAAGGAGGCGGTTATGGATGTGTGATTTCAGGAAGGAAGAAGATTACGAAGCGTACTTTCCAGAGGGAACGGTTCATGAAGACGAATTTTTCTACACTGGAGACTACAACTTTGTGTGGGATAAGGCCAAGAACGAAAAGAATTTACGCGATCACGGGATAGACTTCAAAACAGCTGTGCTCGTGTTTAACGATCCGTATGCGTTGGAAGACCAGACAATAAGCATTCTGAATCAGAAGCTCGTGAACGTAGAATCGGTACACCAGTCGATGAAGCGGACACGCTCGATATTCCCGGATTTGAAGGAGTGCCTCGTGCACTGATGGTTGAAATCGACAATGTACTTTTTGTTGTTTTTACCACCAGATTGATGAAGAATGATGAGTACTACAGAATCATTTCTGCTCGAGCAGCTGTGAAAAAAGAAATTGATGCGTATAAGCG
The DNA here is from genome assembly GCA_946627565.1 of uncultured Clostridia bacterium. Taxonomy (GTDB): domain Bacteria; phylum Bacillota; class Clostridia; order Christensenellales; family Aristaeellaceae; genus UBA2943. The sequence goes on from CAMOVR010000158.1 coordinate 3,521, forward strand.
GCATCGGGCAAGACATGAAGGAAGATGACAGGAAAGGAGAACGCGCAATGAAAGAATTGTTTTCGATTGATGGGAAGACTGATGAAGAACTGATGGCTGAGTACTCGACAGAAATTGATGGCAGGACTTTCGTTCCGGCGCGACTCCTCGATGCAATCGGCGAACGACAAGTTCGTGCAGCAGACAGAAAACCTGGTGATCCGGGCACGGTTGAGAACCCTATTTTCAAAGAAGGCAGAGCTTATGTATATAGTAAGCGCAACAAATTGATCCTCTGGGAAGATTACACAGGGCCAATCCCCAGCAGTGAAGATGAGTACCTTCCTAAAGAAACGGAAGCATTTACGCTTACAGCGGAGATGAAACCAACAGAAGCTCAGAAAAAAATGGTGCAGCGTGCAAAGAAAATGCCGGTTGTTATAACAACGGATTGCCCGCTCATTCCGATGGAGCAGCTATCGGCCTTAACAAGATTTCGACCGTCAAGGCCAGTGGCTGTCAAGTAAAGGATGGTAATCTCCAGTTCCCTCCAATCCCCATACCGGCAAGGTTTTGGAGCATGTTTCAAAAATGGGGGAAATTTGGGAATGGTTCATGGCCTTCTGTTCGTGGTTTACACGGATAGAATCATTATGGGTCGGGAATTGGTGCGACTGATCTCCGCCAGACGCGCAACCAAGTTTGAAGAAATGCTCTATCTGGGCGAATGAAAGGATGGTGAGAATAATGAAACAAATGAACAGGAATGCAACTTACAAAGTCAATTCTGAAGGTCGTTTGGCTATGGTAGAGGAATACAATCCCTCGACGATGGTGATCAGAACACTCACCCCGGAAATGCGGCTCACAGAGGAACAGATTAATATGCTGGAGGAGGCAGAGAAGCATCCAATCGCATATGAGGATGACTGCCCTGAACTGACACTGGCAATGGCTGAGTCATTCAGAAAAGCGGCAAAGATGAGGGACTTGCGTAGGGCAGCAGCACAATAAATCGAACACAGCCTATCAAACGGCGGACATTATTGCCTCTTATATTCTTGCTTGGATTGTTTTTTGCCTGTGCATGCATAAGAGTTCCGCAAGAAGAACGTCCTCCACTCACCATACCGGCAAGGTTTTGGCGGTGCGGAGGGCCTTCTTTTGTTTATGGAGAAGATACACACTTGCTTAAGTGGCTGAAGATACTTTTCTCTGAACCAACTCCTGTGGCAAGCCCATTTCCTGTGCTCCATCATGGCAGCATATCCCGAATGACTGCCCGGCATGCAGGCCAAGATGGTCAAACACCATTGCCGCCCGTATGGGCAGACATTCACCTTCCCATCAATCGTCAGGCATGATCCGAATAGATGCCCAGATTGCCAAGTGGAGGTTAAGGAGCAGAAGAGATGAAAAACTCTATTGCGCTTTCCATCCGGGCAGGCCGCGACGATGCCTGGCTGCAGCATCGGCTGACTGAATACATGAAGAAAGACCGCACGAAAAGAAACTCCATGACTTGACGGAGAAGATATGAAGGTACACAATGCAGTTATTCGTCAAAGCCTGAAATGGTCCCGGCATACCGGATAAGCGGATAGAAGTCTGTCCCCGGCACCTGGAAAGAATGAAAGCCCTCGACAAACAGATCGGCGGCCTGACGGATGAAGAAGGCTCGATGAAGGTTATGGGGTTTGAGAAATGCACTGCAATGGATGAATACCTGAACAACAAACCCTGCGAAACAGAAGACGTCTGGCAGAAGACCTATGTGGAAGTTATGAATGTCGTTCTGGTGAACGGTGAGAACATGTCATCCGGGCGGCAATCTGTCCCTTTTCGTCAGTCTCATTCAGCCGTTTTTGACGATCATTACTGTTACGAAAAAAGAGAGGAAAAAAGCATGAATCATGTACGAACCTGCACCATCGCTCACTTTGTCAGCGCGTCGATGCAGGATTTTGAAGAGGTTTGCGCTAAACTTGAAAACACGGGGTTTACCCATGTCATCGTCAGTGACGTTCCCAGAAGCCGCTGGATGATGGACGAGGATCCGGGGAACCCCTATGTGAACTGGAGCATGGGACAGTGCCCCCTCTTTAAGCTGGTATGCCCTGAGGAACTGAAAGGTTTTTTCTCACCCGCCCATCTGGAAGACATCCGCAGCTGCCATGACTATGTTCTGAAAAAAGCGGAAATTGTCAAAGCCCATCACATGCTCCCGGCCGTGATTTCCAATGAGCCATTCTGGCTTCCGGAAGCGGTATTCCGTGCCCACCCCGCCTGGCGGGGAGCCAGATGTGACCATCCCAGACGCTCCACCCATCCCTTCTTCAGCCCGAATCTGGATAACCCGGAGGTCCTTTCCATGTACCGCCATGCAGCCTCCGTGCTCAGGGATGAAATGGGCATCGATGTGCTGCATTTCCGCACCAATGACTGCGGGGGCGGCATTGACTGGAGCACGGGACTGTATACCGGTCCCAACGGAGCTTTAAAAGGCAGGGGAAGGAACATCGGAGAGCGTGTCAAGGGCTTCCTGGATGCCGTGCAGATGCCGGGCATGGTGGTTTCCCTGGAAACGGATATCGCACTGAAAGCGCCGGAAACCCTCATCGGCATGAGCTGGCACCTGCTGGGTGAAAACCAGATTCTCAACAAGCGTGACCGGGAAGGTCATATGGTGTTTATGAACACCTACAACCTGGCTTTCGGCCGGCAGAGTGTGCGTTTTGTGCCCGCGCCTCTGACCCTGCTTGAAAACCTGAAAAACCTGAAGGCGTCACCTGCCAGCGTCAAAATCGTGGAGATTCCCCGCTCCGACATGGACGAGGGCATCCGGATCTGGAAAGAAGCTCAAAATAGAAGCCTCAATAGCATGGCGGACTGCTACCGGATCCTGGAGGAGACCGGCAAAGCCATGTTCGGGGATAAAGCGCCCCTGTTTGTGGACGCATGCCATTTCATGCACGAGAGCGGAAAACATGCCGCCCACACAGGCGTCAATCTGGTGATCCAGGGGTGTCTGCACCAGAGATGGATCAACCGGCCCTTTGTGCTGGATCCGAAGACCCTGATGGATGAGGAGAAGGCATACTGGAGGCCCTTCCTTTTCCAGGCCCAGAGCGAAGAGGAAGCCGAAGACCTTATGAATCTCCAGGGCATTGAGGTGATCCGGGGCTTTACCGCTTCTTTCCTGGCCGTGCAGAGCCTGCAGATGGCCAGAAACGCCCTGAAAAATGCGGTGGCAACGTATGGGAAACTCGGGACACCGGAAGCTGACATGACGGTCCGCAGGCTGAAAGTGCTTGACTGTTTCTATGCAAATGCCCAGAACGCCATCCGCTTCCAGGAGTTGAAAGACCGGACGGACCTTACGGTGGATCCCAATACCCTCAGGAGTCTCAGATGGCCCACATCAAGCGATGCACGGGCGGCGGAGTTCCAGGATATCTGCAGGGCGGAAATCGACAACTGTTATGAGCTCACAGACCTGCTGGGAGAAGACATCCATGAGCTCCTCCTGTGCACAGACAAGAATAAAGAAGATATCTTCTTACTTTCGGACCAGCTGCCCGAGCAGCTTCGGCGCAAGGCGGAGATCATGCTGGACCATATGAACGATTCCAGGTTGTATTACACCACCAACAACATCTGAGAGGTGACATATGTATGACATTTCCCCTGCATCTGCTGAAGGGGCGTGAAACAGGCGGCCCGGTTTCCTTCGGCAGTTTCTGGCCCCGGGGCGAAATCAGGGAATGCTGTTTCAGGGCCGTGTCCGGTGAAAGGGAAATCCCTCTTCAGTCAGCTCCGGCGGCCATCTGGCCGGACGGGTCCGTCAAATGGGTCCGGCATACCGTGGACAGCGGGAAGACCGGCGGGGAAGTGACGGTTCTGCCAGGGTGCCAGAACGCGGCAGAACCTGAAACGATTGAGACAGTTCAGACCCCGGAGGGCATTTCCGTACGCGCAGGCAGGCTCTCTGCCTTTGTCCCGGGTGCGGGATCTGATACGCTGCTTAAGGATGTCTGCTTCCATGGCGTACCCCGGATCTCCGCCCTGCGTCCGGTTTTCCTGCTGGAGCGGCGTGACGGAGACGATGAAGCCGCCAGCATCCGGGTCATCAAAGGCAGGCCCAGGGTGGATGAAATCAAAATCGAGGAGACGGGGCCCGTAGCCCTGAAACTGGTTTTCCGGGGTATTTTGTGTGCAGACGAAGATGTCATGCGCTTTGAGATTCGCCTGACCCTGGGGGATTCTGAGATGATCCCTGTGACCTACACCTTTATCTTTCACGGCGAGGAAGACAGGGACCGGATGAAGGGCATGGGTCTCAGGGTATGGGCTCCTCTGGACGGGGAAAACTACAACCATCACGTGCAGATGCAGATGGACGGTCTCCGCTTCCATGAACCTGTCATTCTCCTTCAGTCCAGGATTCCCCGGACCGGGGATGACATGATCCGGGAACAGCTGGAAGGGAAAAGCGTGTACCGGGAAGGAGATGCCGGGAAGCTGCTTCAGGAAGTCAGCAAAGCGTTGCCTGTCTGGAACGGTTTTACCATGAGCCAGCTTTCGGACCGCTCCTGTGAGATCAGAAAGCGCACCCGTCCCTCCCACTGCTGGGTGCCTGCGTGTCACGGCACCCGGGGAGACGGTGTCATGGCCGTCACAGGGGAGCACGGCGGTGTCCTTATGGGCATTCGGAATTTCTGGCAGCGCTACCCCTCCGCCCTGCAGGCGGAAGGGGCAGGGGACCATATGGCGGAGCTCACCGCCTGGTTCTGGTCACCGGAAGCGGAAGCCATGGATTTCCGGCATTACGATGACAGAAGCTATCTGTCCAACTACGAGGGCTTTGATTATTTCGGCGCCAGCGCAGAGGGGATCAGCGTCACCAGCGAGGCCCTGATCTGCCTGACGGATCAGATGCCGGATGAGGACAGTCTTAAGCAGTTTGCAAAGCGGGTGCAAAAGCCGCCGGTCTATACCGCCTCCCCGGAAACCTACCATGCGCTTCACGCCTTCGGGGACTGGTCCCTGCCGGGAGCTGACCACCCGGTTGCCCGGAAGCTGGAAAAAGCCATGGAAAGCGCCGTGGCGTTTTACCTCAGGCAGCAGGAGGAGCGGGGCTGGTACGGCCTGTTTGACTATGGCGACGTACGGCACGCCTACGATGCCCTGCGCCACACCTGGAAATACGATGTGGGCGGGTATGCCTGGCAGAACACTGAACTGGTGCCCACCAACTGGCTCTGGCTGTATTTCCTCCGCACCGGCAGGGAAGATGTGTTCACCATGGCGGAAAACATGTCAAGACACGCCTCCGAGGTGGACAGCTATCACGAAGGGCCATATAAGGGCGTGGGCTCCCGGCACAATGTGCGCCACTGGGGCTGCCCCTGCAAGGAGCCCCGGGT
>CAMOVR010000159.1 GCA_946627565.1 uncultured Clostridia bacterium
CTGCATATCAAGGACGCCACGGCGGAGGGCCAGGTGGTTCCCGCGGGATGCGGTACCGGGCATGTTAAGAGGATCCTGAAGGATTTCATTTTAAGGGGTGGAAGCAGTGTTACCGTGGAGCCTCATCTTTCCGTTTTTGACGGACTGAAAGACCTTGAGAAGGAAGGAAACAAGACCCGCGCAGGCGAATATAGTTATCCTAGCAGCGATGCTGCCTTTGACGCAGCCTGCGAAGCGCTTAAGAAATTACTGTGAGGAGGAGACAGACTATGGATAAAAAGATCCGTCTGGGTATCATCGGCATCGGCAACATGGGCAGCGGACATGCATGCCGTGTGGTGGACGGGGAATGCCCGGATTTTGTCCTGACGGCCGTGGCGGATATCAATCCGGCCCGGAAGGAATGGGCAGAAAAGCGTCTTGGGGAAAACGTAAAGTTCTTTGATACCGCGGAAAGCATGCTGGACAGCGGCCTGATTGATGCCTGCATTGTGTCCACGCCCCACTATGCGCATCCTCCGCTGGCGATGGAATGCATGAAGCGTTCCATCCATGTCATGGTGGAAAAGCCTGCCGGGGTGTATACCAGACAGGTGCGGGAGATGAACGAAATGGCGGACCGGCATCCGGAAGTGGTGTTCGGTCTCATGTTCAACCAGCGCACCAACTGCGTATACCGTAAGATGCGGGAACTTGTACAGTCCGGGAACTACGGGCGCATCCGCCGTACCAACTGGATCATCACGGACTGGTACCGTCCCCAGGTGTATTATGATTCCGGCGCCTGGCGCGCCACCTGGGCCGGGGAGGGCGGCGGCGTGCTGCTGAACCAGTGCCCCCACCAGCTGGACCTGTGGCAGTGGATCTGCGGGTTGCCGGTGAAGGTGGATACCCATATGAAATTTGGACTGTGGCATGACATTGAGGTGGAAGACGATGTGACCACCTATGTGGAGTATGAAAACGGTGCCACAGGTGTGTTTGTCACCACCACAGGGGATGCCCATGGTTCCAACCGTTTTGAGATCCAGATGGACAGGGCCAAGCTTCTGGTGGAAAACGACCAGCTCTTCCTGGAAGAATTCAGTGTCAGTGAGCCCGAATGGAGCGCCACCAACAAGGAACCCTTTGCCAGCATGCCCAGTAAGAAAACCATTGTGGAAACGGACGGCCTGAATCCCCAGCATACCGGTGTGGTGAACGCCTGGGGCGGGGCAATCCTGCGGGGCGAGCCCCTTACCGCAGACGGCAGGGAAGGCATACGCGGCCTGATGCTCAGCAATGCCATGCACCTGTCCGCCTTCCTGAACAGGGAAGTCACACTGCCTATCGATGAAGACCTGTTCTATGAAGAACTCAGCAAGCGCATAAAGGTTTCCAGGCACAAGGAAACCCGCCCGGAACAGGCGGTGGTTGCTGACCTGAGCAACACCTTCAGCGGCACACGCTGATCTGTCCCGGTCTGATTTATTAAGACAAAGGACTGCCCCGGCATGCTGAAAAGCAGGATGTCCGGGGCAGCCTTTTTGTGTCTTTCGGGGGATGCGGCCAGAGGCAGAAAAGATAAAGCGGGGAAAAGGAAACAGGGCAGAAGGGGAGAATTGTATCTGTACGGCCAGAAGTGAAAAAGCGTAAAATAAGATATGAACAGCAGTCAGACGATGTGTTCCGCCTCAGGAAGGGACAGGAAAGGCAAAGGTGGAAAAACATGATTGAAGTGAAGGAAATCATTAACGGAATTCCTGTTTCGGCCATCTTCAGTGAGCGGGCTGTCCGGGAAATCTTTCTTCCTCTGCTCAAACACCTGACAGACCTCAGGGAAAAGAAGGGGAGGAGAATCCTTGTGCTGCTGGCGGCACCGCCGGGCAGCGGGAAGACCACCCTTCTGACTTTCCTTCAGAAGCTCTCTGAAAACCGGGAAGGCATCATCCCCCTGCAGGGAATCGGCATGGACGGTTTCCACAGAAGGCAGGCGTACCTGGAGAGTCACTATGTCATGCGGGATGGAAAGCAGCTTTCCATGGTTCAGATCAAGGGGGCTCCGGTTACCTTTGATCTTGAGAAACTGTCTGAAAAGGTGAAACGTGTGGCAGAGGGCCAGGTGTGTACCTGGCCTGTGTATGACCGGATGCTGCACAACCCGGTGGAGGATGCCGTCCGGGTGGACGGCGAAATCATACTGCTTGAGGGAAACTATCTGCTGCTGGATGAAGACGGCTGGCGGGATATGAAGAATATGGCGGATTATACGGTTTCCGTCAGGGCGGATGCTGCCATGCTACGCTCCCGCCTGATTGAAAGACGCATCAAAACAGGGGTGGAAAGGGAAAAAGCGGTGGCATTTGTGGATGCCAGCGATATGCCGAATGTCACGCTGTGCCTTGAAAGGTCCATGAAGGCGGATCTTATGCTGGAGCTGGATGAAAACGGGGATTATTATATAGTGGAGTAAAACACTCCATACAAAACACAGAAGGAGGGAGCATTATGTTCGTATTCTGGGGGGACGGTTCCCGGGAAGCCATGGACCTGGTGGATGCCATCCGGGTCAGGAGCACGGAGAACTTCAACTGGACGTTTATCTTTATTCTGGCGGTTGTGTTCTATGTCTACTGGACAGAGATTCATAAGAAAAACTACGAAGCGGTATATGCCGGGCTTGCCCTGTACGGCGTGCACTGGCTCTATGAGATTGCAAACGCGGTGATCGGGAAGGTGGCGGGATATCCTCTCTGGTCCGTCAGCAATGCTTCCACCACCTTTATTCTGCTCATCGGCGTTTGCTGGGAACTTTCCATGATGTTTTCCCTGGCGGGCATCATTTCCTTCAAAATGCTGCCGGAGGACCGGAACAGGCGGTACCTTGCCGGAAAACTTGGGAAGAGGGGCATCAGCTGCAGGCTGGCCGGGGCTCTTGGCATGGCACTGCTGTTTGCCCTGGTGGAATCCTTTCTGGCGGGAACCAGCAACCATTCGTTTATCTGGGTGTATCCCTGGTGGGGCGTACTGCCTGTGTTTGTGACAACCTATATTCCCTTTTTCCTGGCCAGCAATTATGTGCCGGACATGGAAAAAGGCAGGCGGAAGGCCTTCCTGATCACCGAGTGGACCCTGGTGGGCATCCTGCTTCTGGTGCTGATTCCCCTTGGGATCATCTGATGCCGGTTCGGCCGGGGATACGTTTATGACAGCCTGAACAGCCAAAAAGGCAGAGATACCGCGGAACCATACGGAACCGCGGTATCTCTGCCTTCTGTATTTCAGATATCTGCCTTCAGGCAGGGGAAGGCGGAAAGGGGGAAGGTCCGGTGATTTTGCCGGCGTCCATCCTGAAGACCAGGTCTGCATACTGCAGGGCGTCGTTTTCATGGGTGACGATGAAGACTGCCTTATGCTCTTCATGGGCATATGCCTTAAAGATTCGGAAGACCAGGTGTGTGTTTTCGTCATCCAGATCCCCGGTGGGTTCATCTGCAAAGAGAACATCCGGCTGCTGGGACAGGGCCCGGGCGATGGCCATGCGGCGCAGTTCACCGCCGGAGAGCTGGGAGGGCATGGCATCCTTCAGGTTCAGGATCCCCAGTTTTTCCATCCACCCTTCCGCCCCGCTTACAGGAAGAGGTCTGCCTGTGAGCATTTCCGGGAGCAGGATGTTTCCCATGACCGTCAGTGTGTCCACGGCACTGCGCCCCTGAGGCACCACGCCGATCTTTTCACTGCGAAGACGGGAAAGATCCCGGTCTCTGAGGCTGTATAGATCCGTATCCCCAAGCAGGACGCTGCCCGAGGAGGGTTTCTGCAGCCCGGAGAGCATGTTCAGCAGTGTGGTTTTTCCGCTTCCGCTGCGGCCCATGAGCACCGTCAGAGAGTCTTCCTGAACCTGAAGGCTTACGGGCTGGACAGCATAGAAAAAGTTGGCAGCTCCGGTCTTGCGAAAATACTGCATGCATACGTTTTCTGCCTGTATCATCTCAGTTTCCCTCCCGAAGGGCTGTGCCGGGATTGACGCGGCTGAGCCGGTACGCTGCCATGGTGCTGGACAGGGCAGAGACAGCCACGGATAAAACAACGGTGAGCACACCCAGGAGCAGGACCTGGGTAAGGCCGGGCATGAGGTAGGGCAGGTTCAGGGCATTTTCAATGAGCCGGGAGAAGGGGAACAGCACCAGGGCGGCAGCGCCGGTCCCGGCAAGGCCGCCTGCAAGCCCGCACAGGGCGGACTCCAGCATCACCATGCTGCCCAGCATGGAAACGGATGCGCCGGCCAGCCTGAATACCGCAAACTCCCGGGCCCGCTCCCGCACGATGAGGGCAAAGGAGAGAAGCAGAATGATGAAGGCCAGGACCCATACGGCGGCAATCAGGACGGTGATGGTGCGGCTGACCCCTGCCAGACTGTCGGAAACGCCGGTAATCATGCTGCGGGTGCGCACGGCGGTGGCCTTCCGGATGTGTCCGTTCAGGCGGCTGTTGACCGTGTCGATGTCGTATCCGTCCCGGACTTTCACATAGACGGCGGAAATGACGTCATCGCCGCTTTCGATTTTGTGGCTTACGCCCTTTTCCTCAGCGGCCCGGAGCAGTTCCGCCATGGTTTCCATGCTGCAGTAGACAGCGGTGTCAAGACCGGTTCCGGTGGGCTCAAGACGTGCCACAACCTTGCAGCGCATGTCATAGATGCGGATGATTTCACCCACATCTGCCTCCACCTTGCAGCCCACCGCCACATCCATATCCCCAAGCTCCCGGCTGAGGGAACGGGCAATCCAGGGCTGGACGGTGAAGTCCTTTTCCGGGTCAATCCCTATGACCTGGATGCGGATGGAGCAGCAGTCCGCCTTCAGGGAAGCCAGAAAGGTCTGGGGCGCGGCTTTTTCCACGCCCTCCACCTCCATCACTTTGTCAAGGGCGGAGGCATCCATGTAAAAGGCACCGGTGGTGCCCTGAAGGAACATGTTCTGAAAACTCACCTTGCTCTGGGCCTGGGAAGGCACAAGGATGATGTCCGCCCCAAGACGGGCTTCCAGGCTGTTGAGGCCGCTTTGCAGGGACAGAATCATAACCGACCCGCCAAATACAGCCAGGGACAGGAAGGCGGTGAGCAGGATCAGCACCGCCGTACGCCTGCCCTTGCGGGTGAGGTTTTTGAAGGCCAGGGAAAATATGTTCATAGTGCTTTCTTTCCTGCGCTCAGTACTGCGCCGGTCAGGGCGCACAGCAGCGCCCCGGAAAACAGAAGAATCATGGCAGGCTGCATCACCGTGTGGCAGCGCATGGTGCCCATGAGGCACAGGTTCATGATTGTGCCCGGTGTCAGGATGCCAAGGATGCACACAGGCATGGCGCTGAGATATGCGCCAAACGCGGCCCGGGAGGAAAACAGGCACAGCAGGGACAGGACCGCGAGAACACAGCCGAGCCCCAGCAGCATCTGGCCGGCACCGTGGCAGGCAGCCAGGGAGCCGTCTTCATGGACACAGGGGGAGAGAAAGGTTCTGACGCCAAGGGATGCCAGAGAGGAAAGAAGCAGCATCACAATGGCGGGAATACGTGTTTTTTTCATGGCGACCTCCGGTGAAAACAGGCAGGGCAGGACATCATTTCCCGAAGTTTTCGTTGATGACTTCCCGGGCCACTCTGCCGTGTTCCAGGACAATGGTGCGCTGGGCGGCGTCCGCCACTTCCGGGTCATGGGTAACCACAATCAGGGTGGTCCCTTCCCTGTGCAGCTGGGCAAACAGGTCCAGCACGATGTTTTCATTGGCTTCATCCAGGTTGCCGGTGGGTTCGTCGGCCAGAATCAGCTCGGGATGGTTGATCAGGGCCCGGGCCACGCATACGCGCTGCTGTTCGCCGCCGGAAAGCTGGCTGGGCAGGTGCCTGGCCCGCTCCCTGAGGCCTACGCGGCCCAGGGCTTCCAGGGCTTCTTCCTCGTCGGGCATGGAGTGATAGTACTGGGAAACCATGACGTTCTCCACGGCGGTCAGATAATTGACCATGTGGAACTGCTGGAAGACCAGGCCGATTTTGTCCCGGCGGATGTCCGTCAGGTGTCTGCTGCTTTCTTTGGATATATCCACACCGTCCAGCAGCACTTCGCCCTGGCTGGGCTTATCCATGCAGCCTATGATATTCATCATGGTGCTCTTGCCGCTGCCGGAAGGCCCCATGATGGCCACCCATTCACCCTGGTCCACATGGAGGCTGACATTGTCCAGTGCTTTGAGTTCACCGTAGATTTTTGATACGTTTTTCAGTTCCAACAGGCTCATGTATATTATTCTCCTTTCAGGACCAGAGCCGGGTCAATGGCCACAGCGCGCTTGATGGGCATAAGGCAGGATGTCGCTGCAATGGCCATGGAAACCAGGATGGCGGCCGGCAGCAGCAGGGGCTGGAAGGTGATGGAGGAGCCGAATACATTGACGCTCACCACCTGGGCAAACACAAAGCCCAGGATGGCGCCCATGATGCCTCCCAGCAGCCCCAGGAACAGGGCTTCCCCGAGGAATTCCGCCCGGATGGAGCCGTCCGATGCGCCCAGAGCCTTGCGCAGGCCGATCTCCCTGCGCCTTTCGGATACGACGGCCATCATGGTGGTGCTGACGCAGATCATGGTCAGAAGCAGTACCACCAGGGTCACCAGGAACACAAGGGCCGTAAGCTTTTCAAGTACAGAAGCCTCAGATCGGGCCACACGCTTGACCATCCGTGCCCGGACACCGGGATTTTCCGCGGCAATCTTTTCTGCATAGCCCTCAAGCTTTTCCACATTGGCCGAGACGGACAGTTCCGCCACATCCAGCCGGTCTTCCCCGGTCATGTTTTCCATGTCCTCAAGGGACATGAAAACGTATCCCTCTTCCTCACCGCCGGTGGTCAGGATGCCGGTGACGGTGAAATTGAGGGTCTTCGGGGTAAGGGCAGCGGTAACTTCCGTGGCGCTGTTTAAGGCCTCCAGCACGGCGGCGGATGTGACGGTGGCGCCGGTCAGGGCATCCATGCCATCCCCCAGGGTGAGGGGAAGGGTTTTGCCGGCAAACTGGTTCATGAAGGCTTCATCCTCCGGAATGCGTCCGCCGTATTCCGGGGTCTGGGTGGAGGCGTCCACCGTTACGGAGGCAATTGCCGCGTTTTCATCCAGCTTTGCGGTGACATATACGATACCGCCGCCAAAGCCTTCTGCACTGCCGGAGAGGGTGGCACCGGGTACGCGGCTCTCCTCCGGGGTCATATTCGAGGCTCTGGCTGTGGGCTGGTAGGTCAGTTCCATGGTGGAACCAATCTTGACGCCAATGGTTTCCGCAATCTCCTTGCCCACCAGCACCTGGCGCGTTTGGGAAGGGTAGGCGCCCTCCACGCTGAAATAGGGGCTGGTTTTTGTGATCTCTCCAAAATCCGTGGCAGCGGAGGTAAAGGACTGCTGGCGGGTGGTCATGTCAAGCCGCACGTACCGGTAGGGGGCAGCCCCCACCAGTTCCTCCTCCGGAATGGATGCAAGACTCTCTGTCAGCTTCCCTCTGGTAAGGGTTTCCCCGTCCTCCGGCAGAATCAGCATATTGGCGCCGTAGGAGCGGAACTGGGCGCCCATCTGACGGGGCACATCCACATAGATGGTGACAAGCCCCGCCAGAATGGTGGCCCCGATGCCGATGGACAGAAGGGCGATGAGCATGCGGGAGCGGCGCCGGAGCAGGGACGCGGTGATCATCCGCAGGAACATTCTTCTTTTTGTCATGATGCAATTCCCCTCTCAATGTCCGCCGTGCAGGACTTCTGCAGGCCTGAGACGGAGGATCTGACGGATGGCGGGGAGACTGCCGGCTATGGTAACCAGTGCAATCAGGCCGGCCACGATGGGTGCCACCCGGGGATCCATGTCAATGGAGGAGCCGAATACGCTCTGCCCGATGAGCTGGGCAAAGCCAAAACCCAGCATGTATCCGGCGCCAAAGCCCACCAGAGCGGTGATGAGAATCTCCGTCATCACCACACCCGTGATGGAATGATCCCGGGCACCTATGGCCTTGAGCAGGCCGATTTCCTGGCTGCGTTCCATGACAGAGGCGGTGACCAGGTTGGAAATGCCCAGGGCGGAGCCGATGAGGCTCAGGGCGGTGATGAGGATCATGAGCAGGCGGGTCTTGTCAAGAATGGTGCCTTCGCTCTCGGCCACCTTCCTCACGGCGCTGGCCACAGATCCGGTGATGACTTCCTGAATCTGATAGCATATGGCGCTGACATAGGCGGTGCAGTACCAGGTCTCATAGTCCCGGGAGGAGAGGGCCGCAGGGTTCCGGGCGGCCCGGCGGGCCAGTTCGTTGTCCGGGGTGGTCAGGGCGGACACCTCAATGGAGGCCACCTTGTTCTCCCGTCCGGACAGGCTCTGCACCAGGTCCAGAATGCCGAAGATCTGTTCATCTTCATCTCCGCCGGAATCATAGATGCCGGCGATGGTCACGTCCGTTTCCCCCTGGGAGGCGGTGATGTGCACCGTATCCCCGGCGTGCCAGCCCATTTTTTCGGCCAGCACGGAACCTGCCATGATCTCAAGATCGGCGTTCTCATCCTTTTCGTCCAGCCAGCGGCCTTCGGTTACGTCCCACCAGGAACGCATGCTGACCACACCGGCATCCAGGCTCTCGCCTGTGGGCAGGTCCAGATGGTGGTTAAACCAGGTGCCCGTCAGCTTCACAGCACTGCCGTCCGGGAGGGTTACCTGGGCATCCAGGAAGGGAGTGAAGTCCACAATGTTGAAGGCCCAGAAGATGGTCTTCAGTTTGCCCAGTTCATCTTCCCGCAGGTAGGCGGTGTTCAGCTCGGCGCCTTCACCCACATCGTAGATGTCGGAGAGCAGGGAGGAATCCTTGGGCTTGACCGTGATATTGGCACCGTAGTTTTTCAGTTCCTTGTT
>CAMOVR010000160.1 GCA_946627565.1 uncultured Clostridia bacterium
CGGACGAATGCATAAGCTTCGTCAACCTTCTTGACGGTCTTCTGCAGGTCGATGATGTAGATGCCGTTGCGTTCGGTGAAGATGTACTGAGCCATCTTCGGGTTCCAGCGGCGGGTCTGGTGACCAAAGTGGACACCGGCTTCCAGCAGCTGCTTCATGGAAATTACTGCCATTTGAGGTTCCTCCTTGTTTTATCCACCCTTTCTTCCATAGCGGCAGGCAGCCGTTGCCGGCACAAGCGGCCGCGGAAGCAAGGTGCGTAATCGCGCGGGATTATAACATGGTCCGCGGGAGAATGCAAGACAGATTATCAGATGGAATGGGTCAAAGCGGGGCAGGCCCCCGGATAAGGATCATTTCTGTGCGCATGATTTTTTCTTGACGGGGTGCGTATGATGTGCTATATTGTGCCAAAAGACCAGTCGTTGACCATTTACGCCATCATTTGAGGCGCCGGTGCCATCCGGATCAAAGTCGAAGGCTGTTTGTTTTTTCTGCTTGTTCTGAAGTTTCTGACCCGCGCCGGTCAGTGTTCCGGGACAATTAATCAGGTGTACAGGTATCATATTCTTCTGTGTTGGGAGGCGTTTTATGTCTGTTGTAAATCCCAAAAAGGTGGCGCCTTACAGTGTGAAAAGATCACTGGGCAAGAAGATCTGGAACTCAAAGACGCTGCTGCTCATGTGTCTGCCGGCAATCATTTATTTTATTGCCTTCAGTTACGCTCCTCTCCCCGGTATCTATGTGGCCTTCGTGGACTACAATTACCGCAAGGGCATTTTCGGCAGCAACTTTGTGGGGCTGAAGAATTTTGAGTTTGTGGCAAATTCCGGCAAACTCTGGATGCTGACGAAAAACACCATTCTCTTTAACGTTGCCTTTATTCTTCTGGATAACCTGCTGGCCGTTGTGGTGGCTATCCTGCTCAAGGAGATCCAGTCCAAGATGTTCCGCAAGGTTTCCCAGACCATGATGTTCCTGCCCTACTTTATTTCACAGGTTCTGGTGGGCCTGCTGGTGTACAGCCTGCTGAACTCGGACACGGGCCTTCTCAATGCCGTGCTGAAATCCCTGGGACAGGCACCGCTGAAACTGTACAAGACAGGGGATCCATGGCCGCTGATCATCATACTGGTGCACCTGTGGCAGAAAACAGGCTACAACTCCGTGGTGTATTTCGCGGCCATCATGGGCATTGATTCGGCTGTCATAGAGGCATCCATGATTGACGGCGCCAACGGATGGCAGAAGATCCGCTACATCATCCTGCCCTCCCTGAGACCGACCATTGTCATTCTGCTGCTGTTCGCTCTGGGCGGCATCGTCAAGGGTGACTTCGGTCTGTTCTGGAACCTGGTGGGCCGCAATCCCATCCTTTACCAGAAGGTGGACATCATTGAAATGTTCGTCTACCGCGCCACGGTATCCGACTTCAACTTCTCTACGGCTTCAGCCGTGGGTCTGTACCAGTCCCTCATCGGTTTCATTCTTGTTCTGACGGTCAACGGCATCGTCAAGAAGATCGAACCCGACTACTCGCTGTTCTGATGGAGGTATAGCATGGCAAAGCATCCTGACGATATGATGGAAGGTACCTCGAAGATCAAGCTGACCACATCAGACTATGTGATCCGGGGTATCGGGTACGTATTCATCTCCCTTTTCGCGATCGCCAGCATTTTCCCCTTCCTGGTGATCCTGGGCTCCTCCTTTGAGACGGAGGATAACATCATCAACTATGGCGTGACCCTGATTCCGCGCCAGTTTACCACAGCTGCATACGGACTGGTGCTTCAGAACGGGACCATCTGGCAGTCCTACGGGCTGACCATCTGCCTGACCCTGATCGGCACCCTGGTGGGCGTGTTCATCTGCTCCATGACGGGATATGCCCTGCAGAGAAGAGACTTCCCCTTCCGCAACGCCATCTCTTTCTTCATTTATTTCACATCCCTGTTTCAGGCAGGTCTGGCACCCTACTATCTGCTCATGACCCAGACCTACCATCTGAACAACAACTACCTGGCTGTGCTCCTGCCCCTTATGGTCTCTTCCTGGCTGATCATCCTCATGAAGAACTTTGCAAAGTCCGTTCCCCATGAGATGACCGAATCCGGCAAGATCGACGGTGCCGGCGATTTCAGGATCTACTGGTCCCTGATTCTGCCCATGCTCACTCCGGGCCTGGCCACCATCGGCCTGTTCCTGGCTCTGGGCTACTGGAATGAATGGTACCAGTCCTCCCTGTTCCTGCAGAACAAGGATATCCTGCCCCTGCAGTACCGCCTCTACAAGATCGTCAATGAGGCTTCCGCACTTAAGAACTCCGTGGCAAGCCAGTACGTGGACGTGAGTAACCTGCCTTCTGAATCCCTGAAGATGGCTACGGCCATGATGACCACGGGTCCCATCATTTTCCTGTATCCCTTTGTGCAGCGCTATTTCATCGGCGGCATCACCGTGGGCGCTGTCAAGGGCTGACAACGGTTCTTCACCGCACAGCGGTTCAAGAATAAATCTGTAAGGAGGATATACCATGAAAAAGTTTGTAGCACTCCTCATGGCTGCCATGATGGCCCTGAGCATCTGCATGGTAAGCAGCGCAGAAGAAATCTCCGTTGCCAACGCCGCGGATGTGTGGGCCTCCAAGTGGGCCGACGTTGACACTTCCGAGCATGTGGTCATCAATTACATGACCACCGGCGATGCTCCCACCACGGGCGCCAATGCCGAAATGCTGGCGGAACTCAACGCCATCCTGACCGAAAAGGTCAACGCCGAGATCAATATCGTCTGGATCTCCTGGACGGATTATCTGGCCAACTACAACCTGAGAATCGCCTCCATGGACGGCTCCATCGACCTGATCGGTTCTTCCACCGACTGGCTGGATGCATGGCCCAATTCCAAGCGCGGCGGCTTCCTGGAGCTGGACACCGAAATGCTGGCCAAGTATGCTCCGGTGACCTATGCCACCGTTCCCAAGGAGCACTGGGATGTCTGCACCTACAACGGCAACATCTACTTCATTCCTGAGGACAACTATTCTCAGTGGACCAACCACGGCTTCGCCTATCGTCTTGACTGGGCCAAGGAAGCCGGGCTGGAAAACGGCATCCAGACCTGGGCCGATTTCAAGCCCTATCTGGAGTATGTAAAGGCCACCTACGGCGATAAGCTCATCGCTCTGTGGGATGCTGACGGCACGGCCTATCCTGCCGGCGGCTACATCTGCTCCTTCGCCAAGTGGCGTTCCATCGACGGTCTGGCCAGCGGCGCCATCTGGGGCGGCTATCTGGATGATCCGTATACCATCAACTGCCTGTATCTGGAAGAAACCGACCGTCTGGTCGAGTTCGCCAAGCTGATGAAGGAATGGGACGAGCTGGGCGTGTGGCCCACCGACGTGCTTTCCAACACCGGTGCTGACAACCGTCTTGAGTTCCGTCAGGGCAAGACCGCTCTGGAACAGCATCACACCCAGACCTGGACCGGCCTGGTCTCCCCGAAGGCATCCACCGACAACACCATGTATCTTGATGATGAAGACTGCGACGTCGGATTCTACTACTGGGGCAAGGAAGCCGGTTATGTGACTCGCGACCTGGTGACCCATGGCGTGGCCGCTGTCTCTGCTGCTTCCAAGAATCCGGAACGTACCCTCATGGTCTATGACCTGCTGAGGAACGACCGCGAATGCTACGACCTCTTCAACTATGGTCTCAAGGGCCGCACCTATGATGTGGATGAGAACGGCTATCGCTACACCCCCGAGACCTATGTGGCTGAGAAGGACAGCGTCTCCACCAACTGGTGGTGGGGCCGCAACGACGATCTGGAGATCCCCAGCTCTGCCATGAACTGGGATGCCATCAATGCTCTGTATGATGAGTATGATTCCATCGCCGTCATGTATCCCTATGAAGCCTTCGTGTTCGACAACAGCAATGTTCAGTCCTACATCAACCAGTGCAACGAAACCTACACCACCTACATGAAGTACATCTGCTTCGGCCAGTATGACGGCACGGCAGAGGAAATCGTGGAAGAGTTCCAGAATGCACTGCGCGCTGCCGGATGCGACGAAGTGACCGCTGAAATCCAGAGGCAGATCAACGCAACCTACGGCAAGTAAGATGCATACCGCGCCCCGTCTGACTGAAAAGCCGGATAAGGCGTACTAAAGAAAAGGCATATACCGCACAGGTATATGCCTTTTCTAGTTAAAGACATGTCAGTAGGCGATCATGGGCAGGGAAACGGGACGGTCTGAAACGGGGACAAGGAGGCCTGCGTGGATCCGGTTTGCCCGCATGGCTGTCTCTGTTACGGCTTTTGCCAGGGCCGGGTAGGGCTGCAGGGTGATGTCAAACAGGCCGATGTTGTAGTTCTCCCCGTCAAAGCGGCCCAGGGCAAACTGATCGTAGCACTGGAACCAGTGACAGCCCACACACTGGGCATGTGCGGCGGCATGCTCGGCGTAATACCGGAAGGCCCGGGCCCTGTCCTCCTGGTCTGCCACAGCCTCAAGACCGGTGGCAGGCAGGCCTGCATCCCCTGCGCCGAAATGGAATTCCCCTATGACCACCGGCAGGTCCACCTTCAGGTCCGTGACCTGATTGAGGGCGGAGGTGGGGTCCACGGCATAGCAGTTGATGGATAATACGTCAATGCAGTCCCATCCGCGGACCAGCAGGGGGTCTGAGATCCAGGCCCAGCGCATGCCCAGGTTCAGGTGATGCCTGTCTGCCTGCCTGCAGGCTTCTGCCGGGACACGTATGTAGCGGTCAATGAGGAGGGCGGAAAAGTCCCTTAAGTCCCGCGCAGCCTCGGGGGAGAGGGAAGCGGCATGATCCAGGGGATTGAGGAGGTCGTCAAAGGAGGTGAAATCATGCCTCCAGGCAGAGGAAAGGTTCCGGACGGTGCCGTGACGGGAGCGCAGAAAATCAGTCAGGGCAGTGCGGCAGAAGGAGCGGACGGGATTGCGCAGGACTTCCTCAGCCAGAATCAGGTTGTCCACAAAGGCCCAGGCGGGTTCGTTGCGCAGGAAGTACCCGATCATGTACGGGTCATCCGCCCGGCTTTTAAGGGCACTGGCGCATGCATGCGCGCTGCGGACATATTCCTCTGAGAGGACATCCGGGAAGTCCCGGAAGATGTGCGCCTCTGTATCCGGGAAGGACGGCAGGGATGTGACATAGGGCATGCGGCCGAAGAGGGATGCATCGCTCCAGTTGCCCAGGGTGTTCATGCCAAGGCGCATGAGCTGGCCGGTAACCAGGTCCTGCCAGCGGCTGTACCAGTCTTTCCCGAAGGCCCGCCTGAGGTTGCGGCGCTCATAGGAGAAAAGGATACCCGGGCCCCGGGGTGTCTCACCGAAGGAGCGCTTCATATCTTCATACAGGTCAGCGCTTTCCTCATCCCTGCCTGGCAGGTCCTCCAGCAGATTTTCCAGCCCGTCGATCCTTGCATCGCAGCGGGCCACCACACAGTCCGGACCCAGGCTGAAAAAGGCGCAGCCGTCCGGATCCGCAAGATACCAGCGTCCGTCCTTTTTGCAGGTGGAGAAATACCCGGTCCCGTCCTTCAGATGCATGCGGGTGTCTCCGCCCCATCTGTTAAAGAAGGGAAAGGGATAGGCGGCTTCCTTTTCCGCCTCCCTGAGTAGCATTTCCCGGAGCTTTTCCTCACTGCGGATCTTCCAGGGCCAGTCCTTCTGCGTATACTGGCCGAAGGTGTCAATCTGCGGGATGCGGCTTGGGGTAATCACGGGGCAGGGCTCGTCTGAAAGGTACAGGTCCCCCATTTCCACCCGGACCGGGCCGGTGGAGGGCATGGAGACCAGGATGGTTCTGTGGATCTCATCCGGCTCGATTCTGGAACCGTGGCAGACGATTTTCTGCATGCCCACCCGGTGCCCCGGGAAGAGAATGTGGCCGTCAAGCCAGGTAAGGTCCAGGGCCACGGCTGCATGAAAGCCGGGCATGAGGCCGAAGCGGATGACAACCCGGGCATCTGTTTCGTCCTTTGCGTATGCCCTGAGTTCAAAGGCCTGGGCATGGTCTGAGAGGACGTGCATGTGTGCATTCAGATACCGGGGAAAGGTGCCGGCGATTTCAGGCAGCTCTATGCCGCCGCCCTCCGGCGGCAGGGTCAGGACGCTGCCCTCCATTTCGGTGCCGGGCAGCAGACGGTCCTGTGTGATCTGAAGGTCTCTGCGTGTTTCCATATATGTTCTCATCTCTGCTTTCCTGTAGGTTTCCGTCCCTGTGCGGATCTCTTCTCTGTCCAGATGGTACCATGCCGCGGGGCGTCCGTAAAGATGGCATAAAGAAGGTTGACATGCCTCTTCCTTCTGTTATACTCGTCTTATCTGTGGCGATGACCCGCAGGCAGTAAGCAGAATCATAAGGAGTATACCAGTATGAAGAAACGGCTGAACGACGGCTGGCTTTTTCACTATGGGGACGAAAAAGATGCCGATTTCATGGGATGGGACGACGGGGCATGGGAAAAGGTAGATCTGCCCCATGACTGGGCAGTGCATTTTCCCTTTGACCGGAAGCATGCCAGCGGAACAGGATACCTGCCGGGAGGCACCGGATGGTACAGGAAACACCTGACACTGAGCGGGGATGAAGCCAAATGGCCCACCCAGCTGTACTTTGAGGGAGTATACAAGCATGCCCGGGTGTGGATCAACAGCTACTACCTGGGGCAGCATGCCTATGGATACACCGGGTTCACCATGGATGTCACCCCCTTTATCCGGCCCGGTGAAAATGTCATCGCCGTCCGGGTGGAACATGAGGACGTGGCGGATTCCCGCTGGTTCACGGGCAGCGGCATTGACCGGAACGTATGGCTGATTCAGAACGCACCCTTCCGGGACGGCAGCCTTTTCCTGAGAACGGTGGAGGTAAGGAACGACAGGGCCCTGCTGAAGCTGGATTATGAAACCGTGGAAAAGGAGGGAGTAGTCCTGCTGGATGTGGGGGGCCATACCGCCCGGGGAAGTGCCGGAAAGGGCAGCCTTGAAATGGAAGTGGAACACCCCAGACTCTGGTCCACAGAGGATCCATACCTTTATGATGCCGCGGTCTGCGTTGAAAAACCGGACGGCACCGTGACGGAGAAGGAAACCATTCCCTTTGGCATCCGTACCTTCCATTTTGATGCGGATAAGGGTTTCTTCCTCAACGGACAGAATATGAAGATCAGGGGTGTGTGCGTGCACCATGACGCCGGCTGCCTTGGGGCCGCTGTGCCGAAACTGGTGTGGGAACGCCGGCTCCGGACGCTGAAGGCATGCGGCTGCAATGCCATCCGCACGGCCCATAACCCGCCGGATCCTGCCCTGCTGGACCTGTGCGATTCCATGGGCTTCCTGGTGATGGACGAAGCCTTTGACGAATGGGAAGGCACCAAGAACAAATGGTGGCAGGGACACAATGTCTATCCGCCCAAGCACTTTGGCTATGCGGAGGATTTCCCGGAGTGGCATGAGAGGGACCTGACCTCCATGATCTGCCGGGACCGGAACCATGCCTGCATTGTCATGTGGTCCATCGGCAATGAGGTGGACTATCCCAATGACCCCTATGTCACGCCGCTGTTTGCGGAGGTGCTGGGCAACAACGACGCCGGGAAGCCTGCCGCGGAGCGCCGCTACGATGACCGCAAGCCGGACGCGTCCAGACTGCCGGTCATTGCCAGGGAACTGGTGGGCCTGGTGCACAGCCTGGACGATACCCGTCCGGTGACCAGCGCCATGTCCTTCCCGGAACTGTCCAACCGCACCGGGTTTGCAGATGAGCTGGACATGTCCGGCTACAATTACCGGGAGCGCTTCTATACAGATGACCATGCGGCCTATCCGGGACGGGTGATCCTGGGGTCGGAAAACAGCCATGATCCGGAAGCCTGGTTTGCCGTGGAAGACAGGCCGTATATTGCCGGACAGTTCCTTTGGACGGGCATTGACTTCCTGGGTGAATGCCCCGGCTGGCCGGTGCGCATTTCCCGGGCGGGCCTGCTGGACCTGGCGGGCCATGAGAAACCTCTGTTCTTCCAGCGCAGGGCACTTTGGACCACGGAGCCCTTTGCAAGACTTGCCGCAGGAAAAAGCGGCGAGGGCGGTGCACACTTCCGGGAAGCCTTTGCCTGGTGCGGCCGGGAAAGGGAGGAAATGACCGTAAGCTGTCTGACCAATGAGAAGGAAGCGGAGCTTTTCCTCAACGGAAAGAGCCTTGGCGTGCATACCCTGAAGCGGGAGGACGGCTGCAGGACCACCTGGACCGTGCCCTTTGAACCCGGTGAGCTCCGGGTGAAGGCCGGGGCCGCAGAGGACGTGCTGGTGACCCCCGGGGAGCCGGAAAGCCTTGTGATGGAAGCGGAAAAGGACAGCGAAGAGAAGATCGCTGTGGTGGAAATCTGCCTGCTGGATGCAAACGGCAATCTGTGCGCAGGAGGGGAAAAGACCGTGCATGTGCAGCTGCAGGGCGACGGGGAGCTTCTGGGCCTTGAAAACGGGAAACCGGATGACCTGACGCCGTATGCATCCGCCTGCCGGGAGACCCTGTCAGGACGCCTGACGGCATACGTCCGCCTGGGTGAGGGCAGCGTCACGGTGCACGCCTGGACCAGGGAAGGCTGCAGGGCGGATCTGGAACTTGCCTGACGGAAGGCCGCAGGGGCCTTAGGGCATAAGTGAAAGAGAGACAGTGTCAGGTTTTCCTGACACTGTCTCTCTATTTATAGTAAGGGGCCGTAAAACCCACGACCCTTGGGTCCTGGGATGTAAGGCC
>CAMOVR010000161.1 GCA_946627565.1 uncultured Clostridia bacterium
TCTCTGCTTCTTCTTGCGATTGCTTCACCGAGATTGCACACTGTTCTCATCTCCTCTTTTGATTCCTGAGCCATCGCCGTATTGTACTCGTCCCACAAATTCTGCTTCTCCTTTTACAGGAAAATCGCTGCTCAAAAAGTCCAGATTACGATTCCATGGCATTACCTGGGCGTAAAGAGCTCTGTAAGATCTGCAGCATATAAGAAACCCGGGGGACTATCCCCCGGGCTGTTTGTTTCATGCTCTCCGGTAACAGCTGTCCCCTGTATATGCAAGTAATGCCTTTACTGTGCAGCCGTTTCCCCTGACTGAATCATATTTCCTATATCTTCGGCCTCCCCGGCGTCTTCCATGTTCTCAAGCACGATCTCGTCCGCCAGGTCGCCTTCCTCGTCCGTGTCCACTACGTCTATGGCATCCGCCGTCTCCGCTGCCCCTGCGCCCGTACGGGCACCCTCAGGGTACTCAAAGACGGTAACGGCATAGCCCATGTTGTCCAGGCTGGTGGTGGTCTTCACTACCCCGCCCTTATTGGTCACGTGCACCGTGAAGGGATCGCCGTTGCCCACGGATTCCCGCACGATCTCGTAGCGCAGCTGGCCGTCTTCAAACACCGCAATGTGCGGATGTTCCGAGAGGTACTCCAGGTACTCTTCCATGCACATGTTCATGGCATGCATGGCGGCGGCATTGCCTTTGCCCACATACCGGAACACCTGCAGCTTCAGGGAGATCCCTGTCTTATAGCTCTTGTCCTCTGTGCCCCGGATGGGATAGTCCGCCAGGGGGAAGCGGAACACCAGGCCATACTTCCAGCTGTTGTTGTACATCCAGATGCCGGGTTCGCTCTCAAAGAACTTCTGGTTGTTGATCTCGTTGTCGCCCTTTTTGTAGAGGATCATGCGAATCGAAAGGCCGGCGTTGAAATCACTGGTGCCGGGATAGCTGACTTCCTTCCTGGCCCGGGCGTTCTGTTCCTCCGCCGACAGGTCCTGGAAGCGCTCCAGCTGCTTCTGGTACAGGGTGTTCTGCTCTTCCCAGGAACGGTAGCCTTCATAGGCCACCAGGTTTTCCATACCCTCCGCCTTGGCGGCTTCCACGGCTTCCCTGAGTGCCTGCGCGGCATCCGGGAAGGAGCGGACATTGTTGTCCCTGACAGATACAGCCCTTTCCGTGGCCCTTGAGATGCTCACCAGGGAGTCCTCCAGGAAATCGGAAGGCCTCTCATGCCATTCGTTGAGCAGCAGCATGCCGTTGTACAGTGCTTCCTGACGGTACACGGAACGCGTGGTGGCGTTTTCCAGTGGATACCCCGTCAGGTCAACCACCTCCCAGCCCTCCCCGGAGGGGACAGGCCAGGCCTGGTTGGTGCCGTCTTCATGTTCCTCATCAAAAGCAGCCAGTGCAGCCTCATATGCCAGCTGGGCCTGGGCATTTTCCGCTATGACCTCATCCGTCATGGCCTGCAGCCGCTGTGTACGCTGCTGATCAATATGCATGGAGTACCAGATGCAGCCCGCACCCAGCAGTCCAAAGATAACCGTCAGAATCAGAACCAGCCTGAACGGGTCCTTTTTTCTGGTCGATGCCATATTCCGTACCTGCCTTTCGCAGAAAGATCGTAAGCCTTTACAGAGTCCTTTATGCAGAAACCCTGACTGAGTTGTATTCTACACATCTTGCCTGATTCCTGCAAGCCCGCCGCATCCGGCGGGCTGAACGCATGCACTTTAAAGACGTTTTGCAGTGCCTTTTTCATCCCCGGGGACCGTTCAGCGTATGGAAAGATACGTTTCCGGAATCTCATCCCGCAGCCCTGTGAGGAAGAAGCCGGGACTGCCCAGGATGTAGGTGTCCTGAAGCAGCCAGAATATCTGCGCTTTTTCTTCCGTTTCTTCTGTTTTTTCCGTGAGGCTCCCTGCCTGCCAGACTGCCCCGGGGGTGAAACATGTCACAGCGTCCAGCAGGTCATCCAGGCTATTCAGGCTCTTTGTTCCCTCAAGCACATCCATGGCATACTGGGCCAGGCCCGCACTCAGGGCATAGCCGTAGCTGTAGGTCCAGGTGCCGAAGCGCCCTGCACCGCCCTGCCTGCACACTTCTTCTTCCACCGCCTTAACCATCCCCGGAAAATCGTTTCCAAAATCCGTCAGTTCAAGCCCTAGAGCTTCCGGATACCCCCGCAGGGGCGAGGGCAGATCTGCCTCGATAAAGTATCCCCCGTACTCCAGGACCCGGCTTATGACCGGTGCGGTATGGGCGTCATTGGTGCAGAAAAAAGCCGCTTTTCTTCCGTAGGTCTCAATCCATCCGGGAAGGGCCTGCATCAGGAAGGCCCTGGCTTCCTCCGTGCCCGCGGCCGCGGGGTCCGGGGCCGTCTCGTCCACGTAGCGGATGCCAAACTCGCTGCAGGCCGCCTTCATGACCTCCATTCTCCGGTGCATGCTCTCGCTGAGCCGGTGCCTTGGGAAGGAAATGTGCACAAAGGTGTCACAGCCCAGCTCTGCCGCTTCCCTGATCAGGATGTATCCCCTGAGCACATTGTTGGAGCGGATAATCAGGTCCGCTTCAGCCTCAATGACTTCCGGGTCCTCGTGGCTCTGGCCCACCAGGCACAGCACCTCCGGCCGCTTCTCGTGAATGATCCTGAAGGCCTCCGCCGTGCCCGGCACGCCCTGGTTCACAATGACTGCCATGATCCTGGGGTCATCCGCAAGACCCGATATGGTCTCTATACTTTTCTCCCGGCTGGTGGTGAAATCATCCGGGTATGTCCGCAGCACCACCCGGTCTTCCCCGTACTTTTCCTGAAAGGCCCGGGCACCCAGCAGTTCATCCATGCCCTGGTCAAAGGAAGCCGTTACAATGCCGATTCGGTAATTTTCCGCCCCGCTTCCCCCTGCCAGGCTTAAACAGGAAAGGGAAAACAGCAGGGCCAGAAGCAGAACATTTGCACGTATTTTCACTTTTCACCCCTCCCCTCTTTTTCCCTGGCCCGGTGCCGGCGCTTGTCCTCGTACATGGCCTGGTCCGCCCTGGCCATGACCTGCCCGGCGTCCGTATCCCGGCCCTTTTCATACACCGCCATGCCCCGGGCTGCCGAAACCACGGTCCAGGGCTCCGTCCGCTGCGCGGTATCAAGGGCCTCCCGGTCAAATCTGGCAATGAGGTCTTCCCTCTCCCTGTAGTCGTCCCCCTGCAGAATCACGGCAAACTCGTCCCCGCCCATGCGGAACACGGGGCTGTGCTTGAACACCTGGCAGATGAGATGGCAGGCGGTCTTAAGGTATATATCCCCCTGGCTGTGGCCGTACATGTCGTTGATGTGCTTGAGTTCGTTGCAGTCAAAGGAGACCATGGCAAAGGCGATATCCTCCCCGGCGCGGATCCGGCCGTTGAGCTTGCCCAGGGAAATATCGTAGGCGCCCTTGTTGCGCACGCCGGTCATGGCGTCATAATAGACACGGCTGTTCAGGTCCTGAATATACAGTTTCAGATAATCCCGCATGTGCCGGAATGTCTGGGTCAGGATGCCGATCTCATCCTTCCCGTCATAGTCAAGTACAGCCTCATAATCCCCGTCCATCAGGCGTACAGATGCGTCCACCAGGTTCTTGAGGGGCCGGGTCACTGCCCTGGTCAGGAAAAGGGCCAGAAGGGAAAACACCGCCAGCAGCACGGCGGAAACCCCGAGAATCATGATGCTCATGCGCCGCCTGGACGCGCTGATCTCCGATACCGGTACGCTGACCCCCACCTTGAGGCGGTTGGCCAGGGTGGTAAAGGCCAGTTGCCGCTGCTCCCCGTTGATGGTATAGCGGATCAGCTGATCCCCGCTGCTGCTGCGCTGGAAGAGGGAATCGTCAAAGTTGCTGTCAAAATCATGCTGGCTGTAGCCGGACATGAGGGTGGGATGGTAGAGGATCGACCCGTCCGGCTCCATGAGGTACACATACCCGGTGTCATACACCCGCATGGCGTCAATCTGCTGCGTTATGGTGTCCATGAGGATATCCATGCCCAGGACCCCCACCAGGAAGCCCTGGCTGTAAATGGGCGCGGAATAGGACAGCACCGGCACTCCCTGGTATGCATCCGTGTAGGGGCCTGTCCACATGGCGGTACCTGCCCGGATGGGGGCATAGTACCAGACGGTGTGCTCCGTGTCGTTCATGTTAAGGATCGCGGCGTCCCTGGCCTCCTGCCTGACAAAGGATTCACCGTCCTCCCGGGTCCAGAAGAACCCCTTCTCACCGGAGCCCAGTTCTGAATTGATGCAGTAATAGAAGGCCTCCACGCCGCTGGTGTTGCCGGCAATGCTCCTGAGGGCGTGCTCCACGTCCTCGCAGTGCCTGGCCAGGGTGGCATCCAGGTATTCCTTCCTGGACGCGTCGGCACTGTGCAGGAAAAGCCCCGCGTCCATGGTTTCCATGGAGTCCGCGGCAATATGAATGCCCATCTCCACGGACTGCTGAAGGCTGCCGAAATACGCATTGAGGGTCTGCCGCAGGTTCTCCCCGATCAGGTTCATCTTTTCCACCGACGCCTGGTCGCTCTCCCGGCTCAGTGTCAGAAAACCGATGCTGCCCATGACAAGAATGCTGGTAAGCGCAGCAAAAATCGTCATGGCCGTTATTTTCAGACGAATGGAATGCATATTTCGCCCCCTGTCCAGATACATCATTTTTTCCAGGGCAGATGCAGAAAACCCGGTCCTGCCCGGACCTGCATAACGGTATCTGGTTATGCCTGCTGTTCTGTCTGTTTCCGTTTTGTTCACGAAATCGGGCATCTGATCTGCCCAAAACTGCCGTCTGCGGCCTGTTCTCTTCCGGATTCCCCTTCATTATACGGGCAGCGGACTTGCCCTGTCAATGCCGCTGTCAAAGGACATGCAATACAAAAAGGCAGTGCAAAGCACCGCCTTTTTGTGTTGCATGTCTTATTTTCTTATGGATGCGTGGTACTTCTCCTGGCCCGCTGCCTGCATGACAGCATCCATGGCCTTCCCGATCTCACCTTCCGTCAGGGTATGGTCCCCGGAGCGGAAGACGAAGTTGAAGGACACGGACTTCATGCCAAGACCCAGGACGGAGGAGCGGTAGACGTCAAACAGACCGGCGCTCTCCAGCAGGCTGCCTGCTGCCTTCTTCATGTCATCCAGCAGCGGTCCCACCTCAACGCTTTCGGGCATCACCAGGGACAGGTCCCTGGAAACGGAGGGGAAGCGCGGCATGGGCTTCACTTCGCCCATGGGAACGCGCAGGCGCATGAGCTGGTCCACATTCATCTCCACCACATACGCGTGCTCCGGCATGTCAAAGGCTTCCCGGACCCTGGGGTGCACTTCGCCCACCAGCGCCACGGTTTCTTCTTCGCCGTCCGGGTTGTTAAGCACCAGACGGGCCGTCCTGCCGGGGTGCAGGTAGGTTTCCTCCGCCCTGACCGGCCTGCCTTCCAGACCCATGGCTCTGAGAATGCTTTCCGCCACGCTCCTTGCGCTGTAGAAGTCCTCCCCTTCGCCGTACAGGCCCAGGCTCAGCATGGTGGTTTCCGTGGGCAGGCCTTCCTGTGTCCTGTGGACGGGATCGAAGACCCGGGAGATTTCAAAGAGCCGGGCAGCAGGATTGCCGTGGTTCATGTTCAGGGCCAGGGTGGAGAGCATATCCGGCACCAGGGTGGTGCGCATCACCGAGGTATCCTCGCCCAGGGGGTTGCGGATGGCCAGGGTCTGCCGCCTGATGTCATCTTCCTTAAGGCCCAGCATATCCAGGGTTCTGGGGGAGACGAAGGAATACTTCATGATCTCATAGAAGCCCTGTCCCGTGAGAAGCTCTGAGATTTCCTGCCTGAGCTTCATGCCCTTTGAAGCGCCGCCCGGGGTGGTCTCACCCCTGAGCAGGGTGGAGGGCACCTTGTCGTAACCGTATACCCGGAGCGCTTCCTCGCACAGGTCCGCTTCCTGGGTCACGTCCTGCCGGTAATCCGGCACCGTCACCGTGAGACGGTCTCCGTCCCGCTTCACGCCGAAGTGGAGCCTTTTGAGGATCTCCTCAATTTCTTCCGGGGTGATGGGCACGCCGGCACGTCTGGCGATATGGGCGCAGCTGGCCTCAATGACCTGCTCCTTAAGAGGATTGGGATAGATATCGATCACGCCGCTGACCACGTCGCCGGCATCCAGCTGCTCAATCATCTGGCAGGCCCGGTTCATGGCCTGCATGGCCGTGCGGGCATTAACACCCTTTTCAAAGCGGCCGGAGCTCTCCGTCCGGATGCCCAGGGCACGGCTGGTAAGACGGGTCTGGGCATAGTCAAAGACGGCGCACTCGAACATCATGGTATGGGTCTTTTCCGTGATCTCGGATTCCTCGCCGCCCATGATGCCTGCCACGCAGGAGGGCTTGACGGCATCGCAGATCACCAGCTGGCCCGCGGACAGGGGGTGGGCCTTTCCGTCCAGGGTGGTGATGTGTTCGCCTTCCTCTGCCTTGCGGACAATGATGTGTCTGCCTTCCACCATGTCCAGGTCAAAGGCGTGCATGGGATGGCCCGTCTCCAGCATGATAAAGTTGGTGATATCCACCACGTTGTTGATGGACCGCATACCGGCGCCATACAGGTACTGCCTGAGCCACAGTGGGCTGGGTCCCACCCGCACGTCCTTAATCACCCGGGCGATATACCGGGGGCACAGGTCCGTGTCCTTCACGTCCACCTTGACATAGTCATTCACGTCACCGCCGACTTCCTTCACCTGGATCTCCGGCATGGTGAATGTGGTATTGCAGGCCACGGCAGCTTCCCTGGCAAGACCCCACACGGACAGGCAGTCCGGGCGGTTGGCCAGGACTTCAAAATCCATGACCGTCTCATCCAGGCCCAGGATGGGGCGCACATCGCTGCCCAGAGGATAATCCTCATGGAACACCAGGATGCCCTCGGCACCCACGGAGGGATACAGTTCCGGAGGCACCCCGATCTCATCCCCGCTGCAGATCATGCCGAAGGACTCCACGCCCCTCAGCTTGCCCTTCTTGATCTTCACCCCGCCGGGCAGGTGGGCACCCACCGTGGCCACGGGCACCAGCTGGCCTGCCGCCACATTGGGGGCGCCGCAGACAATCTGCAGAGGGGCTTCCCCGCCCACGTCCACCTGGCACACATGCAGGTGGTCCGAGTCCGGATGGGCCTCACAGGTCAGAACCCGGCCCACCACCACGCCGCTGATTTCCTTTCCCAGCTCTTCATAGCCTTCCACGCCGTTGCCGATCATGATCATGCTGCGCTGGAATTCTTCTGCACTTACATCCGTGGGTGCATAGTCCCGGATCCATTTCATTGGCACTTTCATATGCTAAACCCGCTTTCTTCTCTTTCTTTCACACTGTTCCTTCTCACTTGCGGAACTGGCTCAGGAAGCGCACATCGCCCTCATACAGCAGCCGCATATCGGAAATGCCGTAGCGGAGCATGGCGATGCGCTCCAGGCCGATGCCGAAGGCGAACCCGGAATACACGCTGGAGTCAATGCCGCACATTTCCAGAACCCTGGGGTTCACCATGCCGGCGCCCAGCACTTCGATCCAGCCCGTGCCCTTGCAGATCCGGCAGCCTTTGCCGTGACAGGCAGAGCAGGTCAGGTCCACCTCGGTGGAGGGTTCCGTGAAGGGGAAGAAGCTGGGACGGAAGCGGGTGGTGATCCCTTCCCCGTACAGCCGCCTTGCAAAGGCATTCAGGGTGCCCCGCAGGTCCGCCATGTTCACGTCCTTATCCACCACCAGGCCTTCCATCTGATGGAACACCGGGCTGTGGGTGGCATCCACCTCGTCCGCCCGGTACACCCTTCCGGGGCAGATCACCCGGATGGGGGGCTTCCTGGACAGCATGGCCCTGGCCTGCATGGGGCTGGTATGGGTCCTTAAAACAATATTGTCATCCACATAGAAGGTGTCCTGGGCATCCCTGGCCGGATGGTTTTTGGGGATGTTCATAAGCTCAAAGTTATAGTGGTCCAGTTCCACCTCCGGGCCTTCCAGCACTTCAAAGCCCATGCCTGTGAAGCAGTCCACCAGCTCGTTCATGACCAGGTTGATGGGATGCGCGGCACCAATGGGCACATTCTTCACCGGCTGGGTGACATCGATGGTCTCCTGCTGCAGAGCAATCTCCTGCTCCCGGGCCTTCAGCTCAGATGCCTTTGCTTCCAGCATTTCCGCAAACTTTTCCCGGGCCTCGTTGATCATGGCGCCCGCCTTGGGACGCTCTTCCGGAGCCAGCTGACCCATGCCCCGCAGCAATGCCGTCAGATCGCCCTTCTTGCCCAGAAGCCGTACCCGGATCTCGTCCAGGGCCTGGGTGCTGGTTGCCTCACGCATTTCCTGTGTCATGGTCTCACGGATTTCGGCAATACGTTCCTTGATTCCCATAAACCTCAAGTCTTCCTTTCCTTTTTCGCCTATAAAAAAACGCCCGCCCCCATAAGGGACGAAAGCGAAGGCTTCGTGGTACCACCCTTTTTCCGCACGCAGGCAGACCTGCCCGGATGCGCTCGCTGCCTTTCACGGGGCCGAACCGTCGCAGCCTACTGTGTTCAGCCGCGCAGCTCCGGAGTGAAGTCCCGGGAAGCCGCCGGGACACTTGCACCGCTTTGTCCCTCGCTCTGGTCGGCTCCGATTCCGGCATGGTCTCCGTCATCGCCTTTGTGAAGGGGATTATATCAGATGCCATCTTTCCATGCAAGCACCTGTTCTGGCTTTTCACGCGCT
>CAMOVR010000162.1 GCA_946627565.1 uncultured Clostridia bacterium
CTGGTGGAAGACGCAGCACATATCGCGGAACTGAAACGGCTGGCCATGGACATAGGATTCCGGGCACCGCTGTATACGGCCACCGGCTGGCATTCCAAGGGCGGGGCCAGGCTGCCGCAGGATGAAGTGATACCCATGTTCGGCGGATATCCTGAGGCTCCGTGGGAACAGCACCGGGAGAAGCTGCCGCCCTCCAGTCATTTCTTCTTCCAGCGCATGCGAAATGACGCGGCCATCGGCGCGGACCTGATGCCCGCCCCTGCCGGTGACGGCTGGCAGCTTCCGTATGAGCGCTATCCCTTCGCCACCTGCGAGATGGGCGGGGGTGTTCCAACCGGGCTGATCAGGCGTCCCATCATCCGGCCCATGGATGTGTACGCCATGTCCCTGGTGGAGCTGGGCAGCGGGAACAACTGGCTGGGGTATTACATGTATCACGGCGGAACCAATGCCCTGGGCAAAAGCTCCACCCTGAACACAACCTGGTGCCCGGTGCGGGACTACGACTTCCAGGCACCCATCTCCCAGTACGGCGAAATCCGGGAACAATACCGGCTCCTGAACCTGCTGAACCTGTTTGTGACGGACTTTGGCAGCATCCTTGCCCCCATGGAAATGGTGGAGTCTGAAACCGTAGTGGAGCGGTGCGATACGGAAAGTCTGCGCTATTGTATGCGCACCGACGGTGAGGGCGGGTTTGTCTTCGTCAATCACTACCAGCGGCTTGACCGCCTGAAAGATATACAGGGCGTCGTTTTCAGGACAGACCGTGTGGTTTTTCCGCCCATGGACATTCAGGGGGAATGCTGCTTTTTCATGCCGTTTGATATGCCCATGGGAACAGAAGTTCTGGAATATGCCACCGCCCAGCCTCTGTGCAGGGTGGGGCATACGTACTTTTTTGTGGAAATCCCCGGCATTCCTCCGGTATATGCCATACAGGGGAAGGTTCTGTCCCCGGTCCGGTCCGGCCTTGACGCTGTCCTTCAGGCAGGGGGCGTGAATCTGGTCACCCTTACGTGGCATCAGGCGCTTTTTGCCCGGAAGATCCGGGGGGACCTCTGCATCTGCGAAACAGAGGACCTTATGGAGAGAGACGGCAGGATAGCGGCAGCCTCCGGCAATCCGGTGTTTTCATATTATGTGTGGCGGGATGACCGGTTTGTCCTGTGCCGTGCGGGCGGAGACAGGCCGGCTGAAAGCCTGCCGGCGGCCTGCCTGATACGTGAGCCATGTGCTCAGCCCTTTGACATACCGGAAGCCTATGCCCTGTATCTTAACCGTGACCACAAAAGAGAACAAGCCTGGTTCCGCCTGCGGGTGGATTCACCACGGGGCTTTGTGGTAATCAGAGACATGTTTGACGTGGGGCAGCTCTATGTGGACGGTATCCTTGCGGCAGATCATTTTTATGACGGCAGGCCGTGGCGGCTGCCTGCGAAGATGCTGTACGGCCGTGCCTGTTATCTTGTTTATTCCGCCATGGAAGACGATTTTTACCGGGAGTTCTGAGGGAGAGATGAGCGTCTGAAAAGCGGAAAGGTACAGGTGCGCAGCTGGAGGAACATATGAAGAAGGAATGGCTGAATTCCATCATTTTCCGGTTTCTGGCAGGCTTTATGGCCGTTATTCTGGCGACGCTGACGGCCTTTGCCTTCGTATACCGCCAAGCATATGACATGGCCCAGAAGATCACGTATGAAAAACTGCATTCCCAGGCGGAATACTACCTGCAGTCCTTCAACAATGAAATCGGCCACATTCAGCGGCTGCAGAATGAATTCTTCACCGACAGAAAGCTGGTTTTTATCATTGCGCCGGACATGAACATCAACGATTATGAGAAGCGGGACTGTCTTCTGTCCGTGCAGGAGAGGGTGGACGCCATCACGGGAATCAGCACACTGGTGGATTACGGCGTGCTGTACCTGCCGAAATCCGGTTACAGGATCCAGCCCGCAGCCGTGTATCAGATGGATCAGGAAGACATGGACGAAATGTACGCATATCTCCCCTGGGCGGATGATCGGATCCACTTTGACGGCACGAACTTCTTTATCGTAAAGACCGGTGCGCCGGTCATTCAGTCGGGTTCGGTGCCCAATCATGTGTTCATGATCCGCTTTTCCAGGGAACAGATCATCAAGACACTGGCCGGGGTAAGCACCGTCGGCGGAAGCGGCGCCTTCTGGTACAGTGAAGAGGAAGGCGTGTGGGTGGAACACAGCAACGGAGAGCGTGTGGGCGGGCAGCTTGCACCCCAGCTGCGCCGGAATGAAAATGGAGAATATGAAAGCGTGCAGCGCCTGACTGTGGACGGGAAAACCTACCTGGTGTTTGTGGGCGGCTATGGAAGGCTGGGCCTGTTTGTACAGTACGAGCCGGAGGAGGCAGCCATGCAGCCTGTTTTCCGCTTCCGTACACTGACCATGATCGTGCTCATCTGCCTGACGGTGCTGGCCATAGTGATCAGCGTGCTCTCGCTGATTGCCCTCCACAGGCCCATGAACACCCTGCTGGGGGCCTTCCGGCGGGTGCAGTCCGGGGACTTCAGGCACCATATTGAAGAACAGCGCAGGGATGAATTCAGCCTGCTGTATAAGGGCTTCAACGAGATGGAGGACCAGATTGACCGCCTGATCAATGAGGTGTACATCCAGACCAACCTGACGCAGCAGGCTCAGATGAAGCAGCTGCAGGCGCAGATCGCGCCGCATTTCCTCTACAACAGCTTTTTCGTGCTGAGCCGGCGCATCAAACGGCAGGATTATGAAAACGCGGAGGAGCTGGCCAGGCATCTGGGCAATTACTTCCGGTACCTGACGCGAAACGGCGCGGACTATGTACCGCTGCGCCTGGAGGCGGAGCATGCCAGGAGCTACTGTGCCGTGCAGGATGCCCGTTTCTCCCGCAGGATCCGGGTGGATTTTGAAGATGTGCCGGAAGAGTTCGGCGGGATCATGCTGCCCAGGCTGGTCCTGCAGCCGCTGCTGGAGAACGCCTTCAAGTACGGTCTGGAGGAAAAAGTGGCAGACGGCATTCTGCTGGTGCACTTTCGTGAAACAGAAAAAGAATGGCAGATCCTGGTGGAGGACAACGGTGAGCACATCCCGGATGAGAAACTCGCTGAGATCTCCCTTCAGATCACCCAGGGCAAAGGAGGGGAGATCACGGCCCTGTCCAACATCCACCGCCGTCTGCAGATTTACTACAGGGGTTTAAGCGGCCTGCGGGTCAACCGGAGCATTCTTGGCGGCATGGCCGTGATGATTTACATTGAAAAGGAGGCGGCTGTCTTTGAGCATGAAGCTTCTGATCGTTGACGATGAATATGAAATCCTGACCTGGCTGGAGGAAATGTTCCGCTACGATTTTGAACCGGTGATCGAAGTATGCACGGCTTCTTCCGCCTATGAAGCCCTTGCGTGGCTCAACAAGGTGAATTTTGACGTGGTGCTCACGGACATCAAGATGCCGGGCATGGACGGGCTGACCCTCTTTCAGAAAAACAAGGCAAACTGGCCCCGCTGCAAGACGGTGTTTCTGACCGGATATCCCAATTTTGAGGATATGTACCGGATCATCCGGCACAAGGACGTGCGCTATATCCTGAAAAGCGAAGACGATGATGTCATCATGAAAACGGTGCGGGAGGCGCTGGAGGAGCAGAAACAGGAGATGGAGCAGGAAGTGCTCCTGCAGCAGCACAGCCAGGATATGGAAAAGGTCCGGACATGGATGCGGCAGGATTTTTTCTGCAGCCTGCTGAAGGGGGAAATGGAGGAAACAGGGGAGGACGCGCTGCTCAGCCGGGCCCGGGAGGCAGGCTTTGGAATCGATCTTAACCGGCCATTCCTGCTTTTTACGGCAAGGATTGATGCGGAAAAGGAAAAAAAGCCTGACAAAACCGGCCCATTGCTTGAGATGGTCAGCAGGAGCGTGAAAAACGCGCTGCCCGAAAGGCTGCTGCTGGAAACATGTCCCGTGGACGGAAGGTGGACAGCCGGCGCAGTGCAGCTGGATGCTTCCTCCCCTCCGGATGTGAAGCGGCTGTTTGCCCTGATTAGGGGGGCCATTGAATACGCCCAGAGCTTTTTTGAACGGCTCAGCGGAAGAACCTTTTCCGCTGCCATTGAATCGACGGCCCTGTCCGGCCCGGAAGTGCCGAATATGTTCTTCCGCATGAAGCAGATTCTGGGCGGGGGCCTGAGCCGCGAAAAAGCGGTGGCGGCCCATGTGGAAACGGTCAATGCCTCAAATGAAGGGGAGGGAGCCGGAAAAAGCATGAGCCGCATCGGGATGCTGAAAACCCATCTGGAGATGAAGCAGCGGCAGGCGTATTTTTCCATACTGGACGATGCGTGCCGGGAACTGCTGACATGCTCCACCCTGGGGGATCCAAGGGGCCTTGGAATATACTACAGCATGTCGGTGACATTGCTTCAGTTTATCCAGGAAAACCAACTGGAAGGCCGGCTTCCGCCCGCGGTCAGTCTCTACGGCCTGACACGGATGGACGAACACCGGTCCTGGTATGAAGCGGCCCAGTATGTATACGATGTTTCCACGGCAGTGTTTGAGGCACTGGATACCCCGGACAGTTCGATTTCAGACAGGGCGCTCAGGCGCATATGCGATTATATCGATCAGAATCCGGAAAAGGATCTGTCCCTGACGGCGCTTGCGGATATCGGCGGCTTCAATGCCAGCTATCTGTCCCGGCTGTTCAGGCAGAAATATGACATAACCGTAACGGACTACGTGAAGGAAAAACGGATGAAGCTGGCGAGCCTGCTGCTTAAAACAACCAATGACAGGATCCAGGATATCGCTGAAAAGACAGGCTATCTGTCTTCCCAGTCCTTTGCCCGGGCCTTCAGGAGCCATTTTTCCATCTCGGCCGCGGAGTACCGGGAAATCAACCGCCCCAGAAAATGATCCCGTTTCCGTTAAGCATTTACGGCAGATTGACCGCCTGCATGTGTGATCTGGCAAATATGTAAACAGATGCAACAAATGTAAAACAATGTATATTGAGCCTGCCATGTCCGCCTGCCTATAATACAGACACAATAAATCTCACAGAGAGGTGGATACGCATGACAAAGAAGCTTTTATCTGTCCTGATGATCACGGTACTGGTTATGACGGCAGGCATCTCCTCCGTCACCGCAGAGAGCGTGGATGAGGCGGACAAGTACGGTTTTGATGAACCCGTGTACATCAAAATCGGCCACGCCATTGACCCGACCTTCGAGTACAAGGAAGGCGAGGATGTGGGACACAACCAGTGGGTGTACCTGTACCAGGATCACAACATCATGCCGGTTATCCTGTTTGATGTGGATGCCTCCTAGGCTGCCACAAAGCTGTCCACGGCCATTATGTCCGGGGACTATCCCGACGTTTTCAGCACTTCCCCCAACACCTTTATCAACTACGCCCAGACGGATGTCATCGCCGACATCACGGACGTATTTGAAAAGTACGCCACCGATTACCTGAAGGAATACCTGAATGCCGACGGCGGCCTGGCCCTGCAGAACTGCATGGTGGACGGAAAGCTCTACGGCATTCCCGAGATGCAGAATCCCTATGACTCCGTGCCCATGATGTGGATCCGTGCGGACTGGCTGGAGAAGCTGGGTCTGGAAATCCCGAAGACCATCGACGAATTCAAGGCTGTGGCCCATGCCTTCACCTATGACGATCCCGACGGAAACGGCGTGGACGACACCTACGGCCTGGCCATCAACGGCGTGGACGTGCTGCACTGGGGCCCCGGCGATATCAGCGCCATCTTTGCGGCCTTCAATGCTTTCCCCGGCACCAACGGCATGGCCTTCGTGGAAAATGAGGAAGGCAAAGTTACCTGGGGCGGCACCAATGCGGAGGGCATGAAGGCCACACTTCAGGTCCTGCAGGATATGTACGCTGACGGCTCCATCTCCAAGGTGTTCACCACCATGAACTACAATACCATTCTGGAAGAAGCCAGCGCGGGCCGCTGCGGCATCTGGTTCGGCCCCATGTGGTCCTCCATGGGTCCTGCCAGCAACGCCATCAAGAGCGATCCCAAGGCCCACATGATCGCCGCTCCCGTTCCCGCAGGTCTGGGCCAGGAAGTGACGAAGGTCTTCGTTTCTCCCTCCGTGTCCACCATCTACTGCGTCTCCAGCAAGTGCGAGCATCCGGAAGTCATTGTGAAGCTGGTCAACCTGAGCGTGCAGAAGCTGTGCTATCCGGAAAGCGATGAAGAATTCATCCGCTATTACGGCAACGCCGATTCTCCCTATTCCGGCAACAAGAATTCCCTGACGGTCACCCTGGCTCCCCTTAAGAATCTGGACAACTACCGCAAGGAATCCGCTGCCATTTTGAGCGGCGACACCAGTGAACTCAATACCGAGCAGATGGGCGACTATACCTATATGCGCACCTTCCTTGACGGCATTGAGCGCGGCAGTTTCGATCCCGAAGAGCCCGTGTTCTCAGCCGGCGTGGGATATTACACGGTATTTGGCGATCCTCAGGGCGCCTATGCGCTGATCGACAGGCTGATCGGCATCGACGCCTTCACGCCCAGCGCCTACAACTCCCTTCCCACCGACGCCATGGCGGAAAACGGGGAAACGCTGAAGAAGCTGACCGTGGAAACCATCGTAAAGATCATCACCGGTGCCCCTGTGGACAGCTATGACCAGTTCCTGTCCACCTGGTATGCACTGGGCGGTGAAGACATCGTCGCCGACGCGCAGGCCTGGGCAGACGCGAACAAATAACAGACTGATCAGTTCTGCGGGAGGTAATGAGAGGGAGCTTTCATTACCTCCCCGCTGTTTGGAGGGATACGATGCGCAAATCTTCCAAGCCAAGGAGCGGGATTGAGCTGAGATACCGGAAGGATATGCGGCTGTATCATCTTATGCTGTTTGTCCCGGTACTGATCCTGTTCATCTACAACATCCTGCCGATTCCCGCCGGCATCCTCATGTCATTTCAGAACTTTCAGCCGGGCAAGGGCTTCCTGGGTTCCAAGTTTGTGGGGCTGAAAAATTTCCAGCGCCTGATTGCCCTGCCGGATACCCTTCCGGCACTTACCAACACGCTGGTGATCGCCGTATGGAAAATCACCGGCAACCTGGTGTCGGCGGTCATTTTCGCCCTGCTGCTTAATGAGATCCGGTCCCAGTGGTTCAAGCGCACGGTGCAGACCATCACGTATCTGCCATACTTCCTGTCCTGGGTCATCCTGGCGGGCATTATGATCAAGTTCCTCTCTCCGGGGAGCACAGCGTCGTCCATGGGGTTTCTCAATACCATTCTGGTCAGGACGGGGCTGGTTAAAGATCCCATATATTTCCTTGGAACCAACGAAACCTTCCGGGCCACCGTGATTGTCAGCGACATCTGGAAGAATTTCGGGTACAACTCCATTGTCTATCTGGCCGCCCTGACCGGCATAGACCCCACGCTGTATGAGGCCGCTGCCGTGGACGGCGCCGGGCGGTGGAAGCAGACCATACATGTGACGCTCCCCGGCATCGCGCCTTTTGTGGCCCTTATGACCATTCTGTCCATCGGCAATGTGCTCAATGCCGGCTTTGACCAGATTTTCAATCTGTACAGTCCTGCCGTGTATGCCTCGGGGGATATCATCGACACCCTGGTGTACCGTCTTGGCATGGAAAATTCCCAGTATTCCCTCTCGGCTGCCGTAGGGCTGCTGAAGTCCATCGCTTCCTGCATCCTGGTGGTGACGGGCTATAAGATTGCCGACAAATACGCCGGATACAGAGTGTGGTAGGAGGCAGAAGATGAACAGGATCAACAGAAGCAATACCTGGTGGATTTCGCAGGGACTGATCTATTTCATCATCACCTTTGTGACGGTGTCCTGCATTGTGCCCATCATCAATCTGCTGGCCATTTCCTTCAGTTCCTCCCAGGCAATCATTGAAAACAGGGTCGGCCTTCTCCCGGTGGAATGGACCACCCGGGCGTACGAGTACGTCATGCACAACGAGAAGTTCTGGATGGCTTCCAGGGTGAGCCTGCTCAGGGTGCTCATCGGCCTGCCAATGAACCTGGTCATGATTGTCCTGGTGGCCTATCCGCTGTCCAAATCGGACCAGGCATTCCCCGCGCGCAAATACTATGTGGCCTTCATGCTGGTGGTCATGCTCTTTAACGGCGGTATGATGCCCACCTACTTTATTGTTTCCAAAACCGGCCTGATCGATACCCTCTGGGCCCTGCTGATTCCCGGTGCCGTGCCCATCTTTTCCTGCATTGTGCTGATGAATTTCTTCCGGGGGATACCACAGGCACTGGAGGAGGCGGCGCTGCTGGACGGGGCAAATCAGGGGCAGATCCTGACACGGATTTATCTTCCCCTCTCAAAGCCCTCTCTTGCCACCGTTGCCCTCTTCAGCCTGATCGGCCACTGGAACGCCTGGTTTGACGGCCTGATCTATTCAAACCATACCACCAACTATCCGCTGCAGTCGTATCTGCAGACCCTGGTGGCATCCAATACCCAGGCCATGCTGACGGGTGACCTGAAATCCTTCATGGACATGATGGATGTAAACGACACCAACATGAAGGCGGCACAGATTTTCATCTCGATCATTCCCCTGATGCTGGTCTATCCCTTCCTGCAGAAATACTTTACCGCCGGCCTGACCCTGGGCAGCGTGAAAGAATAAAGATA
>CAMOVR010000163.1 GCA_946627565.1 uncultured Clostridia bacterium
CGAAGCAGCGGATGAGATGATACTACCACTTCCCATTTGCGTCAAGCACTTTTTTCAAAAGAACGGAAATACATTTTCATGTATTTCCGTTCTTTGGGTTCCATACGTTTTCCGTATTTCAGGACTTGGCATCACGTCATCTGCTGAGATATTATGAAATTGACAATGCTGTTTTTTCAGAATCCCAGAACAACGATTCCGACTGCGTCCACAGGCACAAATCCGCGGGCAGTGACACCGTTCTGTTCCACCTCAATGTAGGCCCAGTTTTCATCCCCAAACGTATAGGACGCAAGATATGTGGCATCGTCTCCCTCTCTGAGAGAGAACACAGGAGAGAGAGAAGCGATGGGATCATCCGTCATCACGGTATCCTTGCTGA
This sequence comes from uncultured Clostridia bacterium, assembly GCA_946627565.1. Classification (GTDB taxonomy): domain Bacteria; phylum Bacillota; class Clostridia; order Christensenellales; family Aristaeellaceae; genus UBA2943. The sequence continues at coordinate 383 of CAMOVR010000163.1, forward strand.
TGGTGCACGGTACGGATTCAAACTTGAGGTTCCTGTCTTCCGTCGTATAGTCCTGCATGTCCGCGTAGCCGATTCTGTAACCGGTATTCTTCACAGCATACATGACAAGAACCCAGCCGTTTTCCTGGCCCATGGTCCAGTACGCGTCACCGGAATCAAAGCAGGCCTTCCCGTTAGCACCCCGCCATGCGTCTTCCCGGGGAGCGGAATAGACCTTCCACATCTTTTTCTCACTGATTCTGCCGGCATGGAAACCGTCCGGCATTTTTTCAGGAGGTACGGCATTTCTCCAGCTGCGGGTATCTTTATCGTTCTTTGTATTCTGGGCCTGCATCTGTTCCATGACCACTTTGATCAGATGCTCGTTGTGCCACTCCACATCCGTTGTCTGGTCATAGGCAATGCGGTTTTCCACCGTATCATTGTTCGGTTTGTACCACTGCTGGCGGTTGAAATAGTCGTAAAACTGACCGCCTTTCACAAAAACAAACCCATGTCTTGCGAAGATTTCGTTAATCAGGTACCAGAGACTGTCATAGTCCCACTGCCAGATCTCCTGTTCCGTCAGTTCCCTGGTATTGCTGTCAGGAATCAGATAAAAATTCCAGTCCTTCTCAGCCGTTTCCCCCTCTGCCCGGACACCCGCCGGACACAGGGCTCCCATACCTGCCAGGATCAGAGCCAGGCAAAGACACATCATTCTCCTTTTCATTGTGCAGCACTCCTTTTTCTTTCTGTCAAACCGATTCCATACCCGGGTGAAGATGTCCTGAAAAGAAACCGTCCATTGCCTCATTGCGCATATGCATTTCGCATCCCGTCTGTGAATCCAGAAATGCCTGCAGTGACTGACTTCCATACAGTACACGGGCCAGTGTCGACACACTCATCTGGATATCCCAGTCCTGATTCACCTCCCGAATGGTATTTTTCTCACCGTCACAGACAACCTCAAGCCGGAGGTTATTGTCCTGAATCAGCGGATCTGTGACTTCCAGAACAAAACTTCCTGTTTTCCTGGATGCCGGAACAGCGCAGAGAACTCTTTCAGGCGAGAGAATGCGCAGCATCTGTACCTGTTTTGGCAGGCGTTTTCCCTGAGCCGGCCATTCTCCGTTCATCTGAATATACCCGAGTTCTTCCATTTCCACAACCCGCTCTGTCCTGACAAATGTCTCGCTGCACCCCAGCGCTTTCATGGCATGCAGAGACAGCCGCACGGTTTCCATGCTGCTGCGTATCCTGCCAAAAGCCATAAACAGCAGGACACCCGCAAGAGATGAGAACCCGTTCATAAGTATGGTAAAGAACCTCAGCCGCATCAGTTCCGGCGACCTGTATTCCTTCATGACAGCGAAGTTCTTCCATACTTTCCAGAAGGCGCTCTGGATATCATCCCATTCCACCAGTATGGCCGGGATCCACTCCGGGAAGATATATACCGGAGCCAGAATCAGGTTCATCAGATACACAAATGCTGCTGCGCATGCGGCAAATCCCAGTGCCAGAAGCAGCACATGCCAGATCATCCACCCGGTCAGCTGCCACGCATACCTGTCCCGCAGGCGCATCCTGTAGCGTCGCACAAACAGCACGGTTGCATTCTTCAGGTACATGGCCGCACGGACCATGCAGGCCATGCCAAGGAGGAACAGAAGAACCCGCAGCCACAGCCACGCGCCCATGCGTTCCTTCTGCAGATCAATAAACGTACCGCCGGGAAAGAGATTGTTCAGGGTACTCTGCACCGCAACGGATGCTCCGGTACCCGGTATGGGATCGGCCGTCACGCACAGTGCATCCATCTGGAGCCGGGAGGCAGTAACGCTGCTGAGCGGGATATAGGCACAGTAATCTACTGTGTCCCCGACTTTCCGTCCGTGACGGATCACCCCGATCACCCTGTATGCATCTTCCCCTATGAACACCGTATGCTCCACAGCTTCCGCGACCCTGAAAAGCTGAAGGGCCAGGTTTTCATCAATCAGTATCACCTTTTCCCCGTCTTTCAGCTCTTCCGGATACATCAGGCGTCCAAAGCGGGGGATCAGGCTTTTAAGCACCTGTCCGTCAGGGCCCAGGGCGGTAAGTCTTGCCTGGACTGCCCCCTCGCCTGTCAGGGTAGCCTGCTGCACGATGCCGTCCATGCTGTAGTGCCGGACAAAACCGCTCCATTCCTCTGCCGCTTCCTGAAGGCGCTCAGCATACGAAACCAGATTCTGGTTGGGTTTTTCTTCATTTTCCGTCTGTACGGAAGGAGACGGCATCATGTACTGAAGATAAACCGGCACAGCAGCTATCTGCATATATCCGTAGATCAGGATCGCAGCACAGACAATCAGCAGGAACAGCTGCCCTTTTGAAATGATCCGTCTCAATTTATATACTCCATCACAGTCTGTCCGTCCGAAAGCGCCCGGTCCTCTCTGTCCGCCACCTGCTGATAGCTCAGATCATCTGCGATGGATACCGCCTTATCGGACCTGTCCAGTACAGTTACACTGGTTTTCACGACCTTCAGGTTGGACGCGCTCATGAACCCGCCATAGTTGCGCTGCACCAGGTACACATAATCGCTTCCCTCTCCCTCGTTGCGCACAGCGCTTGGCGGGAGCAGGGTTGTGGCTGACTTTGCCTTGTAGGTGATGTTCACCGTGACGCCGCTGTCGCCAATCAGCTTTCTGAGGCCGGTTCCCGACGACAGCAGATCCTCCGGGATCGTGATGTACAGATATCTTGTGCCGTCCTTATCCACATCCGTTTTTTCCACGCTGGTGCGTTCGGTCCCGTCGTCGATCACCAGGTCTGCCCGAGTGCCGTCCGCGATAGACCTCTTCATATCATTGGTAACGGGTATGCGCAGGACAGGTGCCACATCTTCCCGGGATATCACATAGGCTGCCTTTGTTCCATCATACGTATCCCCGGCCTTCAGGTCAAGCCTGACGATATAGCCGTCATGCTCTGCCTTCATCTCGGTCAGCTCAACTGCCCTGGCAGAAAGCTCAGCCATCTGGGAAGACGCTTCGTTCATGGCGGCGATTGCCTCATCCCTGGAGCGGATATACTCAAAGACCTCGCTGGTCACCCGCAGTTTTCTGTCTTCCATGATGGCAAAAAAGGCTGCGTAGGCTTCCTCATATCCGCTTCTGGCTGCTATGGCCAGAGACGCGGCTTTGCTCAAATCTTCCGTGACATCATCGCCCAGAGCCGCCAGCTGTTTCTGCCACCGGCTCACATCAGCCGAAAGGGTTATGCCGCTTTCCGCCGCCAGAGAGCGGGCTGCCACGGCCAGTCTGGTCATCTCCGACTGACTTTCCAGCAGGGCGTTATACAGCTCATTCTGCCGGCTTTCCTTGGATGACCCCCGGTTCTGGATATCCAGTGTCAGCAGTGCCTTGTTCTTCTCATCGTAGGTGTCCTGGAGCTTTTTCATGTCCTCCTCAAAGGTGGGAAGCTCACAGGTGTAAATGATATCCCCCGCCTTGACTTTCTGTCCTTCACGCACATGGACCCGTTTGATCACCAGGGAGCTTTTCCCTGCTTCTTCCACCGTCACTTCCTCGGTTTCAGGAAAGCTCACTTTGGCTGTGTAGGTCAGCTTCTGTTCCAGCTTTCCGTTTGCGGCTGTAACCAGCTGCACCTTGGGTGTCGTGATGGTCAGAACCGTCCGCGCAAAGAACATGCACACGGCTACCACAACTGCCAGCGTGACCAGGCCGCGGATGGCAATCCGTTTCAGTTTCATAGGTATTTTGCCTCCATCACTTCAGTTCGCTCAGCTGAATGCCTGCCACGATATCTTCCTGGAAGAAGAAGTAGACAAACAGCGCCGGCAGAATATACAGAGCCGCACCGGCAAAGGCCACATCCGCCCGCTCTGTTGAGATCTGATTGAACATCACCGACAGGGGCTGAAGGGACTGTTTGTTGGCAAGATAAACCAGGGGCTGTTCCACCATATTCCAGCTGTCTGCGAAGGAAAGTGCCATGGCAGCTCCAAGAATCGGCCTGCATACAGGCAGTATGACATGCAGGAACCCGCGTATGGGGCCAACACCGTCCACCATACCCGCCTCCAGGAGTTCATTGGGTATGCCGGCCATGAACTGTCTGAGCAGAAATATGTAAAAGGGTGAAAAGCACATGGGCAGAATGACCGCCCATACGGTATCCATGATACCCAGCCATCTGAGAACTGTGACAGACGGGGCCATGGTCACCTGAAACGGCAGGATCATAAGAATCAGGATCAGAAAAAAGATAGCATCACGGCCCCAAAATGTAAACCGGCTCAGGCAATAACTGGTCAGAGGAATGATCAGGGCCTGGCCCAGCAGGATTGCACCGGTATACATGGCTGAATTGCAGAACAGCTGCAGATAGGTGGGTTCTTCAATCAGAATCTTGTAGTACTGGCGCAGTGAAAACTGGGCGGGCGAATAGAGAATGTCCATCCACTGGCTGCTGTCGTAATTTCCCCTGCTCTTAAGATATGCCTCGATCTCCGTCTTGGGGAAGAACGAGTAGAGAAAGGTAAACACCATGGGAATCAGAATCAGCAGACACAGCAGGAAAACAAGCACGAAGGAAAGCTTTCCCCCCAGGGTCAGCTTTCCCTCCCGCCTGCTGTAACGGATACGCCGCTTCACGTACCTCACCTCAGTTCTCTGCCGGTGCCCTGACCGCTTTGCTTGCATACATCAGAGCAAAGAGCACCATCACACCGACAGCGAACATATAAGCAGCTGTCGTCACATCCTGATATTCCAGTTTGGCAAATTTGTTGTTCATATAGTGCTGCAGTGTATAGACGGCTTCTGTGGGATAGGCACCGCCTATGAAATAGACTTCCTTGAATATTTTGAATGCATTCACCCATGCCAGCACAAACACCAGAAAGGCCGTGGGGCGGATCTGGGGCAGCGTGATGCGGAAGGCCTGGGTCCACCATCCGGCGCCTTCCAGGGAGGCGTACTCATACAGGGAAGGATGGATGGCTGTAAGGGCAGAGGAAAACAGCACCACCGAAAAACCCAGATTCTTCCATATATACAGAAGGACAATGGGAACACGCAGAGCATCCTCTTCCAGCCACAGGACCCGTTCAAACCCCAGCTGCACCGCCAGCCTGTTGATAACCCCGCCGTAATCAAACATGATCAGCCAGATCAGCAGCATGGCGGAACTGGGCATGAGATACGGGAGCAGAAGCACATTCCTGAACATGACGGAATGGTTTTTCAGACTCTTGAGCATGGCTGACAGGATAAACGCCAGAAGCCAGATGGCAGGAGCACTCCAGAGGGAAAGCTCCCATGTGTTTTTCAGCCCCAGCTGAAACATCTTGTTGTTGGCTACCCGCTGGTAATTTTCCAGCCCCACAAAGTTATTCTCAAACGTTCCGTCCATGAGGGAATAATAGATTCCCCCAATGAACGGGACGATATAGAAGGCAAGAATGCCGATCATGCCGGGGAGCAGAAGCACATAAACAATCTTTTTGCGGTGAAACAAGTGCTGCCTCCAGGAATAAGAATACGGGTATTATTCGTCTTCAAGCTGCATCATGCGAAGCTTTCCGTCCGCGTCATGGATGAACTGGTCCAGTGTCATCTGGCCGTCCCTCAGGCGGGAAATCAGGGAGTTCAGTTCCGTGGTTGTATCCGACTCGGTGCTGTAAAGGAAGGTTCTCTGTGCCACTTTGACAATGGGCAGGATATCTTCCTTGTAATGTTTCAGCTCATCTTCCGTAATCAGATATCTGAACTGCTCCGTATTGTTAAGGCCTTCACGGATTTCTTCCAGGATTTCCTCTGCCTGCTGCCTGCTTTCTTCATCCTCTGCCTGCTCCGCTATTCTCTGATAGCTTTCCAGGGACTCCTGATAGCCATGTATAATCATGTCATAATTGGGATTGAGCAGCGGTTCTTCCATGTCGCTGCAGAAGATATACTCATTTGTCGTACCGTGAACTGTTTCCACAACGCTGCTTAAAAACTTCAGGGCATCACTGATATGGCTGGAATAGGGATTGATGAAGACAACATTCATGTTCGCATACGTTTCCGGTTCCAGTCCGTCCTTGAGGGAAATCGGCCTGACAACATATCCTTCGGATTCATCAAAGCTGCCCAGCAGGGAATACTCCAGCTCCATCAGGGGACGGATCTGGTAATATGCATCCCACGCATCCTCATCATCTTCATCTTCATCTTCATCTTCCAGGGTGGGCATCTGGACAGTGTTATTCGTGTGCATCTGCATGACAGCTTCCATCAGTTCCCTGAACAGGGGGGAGGAGAAGCTGATCATCTCGTCATGACCCTTGCAGTAATTGATGTAGCGCTGGATAACCTGATCAATCATGCTTGCCCGGATATCCCCATAGGTTCTCAGGGGCATAAAATCAGGGTTGTCCTCTGCATAGTCATCGTCCCATTCAGAAAGGAAACGGATCAGGTCCAGCATGTTGGTGGGCATGTCTTCCATGGCAAAGCCCGCTTCCTCAATGGCTTCCCTGAAATAGGCAATGCCATCATAGGAGTAGGCATTCGTCGGCAGGGCAACAAGGTTTCCCTTGTAGCACAGCTGGTCTCTGAAGACCGGATATAACCTGTTGCCATATTCTCTGACTTCGGCGGGCACATCGTCTGATTCCAGATTCAGGCAGTAGCCGTGGTCCCTGAGAGAGACAAAGGATTCATAGGTGATGTTCATCCCTATGATGTCCATGTCCCCGTTCTTCATGGCTTCCAGCAGTTTGTCTGCCCCGTTGTAATACGTACCGGGCGTGTAAACCGGAACATCCGGTTCCTCCTGGGAAAACTTCCGGATGGCATCGTTGTTATAGTATCCGTAAATCGTCAGCTGTCTGTCCGCGGCAAAACTCATGGAGACATCCCGGAGATACACACCGGCATAACTGGCACAGAGCATCTGCCCATTGACTTCCATCAAAACAGGATTGTACATCTGCATGGGTGTAAAACCCACCTGCTTTACCTGACCGTCCAGAGATGCTGCCATGATCCTGCTCCCCTGCAGATATACCACACAGCCCAGGGAGGAAGAATATGCCATTCCGCTTACGCTGTTATCGGGAAGCAGGTACATTTCTTCCGCTTTGCCGGTTTCAGGATCCACCTTCATCAGACTGTAACAGGCCACCTCGCCGGTCTCTTCATCATAAGCATTCATCTCATCCCGCCAGATGCCGTAAATCTCGCCGTCTTCCGTAATGCAGGCTTCTGAAACTTCCATATCCACCGTCCTGATGGACCCGTCCTTCATGGACAGGGTAACCAGGCGCTGAATCTGTCCCGCGCCGCCTTCACTCCAGCCGCTGATCAGGATTTTTATGTCATCCCCCTGCATCCGGCAGTCGTGAATGGAATTGATGTAAAAGGTTTCATCTCCGCGCAGCACGTCTCCAAGATCAAACATGCCCGATTCGGTGCCTGCGGGTACATCTTCATAAACAAGGGCTCCGGACTCTTCCCTGACGGCAAAGACCTTTCCGGTCAGGCTGTTCATGGACAGAAGTCTTTCACCGTCACCGAACAGGAAGGAGAAGGCATGGTCTGTATCAAGTCCCTGTTCTCCGTACATTTCCATATCTTCCATGGACGCGTAATACATACTGTACGCGACCGAACCGCCCACCTGGTGAACGTCCGCGTCACCCTGATTCCAGCAGTAGAGTTTGGTTCCGTCATACTCTGAGGAAAGAAACCAGAGGGAATTCCCGACTCTGGCAGCTGACTGAACGCCCGGCTGGTAGTAACTGCCCGCTGAAGCCGCATCCTTCATGGTTGTAAACAGCTCCAGATTGGCAGCTGATGCCAGCGGGAAGATCAGAAGGCTCATAACGGTCAGAAGGCTCAGAATAAGCCACCGCCGGCTGTTCATCCCCTTGAGCAATCCTGTTACATGCTTCATCATATTGTATCCTTTCATTTATACACAGTCTGTTTGTTCTGCCGGGGGCCGTCCCCCCTTACAATGTAATAGACGTAACAGAGCCGTGTTTTGTTGCAGAGGCAAAGTCATTAACTTTACGACTGTTTTCGCCGCATTTTTCTCTGTGCCTGACTGCGTTTTCATAACAAAACACAGCACAGGTGACGCTTTATA
>CAMOVR010000164.1 GCA_946627565.1 uncultured Clostridia bacterium
CATGGACCACAAGCGGGCCGGGGACGGGGACACGGGCCTCAACACCGGCGGCATGGGCGTCATTGCCCCAAATCCCTTTTACACAAAAGAGATTGCAGATACCTGCATGGAGACCATCTTCCTGCCCACCATCCGGGCCATGGTGGAAGAGGGCTGTCCCTTCAAGGGCTGCCTCTACTTCGGTCTGATGATCACATCCTCCGGGCCGAAGGTGATTGAATACAACTGCCGCTTCGGGGATCCGGAGACCCAGGTGGTACTGCCGCTGCTTGAAACGGACCTGTTCACCATCATGCAGGCTGTCTCCGAAGAGAGGCTCTCTGAAGTGCCTGTCCGTTTTTCTGACAGGGCCGCATGCTGCGTGATCCTGGCCTCAGCAGGCTATCCCGCCTCCTATGAGAAGGGTTTCCCCATCCACATTCCCGGGGATGTGCTTGAAAACGTTTACGTCGCCGGTGCCGCCCTGAAAGATGGCCAGCTGGTCACCAGCGGCGGCCGGGTACTGGGCTGCACAGCCGTTGCCGACACCCTGCCGGAGGCGGTCGCAAAGGCCTATGAAATGGCTGACCGGATCACGTTTGACAACCGGTACTGCCGGCGGGACATCGGCCGGCGTGCCCTGGACTTCTTGAGAAAGCAGGAAAAATGAGCATGCCCTCCCGCGTATTTCGAGTATTTGTAGAGAAAAAACCGTCCCTGGCCCTGGAAGCCCGCACCCTGCTGCAGGATGCAAGGAGTTTCCTGGGGATCCACGGACTTGAACATGTCCGGATTATCAATCGCTACGATGTGGAAGGCCTGGAGGAGAATCTTTTTCAGGAAGCGGTGAAAACCGTTTTCTCCGAGCCCCAGCTGGACCTTGTTTCAGATCATCTGGATGTGGAAGAGGGCAGCGTGGTTTTCGCCGCGGAATACCTGCCCGGTCAGTTCGACCAGCGGGCTGATTCCGCCGCCCAGTGCATCCAGCTGAGCACCTGCGCCGCCAGACCCCTGGTGCGCAGCGCAAAAATCTATGTGCTCTCCGGCTCCCTGACGGACGAAGACATTGCCGCCGTCAAGAAGTACGTCATCAACCCCGTGGAATCCCGGGAGGCCTCCATGGACCTGCCGGAAACCCTTCAGACCCGCTTCTCCATCCCCACCGAAGTGGAGACCCTCCACGGCTTTCTGAACCTGAGCCGGGATGAGCTGAATGATTTTGTACGCACCTACGGCCTGGCCATGGACCTGGACGACATCGCCTTCTGCCAGGCCTACTTCCGCACCGAGCAGCGGGATCCCACCATCACGGAAATCCGCATGATCGACACCTACTGGTCGGATCACTGCCGGCACACCACCTTCCTGACGGTTATTGACCAGGTTTCCTTTGAGGATCCGCTCCTGGAGAAGGCCTGGCAGGATTACCTTGACACCCGCAGCGAGCTTAACCGGACTGCCCCCATCTGCCTGATGGACCTTGGCACCATTGCCTGCCGCTATCTGCGCAGGACCGGAAAGCTGGACAAGCTGGACGAGTCCGATGAAATCAATGCCTGCACGGTCCGCATGACGGTGCATGTAGACGGCAGGGAAGAGCCCTGGCTGCTTCTGTTCAAAAACGAGACTCACAACCATCCCACGGAAATCGAGCCCTTCGGCGGTGCTGCCACCTGCATCGGCGGCGCCATCCGGGATCCCCTTTCCGGCCGTGCCTATGTCTACGGCGCCATGCGCGTAACCGGTGCCGCAGATCCCCTGGTGCCCATTGAGCAGACCATTCCGGGCAAGCTGCCCCAGCGCAAGATCGTCACCGGTGCCGCAGCAGGCTATTCCTCCTACGGCAACCAGATCGGTCTGGCCACCGGCATCGTGGATGAGCTCTATCATCCCGGCTATGCGGCCAAGCGCATGGAAATCGGCGCTGTCATCGCCGCTGCCCCCGAATCCCATGTGCGCAGGGAAACCCCTGCCCCCGGGGATGTGGTCATCCTTCTGGGCGGCTCCACCGGCCGGGACGGCTGCGGCGGCGCCACCGGCTCCAGCAAGTCCCACACCGTATCCTCCCTGGAAACCTGCGGTGCAGAGGTTCAGAAGGGCAATGCCCCTGAAGAGCGCAAGCTGCAGAGGCTGTTCAGGAATCCCAAAGCCACCCGTCTGATCAAGCGCTGCAACGACTTTGGCGCCGGCGGCGTTTCCGTGGCAATTGGCGAACTGGCTGACGGCCTGCATATCGATCTGAACCGGGTTCCCCGCAAGTACGAAGGCCTGGACGGCACGGAGCTGGCCATCTCCGAATCCCAGGAGCGCATGGCCGTGGTGGTTGCTCCCCAGGATGTGGAAGCGTTCCTCGCCCTGGCAGCGGAGGAAAACCTGCAGGCCTGCCCTGTGGCTTCCGTGACGGAAGAAAAGCGTCTGGTCATGGAATGGAACGGCCGGGAAATCGTCAACATTGCCCGCAGCTTCCTGAATTCCAACGGCGCTGAAAAGCACATTTCCATCGCCACCTCCAAAACCCGGCCCTGGCAGAAAGCCGTCTCCGGCAGCTTCACGGAACTGTACCGTTCCCTGGCAGGCAGCCTGGAAATCTGCTCCCGCCGCGGCCTGGCCGAGCGCTTTGACTCCACCATCGGCAGCGGAACCGTCCTCATGCCCTTTGGCGGAAAATATCAGCTGACCCCCATCCAGGCCATGGTCCAGAAGATCTCCCTGGAGAAGGGACACACCGACGACGTTTCCCTTATGGCCTGGGGCTTCAACCCAGCCGTTTCGGAAAAGAGCCCCTATCACGGTGCCTATCTGGCCGTGGTGGAGAGCGTATGCAAGCTCATTGCCACCGGCGCAGACTTTTCCGATGTATATCTCACCTTCCAGGAATACTTCCTGCATCCGGGAAAGGACGGGAAGCGCTGGGCCCAGCCCCTGACTGCCCTTCTTGGCGCCTTTGAGGCCCAGAAGGACCTGGGCATTGCGGCCATAGGCGGCAAGGACTCCATGTCCGGCACCTTCGAAAATCTGGACGTGCCCCCCACCCTGGTATCCTTTGCCGTCACCACCGGCGAAACCGGCCGGATCCTCTCCCCGGAATTCAAGGGACCGGACCACGACCTGTACGTTCTCTCCCCTGTATTAAACGACCAGGGACTCCCGGATCCCGCTTCCCTGAAGGAACTGTTTGAAACCATGAGCACCCTGGGGAAACAGGGCAGAATATGCTCCGCCGTTACCCCGGGCCCCGGAGGACTGGCGGAAGCCCTGCTCAAGTCTTCTCTGGGCAACGCCGTAGGCGTTCAGATTGACAGCGGCTGGACCGTGCAGGAACTCTTCGGATACTGCTACGGCGCTTTCCTGGTGGAAACCGATCAGCCCCTGTCCATGGGACGGCACCTTGGCCGCACCACCGCGGCGCCCGCCATCTCCCTTCAGGATGCTTCCCTTTCCCTGTCCGAACTTCAGAACCTCTGGGAGGGCAAACTGGAGCCCGTCTATCCCTGCAATCTTCCAAAAACCAGTCCGGACCCGGCCACGCTGACCCACACGGTCACATCCTGGCCCCGTCCCGCCGCACGCAGCACCCGTCCCGTCTTCCTCATTCCCGCTTTCCCGGGCACCAACTGTGAAATCGACTCTGCCCGGGGCGTGGAGGACGCCGGCGGTGAGGCACGGATCCTGGTGGTCCGCAACCTGACCAGCGACGATGTCCAGCACAGCGTGGACCGCATGCAGGAAGCCCTGCGTCAAAGCCAGGTTCTCTTCATTCCCGGCGGCTTCTCCGGCGGCGACGAGCCCGACGGCAGCGGCAAGTTCATCACTGCCTTCCTGCGCAACGCTGCCCTGAAGGAAGAGGTGGAAAACCTGCTGGGCCGCGGTGGCCTGATCCTGGGCATCTGCAACGGCTTCCAGGCTCTGATCAAGCTGGGCCTTGTACCCTACGGGCATATCACCGACACGGATGCGGAAGCCCCCACCCTGACCTTCAACACCATTGCAAGACACCAGTCCCGCCTGGTCCACACCCGCGTTGCTTCCAACCTTTCTCCCTGGCTCAGGCGCACAAAGCCCGGTGAGATCTACACCGTACCCATTTCCCACGGAGAGGGCCGGTTCCTGGCATCGGATGAATGGGTCCGCAAGCTGGCGGAAAACGGCCAGATTGCCACCCAGTACGTGGACTTTGACGGGCGTGCAACCTCAGATATCCGTCTCAACCCCAACGATTCCGTTTTTGCCATTGAAGGCATCACCAGTCCGGATGGCCGCGTCCTGGGCAAAATGGGCCACAGCGAGCGCACCGGCGCCGGTCTGTACAAAAACGTGGAAGGCCGTTATGATATGCAGTTGTTCGCATCTGCAGTCGACTATTTTGGAGGAATCTGAACATGTACGAAATCGACCAGCTTGCTCTCTATGATCCCGAAGTTGCCCATGCCTGCTCCCTGGAACTCCAGCGGCAGCAGCAGAACATTGAGCTCATCGCTTCAGAGAACATCGTCAGCCGTGCCGTACTCAGCGCCGCCGGCTCCATTCTGACCAACAAGTACGCAGAAGGCTATCCCGGAAAGCGTTACTATGGCGGATGCATGCACGTGGACATCGTGGAGGAACTGGCCCGGGAGCGTGCCAAGAAGCTCTTCGGTGCCGAACATGCCAATGTCCAGCCCCATTCCGGCGCAAACGCAAATCTGGCCGTATTTTTCGCCCTGCTTGAGCCCGGTGACACCGTCATGGGCATGAACCTGCAGGAAGGCGGCCACCTCTCCCATGGTTCCCCCGTCAACATCTCCGGCAAATACTTCCACATTGTGCCCTATGGCGTGGACCCGGTCACGGAAATGATCGACTACGATGAGATGCGCAAGACCGCTCTGGCCTGCAAGCCGAAGCTCATCGTCGTGGGCGCCAGCGCCTATTCCCGTTTCATCGACTTCGCCCGCTGCAGGGAGATTGCCGATGCATGCGGCGCCTATCTCATGGTGGATATGGCCCACATTGCCGGTCTTGTGGCCGGCGGCGTGCATCCCTCCCCTGTTCCCTATGCCGATGTGGTCACCACCACCACCCACAAGACCCTCCGGGGTCCCCGCGGCGGCATGATCCTCTGCCGCGAAAGTCTGGCCAAGCAGATTGACAAGGCCATCTTCCCCGGCACCCAGGGCGGTCCTCTCATGCACATCATTGCCGCCAAGGCAGTTGCCCTTGGCGAAGCCATGACGGATGACTTCAAGGTTTATGCCCGGAACATCGTCAAAAACGCGAAAGTTCTCAGCGAAGAACTTCTCCGCCAGGGCATCGAACTGGTATCCGGCGGCACGGACAACCATCTCATGCTCCTCAAGCTCACCAAGTGCGGCATCACCGGCAAGGAGCTTGAAAAGCGCCTGGACGATGTACATATCACCGCCAACAAGAATACCATTCCCGGAGAGCCCCTGTCCCCCTTCATCACCTCGGGCCTGCGCATCGGCACGCCTGCTGTCACCTCCCGTGGTTTTGGGGAAGCCGAAATGGTCAGCATCGCCGGCTTCATCAGTGACATCATCCGTGATTTCGAAGGCAACCGCGAGCGTGTCACGCAGGAAGTACAGGCCCTTTGCGACAGGTTCCCCATTTACAGCTGATCCAGATTTTTGCAGGAGGATCTTTCCATGACTGATATTGAAATCGCCCAGTCCTGTCAGATGCGGCCCATCCAGGAAATTGCCCGCACCGCCGGCATTCCTGAAGAAGCCCTGGAACCCTATGGCCGCTACAAGGCCAAAATCGACCCCGCTCTCGTTCCTTCTGACCACACCGGCAGGCTGATTCTGGTCACCGCCATGACGCCGACCCCCGCCGGTGAAGGCAAGACCACCACCACCATCGGCCTGACAGACGGCCTGCGCCGCATCGGAAAGCGTGCTGTCTGCGCCCTGCGTGAACCTTCCCTGGGCCCTGTCTTTGGCATCAAGGGCGGCGCGGCCGGCGGCGGATACGCCCAGGTCGTCCCCATGGAAGACATCAACCTGCACTTCACAGGTGACTTCCACGCCATCGGTGCTGCCAACAACCTCCTGGCGGCCATGCTGGACAACCATATTCAGCAGGGCAATGAGCTTGGCATCGACGTCAGGCGCATCACCTGGAAACGCTGTGTGGACATGAACGACCGTCAGCTCCGGAACATTGTGGACGGTCTTGGCGGCAAGCCCAACGGTATGCCCCGTGAAGACGGGTTCGACATCACCGTTGCCTCTGAAGTCATGGCAGTCCTGTGCCTGGCTGATTCCATCTCTGACCTGAAAGAACGCCTGGGCCGCATCATCGTGGGCTACACATACGATGACCGTCCCGTCACCGCAGCCGATCTCAAAGCCAACGGTGCCATGGCTGCCCTTCTGCGGGATGCCCTGCGTCCCAACCTGGTTCAGACCCTGGAAGGAACCCCTGCCTTCGTTCACGGCGGTCCCTTCGCCAACATTGCCCACGGCTGCAACTCCGTCCGTGCCACCCGTCTGGCTCTGTCCATCTCGGATTACACGGTGACCGAGGCCGGTTTCGGCGCGGATCTGGGTGCCGAGAAGTTCCTGGACATCAAGTGCCGCATGACCGGTCTGGTTCCTTCCGCCGTGGTGGTGGTCTGCACCGTCCGCGCCCTGAAAATGCACGGCGGCCTGGCCAAGACCGAACTGGGAACGGAAAACCTGTATGCCCTGAAAAAAGGCCTTCCCAACCTGCTGCGTCATGTGCAGAACATCCAGGAAGTCTATCACCTGCCCTGTGTCGTTGCCGTCAACCGCTTCCCCACCGATACGGACCGGGAAATGGATACCGTTGTCACCTCCTGTGCCGAACTGGGTGTCCGGGCCATTCCCTCCACCGTCTGGGCCGAGGGCGGCAGAGGCGCAGTGGAGCTTGCTGATGAAATCGTCCGTCTGTGCGACCAGGACAGCAACGGAGATTTCGAATACGCCTACTCTCTGGAAGGCACCATCAGCGAACGCATTGAGACACTGGTCAGGCGCGTCTATCGCGGCAACGGCATCTCGATCCTGCCTGCTGCACAGAAGCAGATTCAGCGTCTGGAAGAACTCGGTTACGGACAGCTGCCCATCTGTGTTGCCAAAACCCAGTATTCCTTCTCTGACAACCCGGCTCTTCTGGGGGCACCGGAAGACTTTACCGTCACCGTCAAACAGGTACGCGTATCCGCCGGCGCCGGCTTCATCGTTGTCCTCACCGGGGACATCATGACCATGCCCGGTCTTCCCAAACGCCCCGCAGCAGAGCGGATCGATGTGGACGAAAACGGCCGCATCTCCGGACTCTTCTGATATCCTTCCGCTGTACAGCACCCACGACATATGAAAAGAGGAGATCCCACATGGCAGACAAACGCCCCGAATCCATGGAACGCATCACGACCCCTGAACTTGCCCAGGCCTTTATCGATGAACAGGTAGCGGCTCTGAAAGCACAGATCGGCGACAAAAAGGTACTTCTCGCCCTCTCCGGCGGTGTCGATTCCTCTGTGGTTGCAGCACTGCTGATCCGGGCCATCGGGAAGCAGCTGGTCTGTGTGCACGTCAATCACGGCCTTCTGCGCAAAGGCGAGCCCGAACAGGTTATCCGTGTTTTCCGTGATCAGATGAATGCCAATCTGATCTACGTGGACGCAGTCGACCGTTTTCTTGACAAGCTTGCCGGTGTTGCTGATCCCGAGCAGAAGCGGAAAATCATTGGCGCTGAGTTTATCCGTGTCTTCGAGGAAGAGGCACGCAAGCAGGAAGGCATTGAATTCCTTGCACAGGGCACCATTTATCCCGATATCATTGAAAGCAAGGGTGTCAAGGCGCATCACAATGTAGGCGGTCTCCCTGAGGATCTGAAATTCGACCTGGTGGAACCTGTCAAGTTCCTCTTCAAAGATGAGGTACGTGTTGTGGGCAAGCAGCTGGGTCTGCCCGACAATATGGTCTACCGTCAGCCCTTCCCCGGCCCTGGCCTTGGTGTCCGCTGTGTCGGTGCCATTACCCGGGATCGCCTTGAAGCCGTACGTGAATCAGACGCAATTCTCCGCGAAGAATTCGCTGCAAACGGTCTGGAAGGCAAGGTCTGGCAGTACTTCACCATCGTGCCGGACTTCAGGACGGTTGGTGTCCAGGACGGTGTGCGCACAGACGCATGGCCTGTCGTGATCCGCGCTGTCAATACGAAAGATGCCATGACTGCCACGGTTGAAAACATTCCCTTTGACCTGCTGCAGCACATCACCCAGCGCATCACCCATGAAGTAAAGGGTGTCAACCGTGTTCTTTACGATCTGACCCCCAAGCCCACCGGAACCATCGAGTGGGAATGACGTCCGGAAACCTGAATCCCCTTATGGATCAACGTATCCGGCCCTCCCGAAAGTGGCTTTGATAACAGAATGATAACATTTTTCCGGAAAAAGATTGTTGCC
>CAMOVR010000165.1 GCA_946627565.1 uncultured Clostridia bacterium
TACCTGGTGAACAAAGCCCATGAGATGGGCATCCGGGTGCTTCTGGACGTGGTGCACTCCCATGCGGTGGGCAACACCCTGGAGGGCATCAATCTCTTTGACGGCACCTCATGGCAGTTCTTCCACGACGGGCCGGAGGGGGACCATCCTGCCTGGGGAACGAAGCTTTTCAACTATGACAAGCCGGAAGTGCTGCATTTCCTTCTGAGCAATCTGAAGTTCTGGATTGACGAATACCATTTCGACGGTTTCCGCTTTGACGGCGTCACCTCCATGCTCTACCATGACCATGGCCTGGGGGTGGGCTTCAGCAATCTGTCCATGTACTTCACCATGAACACGGACGTGGAGGCTGTGACCTATCTGCAGCTGGCCAGCGAACTGGTGCATGAGGTCAAGCCGGAAGCCCTTCTCATTGCCGAGGACATGAGCGGCATGCCCGGCATGTGCGATCCCGTGGAAGACGGCGGCATCGGATTCGGATACCGTCTGGGCATGGGCATCCCGGACCTGTGGATCAAGTGGGTGAAGGAACGCAGGGATGAGGACTGGAACCTGGGTGAAGTGTGGAGGGAACTGACCTTCCGCAACGCGCCCACCATTGCCTATGTGGAGAGCCACGACCAGGCCCTGGTGGGTGACCAGACCATGATGTTCCGTCTGGCCGGGGCAGCCATGTATGACCAGATGGGCGTGGACAGCCACAGCGATGTGATTGAAAGGGCCATGGCACTGCATAAGATGATCCGGCTGCTTACCATGGCGGCCGGCGGCACCGGATACCTGAACTTCATGGGCAATGAGTTCGGACATCCCGAGTGGATCGATTTCCCCAGGCCCGGCAACGGCAACAGCTTCCAGTACTGCCGCCGCCAGTGGAGCCTGGTGGACCGCCCGGACCTGAGATACAGGGCACTGGGCCTGTTTGACCATGATATGATCCATACCGCCAGATACTACCGGATCTTTGATCAGGTGTATCCGGAAATCCGCCATGTGCACGAGGATGACCATGTGCTTGCCTTTGAGAGAGGCGGCCTGCTGTTTGTCTTTAATTTCGATCCCAGCCGCAGCTACACCGACTATGCCATTTCCGTCAGTCAGGGTGTGGACTATGACGTCCTCTTCAGTACGGACGACTACCGCTATGGCGGCGCCGGCAGGGTGAACCGTGAACCCCACAGTGCCTTCATGCCCGGGAGGGAAGGCAACTATGTACGGCTGTACCTGCCTTCCCGCACCGCCATTGTCCTGCGCGCCAGGGCATAAACTGCAGGTGCATGCTTCCCATGCATTCTGAATTGTGAGCCAGAAAAGGAAACTTCGGTTTCCTTTTCTGGTTTTCGTCTGCTTTCTGCACTACAGGCATCCCTTGCAGAGTATGGCGACATTTTGTACAATGTTTTCTGCATTTTGAAAAGGAAGGTGTACGGGGATGAAAGCAAAAGTCGATCTCAATGGCAAGACCATACTGGTGACCGGCTCTCCCGGGTTCATCGGAGCGAACCTGGTGAAAAGACTCCTGAAGGAAATGTCCGGCGGCACAGTGATCAGCCTGGACAATATGAACGATTATTACGATCCCGCCCTGAAGGAATACCGGCTCAGGGAGATTGAGAAGGCGGCGGAAACATCACCTGTAAAGCATATCTTTATCCGCGGCTCCATCGGGGACAAGGCACTGGTGGATGAGGTGTTTTCCACCTATCATCCCGCCGTGGTGGTGAACCTGGCTGCCCAGGCCGGGGTGCGCTACAGCATCGACCACCCGGATGTCTATATTGAGTCCAACCTCATCGGGTTCTATCATATTCTGGAAGCATGCCGTCACAGCTATGACGGCGGCCAGGGCGTGGAGCACCTGGTATATGCATCCTCTTCCTCCGTCTACGGCGGGAACACCAAGGTGCCCTTCAGCACGGATGACCCGGTGGACCACCCCGTCTCCCTGTATGCGGCCACCAAGAAGTCCAACGAACTTCTGGCCCACGCCTACAGCAAGCTCTACAACATTCCCAGCACCGGTCTGCGTTTCTTTACGGTATACGGACCCGCGGGGCGCCCGGACATGTTCTACTATTCCGCCACGGAAAAGCTGAGCCGGGGCGAGAAGATCAAAATCTTCAACTATGGCAACTGTAAGCGGGACTTCACCTATGTGGATGACATTGTGGAGGGCGTCTTCCGTGTCATGCAGGGCGCCCCTGAGAAGGCAGCCGGCGAAGACGGACTCCCGGTGCCGCCCTATGCCGTGTACAACATCGGCGGCGGACAGCCGGAGAACCTGCTGGACTATGTTTCCACCCTGCAGGAAGAACTGGTCAGGGCAGGTGTGCTGCCGGAGGACTATGACTTTGAAGGCCACCGGGAACTGGTGGGCATGCAGCCCGGGGACGTGCCGGTGACCTATGCAGACAGTACCGGACTGGAGCGGGACTACGGGTTTACGCCGTCCATCGATATCCGCACGGGCCTGAGGGCGTTTGCCCAGTGGTACAGGACATACAGCGGGAGGGCATAAAACATGCAGTGCGAAGAGAAATTTGCGGAGATTTACGGCCGGGACCCGGAAGGCATGTCCTTCTCCCCCTACCGCATCTGCCCCATCGGTGCCCACAGCGACCACAACCTGGGCAAGATCACCGGTCTTGCCATTGACAAGGGAATCCATATCGCCTTCAGACCCAAGCAGAACGGCGTCATTGAAATGGTCAGCCTTCAGTTTCCAAAGCGTGCCCAGTGGCACATCCGGGAAGTGACGGAAAAGGCCGGCGACTGGGCGGACTACCTGCGGGGCGCCACCTGGGCCCTGAGCAAGCTGTATCCCCTTTCCGTGGGTCTGTGCGGCGTCATTGAGGGCAGCCTGCCCATCGGCGGCCTGAGCAGTTCCGCCGCCGTGATCCTGGCCTTCCTGGATGCCCTGTGCAAGGTGAACCGGATCCGGCTTGCCCCCATGGAGCTGATCCAGGTGGCCTATGACGCGGAGAAAAACTATGTGGGCGTCAATGTGGGCACCCTGGACCAGTCCTGCGAAGTGCTCAGCCAGAAAGACCATCTGCTGTACCTGGACTGCAAGGATAACCGTTTTGAGCTGATCCCCCAGAGCCCCAACATGAAGCCCTATAAGATCGCCATCTTCTTCAGCGGTCTGGAGCATTCCCTGGCCGGGAGCAAGTACAACATGCGGGTGGATGAGCTCCGCTCAGGCGTCTATGCCCTGCAGGCTTTCAGCGGGGCCGAATACGGCAAGTTTAACCAGGCCAATGCCAGGGATGTGCCCTTTTCCGTCTATCAGGCCTATAAGGATAAGCTGCCCGTCCAGTGGATGCGCAGATGTGAACACTGGTACACGGAGTTTCAGAGGGTGGAAGCCGGTGCGGAAGCCTGGAGGCGCGGAGATCTTGAGACCTACGGAAAGCTGAGCTTTGAGTCCGGCTGGAGCAGCATTCACAACTGGGAAAGCGGCGCCCCGGAACAGATCCGCCTCTATGAGATCATGCGGGAAACCGACGGCATCTACGGCGGCCGCTTCTCCGGCGCAGGCTTCAAGGGCTGCTGCATGGCATTGATCGACCCGGACAAGGCGGACAGCATCCGGGAAAGCGTGGAGCGGGCATACCTGACCTCCTATCCGGAGATGAAGGGCCGCTACAGCTTCCATCTGTGCGTCAGCGCCGACGGCATTGCCAACCAGTAAGGAAAAAGGGAGTATATGATTGTATGAAATGCATCATTCTGGCAGCCGGTTATGCCACGCGGCTGTACCCACTGACGGAGAATTTCCCCAAGCCTCTTCTGAAGGTGGGGGAGAAGACGATCCTGGACTGGCTCATTGACGACATCGGCCGGGAAGCGGACCAGTTTGTGGTGGTGACCAACCATAAGTTTGCAGGCCATTTTCAGGCCTGGGCGGAGGGCCGGAAGGAAATCACGGTCCTGGATGACGGCACATCCACCAATGAGACCCGCCTTGGGGCGGTCTGTGACATCCAGTTCGCCATTGACAGCCTGAAGCTGGACGACGACTGCCTGATCATCGCCGGGGACAATGTGCTGGATTTCTCCCTGAAGCGTTTTATCGCCTATGCCAGGGAGAAGGGAACCAGCTGCACCATGCGCTATCGGGAGGATGACGAAAAGCGCCTGCATAAGTCCGGCGTCAGTGAAGTTGGCGCGGATGAGCGCCTCCTGGGCTTTGAGGAAAAACCGGAAAAACCCAGGTCCTGCTGGTGCACGCCGCCTTTCTATTACTATATTGCAGCGGATGTCAGACAGATCCGCAGGGCCATAGAGGACGGCTGCGGCACGGATGCGCCCGGTTCCCTGGTGGGCTGGATGTGCAGCCACTCCACCGTATACTCCATGGAAATGCCTGGGAAGCGGTATGACATCGGCAACCTGGAAAGCTATAAGATGGTGCAGGAAACCTATCACGGCATAGGAAAGGACTGAAACGCTATGAATATTGCAGTTGCGGGTACCGGCTATGTGGGCCTGTCCTTGGCCGTTCTGCTTTCGCAGCACAACCATGTGACGGCGGTGGACATTGTCCCTGAAAAGGTGGAAAAACTGAACCAGTGGCAAAGCCCCATTCAGGACGACTATATCGAGAAGTACCTGGCGGAGCACGAGGAGCGGAAGCTGGACCTGAAGGCCACCACGGACGGGGCTTCGGCGTATGCGGATGCGGATTACGTCATCATTGCGGCCCCCACCAACTATGATCCCCAGAAGAATTTCTTTGACTGTTCCGCAGTGGAATCCGTCATTGAACTGGTGCTTCAGAGCAGCCAGACCGCCGTTATGGTGATCAAGTCCACCATTCCCGTGGGCTATACCTCCAGAATACGGGAAAAGTACGCCACGGACCGGATCCTCTTCAGCCCTGAATTCCTCCGGGAAAGCAAGGCATTGTATGACAACCTCTATCCTTCCCGCATCATCGTGGGCTGTGATGAGAAGACCCGCGGGGCGGCGGAAACCTTTTCCGGCCTTCTGGTGGAAGCGGCGGAGAAAAAGGACGTGCCGGTGCTCTACATGGGCTATACGGAGGCGGAGGCGGTCAAACTGTTCGCCAACACCTACCTGGCCCTCAGGGTATCCTACTTCAATGAGCTGGACACCTATGCTGAGATCAAGGGGCTGAGCACCCGGGATATCATTGAAGGCGTCTGCCTGGACCCGCGCATCGGGAACCATTACAACAACCCGTCCTTCGGCTATGGCGGATACTGCCTGCCCAAGGATACCAAGCAGCTTCTGGCCAATTATGAGGATGTGCCCAACAACCTGATTGAGGCCATTGTGGAGTCCAACCGCACCAGGAAGGACTTTGTGGCAGACCGTGTGCTGGAAAAGGCCGGGTATTACACCGCCAACAGCATGTGGAATTCCGCCAAGGAGCGTCCCCTGATTGTGGGTGTCTACCGCCTGACCATGAAGGCCAACAGCGATAACTTCCGCCAGAGCTCCATCCAGGGTGTCATGAAGCGCATCAAGGCAAAGGGCGCCACGGTGATCATCTATGAGCCCACTCTGGAGGACGGCACCACCTTCTTCGGAAGCCTGGTGGTGAACGATGTGGAGAGATTCAAGAAGTCTTCTGACGCCATCATCGCCAACCGCTATGACAGCGTCCTGGATGATGTGGAGGACAAGGTATATACCCGCGACCTGTTCAGGCGCGACTGATCCTGAAGCAGCACCGGGGCCTGCAGCGTGAAAAATTCCCGTCTTGAGGAATACAACTGAATCATGTATAATGTGATCGGCCTATTTACCAGAAAGAACAGGGAGGAAATCTGTATGGCGAAAAACAATCACAGTGATCCTGTGCGGGTCGCATTTATCGGCTCGGAATGCTATCCCTTTGTCAAAACAGGCGGACTGGGGGATGTCATGTATGCACTTCCCAGGGCCCTGCTTCGCCAGAACTGCCAGGTGCGGGTGCTTATGCCCTGCTATGCCTGCATCCCGGAAAAATACAAAAAGCAGATGGTTCACCGGGGTTCCTTTATGATGGACCTGACGCAGGACGGACGGGAGTTCTTTGTGGGCATCATGGAAGCCGAGATGGACGGCGTCATCTATGATTTCATTGAGAACCGGGAGTTCTATGACTGGGGCAATCCCTATACCGGGCTGTGGGAGGATATTCCCAAGTACTGCTTCTTCTCCAAGGCTGCCCTGGCTGCCCTCAACTACCTGGAATGGGAGCCGGACGTGATCCACTGCCACGACTGGCAGGCGGGTCTGGTGCCGGTGTATCTGCGCACGCTGTTTGCGCCGACCCCCGTGGGCCGTGCAAAGAGCATCCTGACCATCCACAATCTCCGGTTCCAGGGCATGTGCAGCATTTCCCACATGAAGTACTGGACCGGGCTTCCTGACTACCTGTTCAACTATGACGTGTTCCTCACGGGCGACAACGAGGCGAACATGTTCAAGGCAGGCCTTGCCTATGCCGACAGGGTCACCACGGTCAGTGCCACCTATGCCCAGGAAATTCAGACGGATTTCTACGGTGAGCGGCTCAATGCCCATCTGTGGTACCACCGGGCCAAGCTCAGCGGCATTGTCAACGGCATTGATGTGGACCTGTGGAACAGCAGGACGGACAAGCTTCTGACGGCTGACTACAGTGAAAAGGACGTGCTGGAGAAAAAGCCGGTCAACAAGGAAGCCCTCCAGGAGCGGCTGGGCCTCAAGGTGGACCGGAGCAAGTATATGCTGGGCCTGATCTCCCGTCTGACCGACCAGAAGGGTCTTGACCTGATCAACGCCATCTTCACAAGAATGATGGATGACGACACCCAGGTTGTGATTCTCGGTACCGGCGACCCGCGCTATGAGGCAGCCTTCCGGCATTATGAGAGCGTTTATCCCGGACAGGTATGCGCATACATCCGCTATGACGAGAGCCTGGCCCATCAGATCTATGCCGGCGCCGACGCGCTGCTGGTCCCCAGCCTCTTTGAGCCCTGCGGCCTGACCCAGCTCATCGCCATGCGCTACGGCACCGTTCCGGTGGTGCGTGAAACAGGCGGTCTTAAGGATACCGTTGCCAAGTATGATCCGGATACGGGGGACGGCAATGGCTTTACCTTCGACGATTACAGCGCGGATCTCCTGCTGGATACGGTGAAGCTTTCCAGGAAAGTGTACCTGCAGGACCGGGATGCCTGGGACAGGATTGTTGTAAGGGACATGGGAAAGGATGTGTCCTGGGAGCACTCCGCCAGGGAGTACCTGGACCTGTACAAAGCCCTTGCGGAATGATTCCGGAAAGAATTGAGTGAAAAAAGAACAGCGGTGCAGTTTCAGGCTGTACCGCTGTTCTAATTTTGCCCATCAGAAGGGAGGGCTGTCCGCGTCTTTGAACTCAACGGGGGCTGTGGTCTCGATGCGGATTTCCGCCGTGTCTGTAAAGACGGTCTGTCTCCATGCATAGTAAAGGCCGCCGGCTATGAGGAGAAGGGCCAGGATGACCGGGATCAGCCCCTTAGAGGAGGAGGCGGGTGCGTGCCATGCGATGCGTTTTAAGTGGCGCATGACGGCACTGGCGGCGGTACCGGTGAGGAGGCCGCAGAAAAGACCGGTGAGCATCAGGATGCCAAGGTAGGCCAGCATCTGTTCAGGGGTATGGAGGATCACCATGGCGGTGACCACCTGTCCCGTATTGTGCAGAAGGCCTCCGGCCATGGAGACCACCACAGGATGGAGCCCCGGGATTTTCCGGAGCAGGACCATGCCCGTCAGGGAAACCAGGCCGCCGGCAAACGCATAGATCATGGTGCTGACACCGCCGAACATGAGGCCGGAGAGGATGACCTTCAGGGACATGAGAATGTAGGCGGTGGGCACATCCAGCATATAAACCGCAAAGATGAGCACGGAATTGGAAAGCCCCATCTTGATGCCCGGGATGCCCGGACTGGGCAGCAGGGATTCCACATAGCCCAGCACCAGCATGACGGAGAGCAGCATGCCGGACAGGGTGGTCCGCAGGGTTCTCTCCCGGTTGGAGACGTGCTGCAACTGTTTCACTCTCCTTCTTATAGAATACATGGCAGGGATTTCCTCCGGCGTGTACAGCGCCAGTCACAAGGAATCCCGGGAAAAGGTCAGAAGAATGCAGTCTTTTGCTGGCGCAGCATCCTCTGTTTCCTCCGACACCGTATCTTCTGAATCCGTTTCCATGGCAGCCGGTTTTTCACCGGCAGCTTCCTCCGGGGTCCCGGAAAGGGCGGAAGGCAGGCAGAGAAACAGAAGAAGGGCAAAGTGCTTTGCGCCGGACATGGAGTACAACCTTTCTCAGGGA
>CAMOVR010000166.1 GCA_946627565.1 uncultured Clostridia bacterium
CAACTGGTTTCCATAGGTAGTATTTATGGTTACTTATTATTGAACGCTTTCTTATTGTCTGACTGCAGGCGGAGCTTTTGCGTGCCCAAAAAACACAGAAACGCCCTCCAGACCGCCAAAACCTGCAGGCACAGGGGACTGGAGGGAAGTCATTTTGGGAATTGTTTATGCAGCCTCTTTCATCAATTGCGGTATAATCTATTTCTGCATTCCTGTTTGCGGATTGTTCCTCGCCTGCAGACTGTCAGATTTTCACCAGAGGACTGGCATGGTCCGGCGGGGGAAATGCGGCATCTGCGAGCGTTCTGAACTGCTGAAAGACTCCTTCCGGAACCTGGCGCAGGTTTTCCCTGAGGTGCAGGAGAGAAAATGTGCTGAACAGCGCGCAGAAGCCCTGCGCGGCATTCATCTTCAGCATCATGGATTCCGGCGCATATCCGGTAGCCCTGCACAGTTCCATGATATGCTTGTTCTTATGGATGTCCGGATGCGGATGGTAATCCGATCCCAGGGAGGAATAGGACATGGGCAGGATGCCGTGTGATTTCATGAAGGGGAGAAGGCTGTATTCACTGCCCCGCTCATAGAGGCTGTAAAAGATCTGATTGCAGTAACAGCGGTCCCCGTTTTCCACTTTCAGGAGATCTTCCAGGTCCGGCTCATCAAAGTTGGAAACACCCCAGAAGCGGATCAGGCCTTTTTGGACGGCAGCTTCCATGGAGGCGGCAAGAAAGGAAAGATCGGCTTCTCCCCGCCAGTGCAGAAGGTACAGATCCAGATAATCTGTGCCCAGTCTCCTGAGGCTTCCGTGGAGGCTTGAAAAGAAATCCTTTTCGTTCATATGCTCCGGAAGGATCTTATCCACCAGAAACAGCTTATCCCGCGGAATGCCGCGAATCACTTTCCCAAGTGCGCTTTCGCATCTGCCGTTCCCATACATTTCCGCTGTATCCAGCACGTGAAGACCATACTGATCCACGGCCTCCCGGATGCAGCCGGCCAGGCCTGTGTTTGCCCCGGACCAGAAACCGGTGGTGCCAAGCCCGTAACTTCCGGGCAGTGTGAAGTCTGTCGTTTCGCGCTGTATAGCCGTCATGGTTCTTCCTCTCTGCGGGCATGCTGTCAGTGGAATGCATCCATATTCATCTGATGAAGCTGTCCTGCCGCGCTGTGTCCAGTTTTGAAATGGGGAACGTGGGAAGCTTTTTGCTCTGAAAGGCAGATTGCAGCAGGCATGAAAACAGATTTCACATGGCCTGCATACTGTCCAGATGCTGATATGCTGCCAGGAAAATGGGGATCTGTCGCAGGGGCTCTGGCAGATATACACAGATTATAATCGGTTTCCCTTCTCCCTGTCCATGCAATATGATTTGATTCATGAAAGGGGATGTTTTTTCGGGATATTCTTTGGCAGACGTTCTGAATCATGGTATGATGTCGTATGCATGAACATGACTGTGCATGATGGAAGACAGAAATACGGTCCCGCTCAGGCCGGTCATGTGCAGATGGTGTGCGTAAAGACAGCTTATACACAGTAAAGCGCAGGGAAATCCGGGAGATGATCCGGAAGTGTTTTTTTCTGCTGTCGGAACATCCATATCCCGGGGCATATGGAGGAAAGCGGTCAACTTTCCGGGAAAGGAATCTCCTGGGTGCCGGGAAAAGGATGACCTCCGAAAAAAAGTCGGAATACGGGATAAATGTTACCTTTCTGGTAACCCTGACGTGCTATCATCATGTTGCGGGGCTGTATGCGCAAACCGGAAAGCCTCAAAAAATGAAACATATACCGTGAGATTACAGCCGGGCAGGCGTGACCGCCTGTATCACGGAGGAAAGGTTCCTGCACATCAGGAACTGACATCAGCGGTATGACCGGCCCGGTGCGGGAGCACGTGCCGTATACAGAATGCATTCAATGAGCGTGAAGCATAAAGCAGCAAAGGAGGAGCGCGCATGATAAAAAAGATACTGGCCTTTCTGATTGCCCTGGTCTGTATGATCCAGGCAATGCCTCTTAAGGTTCTTGCGGACGGGCTGTCCTTTGATGCAGTCTGGAATCCGGAAGACAGCACATCCGCGGGGGATGACGACCAGACAGCAGCTTCCCTTTATACCGTTACTTTTTCCTCTGGCGATGAGGAAGAAGTGTACTATGTCTATGAAGGTATGGCCATGACCTTTCTGCCGGAGCCGGCAGGGGCGGATCAGGACGCCATGTTTCTCGGATGGTATCTGGAAAACAGCCGGGTTACGGTGCCTTTTGTACCCCATGGCAACGTGGAACTGAAGGCCTGCTTTGCTGAAGCCATGCCATCTTCCGTGGTATCCCGCATGCGTTCCGGGAACTTTCTGTGGGAAGACAGCGGTTTTTATGCGGATGTTTCTGTTTTTGGCAGCCACAAGAAAAACCAGAGGCCTTCTGTCCGGCGCGCCGGGACGGTCCGCGGGGACGATACCCATATTGTCCTGGAGGCCTGGACGGTCAGCAGTCTGAAGAACAATACAAAGCTGACTGCCGACGCCGTCGTGACGAATCTGCCCGACCTTGATGACGGGGAGTCCCTGGCAGTCTATTCTGTTGTCAACAATACACTTTACAGGGCAGAGAGAGAAAACCTGTCCATTGGGGACCGGGTGGACTTTGATCTGGCCTTCAAGGGAGCAGATGGCCTTGCTGTGGTTAAGGTCATCGATCCTCTGGCAGCAGAAGCGGCGGTGGAGGAAATTGAAGGCGCCTTGTATGCCAATGAGGACATTTACCTGACCGGCAAGATCCCGGGCAACGGCATCATCGACGTGCAGCCGGTGACGGTTTCCATAGACGGGGAAGACGTCATAGCAGCCTGGGATATCCATATCTATGCCAACGCCAACCAGCAGAAGAAGGGCAAGACCTGGCAGCCTGCCGGGAAGAAAGTGCAGGTCCATTTCCGGGACAAGGCTTTTACCGGCGAACTGAACATCTATCACTTCGCCGACGGGACATCCGCGCCGGAGTATGTGACCACCGTGGAAGCCAGTGACGGATGGGTTGAATTTGAAGCGGAGAGCTTCAGCACCTATGCGGTGACAAGGACCATCGAAACGACAGTCACCATCGGCGGAGCCACCTACAGGATTGCTGTGACCTTTGACAGGTCCGCGGGCATCCCGGAAGATGCCGGACTTGACGTGGAAGAAATGACAGGGGACGCCCTGGCGGATTATCTGGGCCGGACCGCTGCAGCCATGAATGCGGCAGGCTTTGCCTATGGGCGGATCTTCGATATTTCCATTGTGGATGTACAGGGAGAAAAACTCCAGCCTTTATCCCCGGTGGAGGTATCCGTGGAACTTCTGGATGCGGGAGACAATACCCAGCCGTTCACCGTCATGCATTTTGAGGACGAAGCGGAGATGCCGGAAGAGGTAAAGGCAGATACGGAAGGAAATGTGGTATCCTTCTCTGCTGCCAGTTTCTCCGCCTATGCCATTGTCCAGGGTCCCAGTGCAGTCCCTGTAGGGATTGAACAGCTCAGCTCCATGGATGCGCTGAAACAGGTCATGCATGAGGGTTTCTATATCGGCCATCCTCTGGGCTATTACCTGACGGATACGGAGGGCGTGGCCACCAATAATGCCCATGGCATCCTGAAAACAAAACCGGCCCAGAGTTACCCCCATGAAGATGCGGCCAGGTACTACCTGGAGGCGGTGGAGGGACAGACCAGCCAGTTCTATCTGTACTGCCTGAAGAACGGGAGCAGATACTATGTACAGAACAGCAGCAATGAACATGTCTATCTGACAGAGGATGAAACAAAGCGGACAGCCTTTAAGGTAACGGCTGAATCAGGCAGCACCTTCAGCTTCCAGAGTACGGCAACAAAAAGGTACCTGAACCACTGGCAGGATAACAATGGTACGGTTTTTGCCGCATGGACGGAAAAGAATGCCGGAAGCAAACTGTCTATATGGACAGAAGACGCCGATATCGAGGAGCCATTCAATCTGGACGGAAAAACATATGGCCTGATGTACTGGAGCGAGGGCATTTACGGAAAGGCCATGATGGCCTCTCCGGGAGATAACGGCAGTCTCGCTGCCAAAGAGCTGATCGTTATGAGCGAAAAGGACGATAATACCGATAAACTCTTTGTGCCAAACGACAGCGACATTTCCATGTGGACCTTTGAATGGATTGCCGGGGATCTCTACGCCCTGAAAACCGTCACAGGCGGTGCATACAGGTATCTGAACATCAGTTCGGACGGCCAGCTGTATCTCAGCAATACGCTGACAGCCGACGGCAGGCTCCAGGTTGTCCCCGGAAGCGGCACCAATGCAGGCAGGATCTGTCTTAAGGCAAACGGGAAAACCCTGACCTACAGCGGTGTGCTGGCAAACGGTTTCAGAACCGGCGGAACAGCCGGAACGGAATGGCTGAACCTGGTGCAGATGTCGGAACTGACATCCGATTATGTATTGCCCTATTCCGCCGGCAAGGTCAGTATTTCAGACCAGGCGATCACCAATGGGTCCAGGATCATCCTGTATACCCGTGCCTGGAACGATACAGCCAAAAAATATGAATTCTATGTCATCGAGCACGACGGAACCCTTGTCAGGGCCTATGAGAACGGCGATGAGATTGAATGGCTGGGCAGCCTGCTCAACTCCAAGCTCTGGAACCTGGTGGAATACTACTGGGAAGGGACGAACGATCCCAACAATTACTATGACCTGTACAACCAGTATTCGGGCAAATTCCTGGCCCCGCAGCTGACCGGGTCGCAGATACTCTCAGACAACCCCATCGGCATCAACCTGAACGGACGCTACAACGGATACTATCAGTCCACCATCCTGGCATGGGATGAGACAAATTATGCGTACGCGGGCCTGAAGGTGGAAAACGGCCAGCTGGTGACCTGCCCAAGGGCAGAGGCCATGGACTTCTATTTCGCCGTGATCGAGGACCTGCCTGTGGATGATGAGCTGACCACGGTTTCCACGGTGGACCATACCCAGTACGGTCTGACCATGAAGATCAAAAACTTCGGCACCCGCAAAGAGATGAGTGATTTCCTTGGAAACGATGCGTATACCAACGGAAACACCACACCGAATCTTCTCTCCACAAATCTTGGCGCAAACGGGTATCCCACGGCGGAGAACACCGGGAAAAATCTGGTAAACCTGATGGGCGGCGGCACGGAGGTCAACCATCTGTTCATCAGCAGTACCTACAACGGCAGCGGATACTTTGTCTTTGACAGCTCCCAGAACTATGCCTACCTCAACGGAACGGATTTTACCGTCTACAGGCAGCTGGGCACCCATGATAAGTCAAATGAAAAATGGGAAAAGCATGGCCAGTTCCTGCCCTTCAACAACATCAAGGCAGGTCGATTTGCCTCCAGAAACAGACAGAATCTGTATACGGCCACGGGTGCGGAACTGCCCAACAGTGATCCCCGCAAATACGAGCGGCTTTACCTGGCGGAAGGTGATCCTGACTTCTACTACGGGGTGGAGATTGAAGCATCCTTTACCCAGACGCCCAACGGTCTTGACGCATGGGGACACGACATCATCTATGAATTCTCCGGCGACGATGACTTCTGGCTGTATGTGGACGGCGAGCTGGTGATCGACCTGGGCGGTATCCACGATGCACTCCCGGGATCCGTCAACTACAGAACAGGTGATGTCAATGTAAACGGCACGAAGACGACCCTGCGCAAGCTGTTTGAAGCCAATTACAAAGCGAGAAATCCCGGCGCAAGTCAATCCAGGGTAGATGAATACCTTTCCCGGTATTTTGAAGGAACCACCTCCGTCTTCAAGGCCTACTCCAATCACACCATGAAGATTTTCTACATGGAGCGGGGCGCCGGCGCGGCAAACCTCTTTATGCGCTTTAACCTGGCTTCCATCAAGCCGGGCACGGTGGAGCTTTCCAAGGAACTTAGCGGTATTGACACAGACGTTTCTGTCCTGGCGGCGTTCCCGTATCAGATCCGTTATAAGTCTGCTCCCAATGACAGAACGGAAAATCTGCTTTTCCCCGAGCCTGCCAAAGGTGTCACCGTGCGCTATAAGAACACGGAGACGGACGTGCCCTATTACAGAACCTTCACCATTCCGGGCACGAACCTGAAATATGAGCATGTCTTCATGCTCAAACCCGGCGAGACCGCCGTGGTGACCATGCCGGATACAAATGTCGTGTACAGCATGGTGGAATGCGGGGTCAATACGCAGGTGTACAGCAGTGTTTCCGTCAACGGGCATGAGGTTACGGGAAAAAAGAGGACCGGCGGAAGATACGATTACAGCACAGGCTATGCAGCCACCGGCGACCGTCCTTCTGTCAAATACGTCAACACCGTCAATCCCGCAGCACTGCGCACGCTGTATATTACCAAACAGCTGTACAGGGAAGACGGCACGACGCCTCTGAGCTATGAAATGGATGCCACCAGTTTCTCCCTGAGACTGTATCTGGGTACCGAATTTGACAGTGCTCCCAGCAGCGCGAACATGTATTCCTACCGTATCCGGGATCCGCAGAACAGATACTGCAGATGGGACACTGATGCCCAGCGCCTGGTGGCCACGGAATGGACAGACCTTTCGCGTCTTACTCCCGCCCAGAAGGAAACCATCACCTTTGATACCTCCATTTTCGGCACCATCGCCAGGATTCCCGCCTTCTTTACCGTGGAAGTGCCGAACATCCTTGCGGGAACCACCTTCCGTATCCAGGAGCGTCCCGGGGAAATCCCGGACGGATATTCCTTCATGAAGTACCAGTACAACATGAGCGGGTACAAGGGCAATCTCATGGATGCGGCAGAAGGCGTGCAGGACGTGGTTGCCTCCGGCACGGATCCCCGCGTGGACGTATGCAATATCCGTGGCTGGGGCCTGCGCATCCGCAAGGTCTGGTCCGATGCCGACTTTATGGAAAAACGTGATCCTGCCTACTTTGCCGTGTTTGCGAAGGAGACAGATGAGAGCCTTACAATTGTGCCGGAAGGCGGAGCACAGGATGACCAGGGAAGAGAGACGGCCATTGTGCGTCAGATGCCATACGGTCAGTCAACCCTCTACTGGTACTTCCCCCGTCTGCCCGTTGCATGGGCCCAGTCGATCGATGACTATGAGATCCGGGAAGTTACGCTGACAGAACCCACCGTGGATGAAAACGGAAACGTGACCGGCTATGAAAGCCTGGAGATCAAGAACGAGGGGGATGAAATCTCCTTCATGGGCAGGCAGAAGGCGGAAAGCGCGGACGCCCAGTTTACGTACCATGTCAGATACACCCGGGGCAGCGTGGCGGAAGGATCCCAGATGCGGACGGACACCGCCTTCAACAGCCGCTCCGGCCTGGAGCTGAGAAAGACCGACTGGGAAGGAAAACCCCTTTCCGGAGCCGCCTTTGAACTCAGGGACAGCACGGGCACAGTGATCGGCACCTTCACATCAGATGAGGATGGCCTTATTACCACAGCATTTTTGAGCAACGACGGAGCAAAGTATACCCTTACGGAAACCAGTGCCCCCCAGGGGTATCAGGGAATCCAGGGACCCATCACCCTGTCCCAGAAGGCAGGCGTGGTGACAGCTGCCTGCGAAGAAGCATATCAGGACTTCTGTATCCTGAAGCAGGAAGTGGGAGAAGCCGCCAGTCTTACCCTGAAAAACCGGCCGTATACACTCAAGGCTGTCAAGGTGGACGGGACACACGGCGAGCCTCTTTCCGGCGCGGTCTTTGCCCTGCACAGGCAGGTGACGGTCAACGGTGTTACATCCTTTGACCTGACGCCGGTGGCCGGATATGCCTCCCTCGTGTCGGATGCAGAAGGCAGCATTCCCCTCATTGACCAGACCCTGCCCGCCGGGATCTATCAGCTCAGGGAACTCACCCCGCCGGCCGGGTATGACACGCTTACGGACTATATCTATTTCACCATCACCGGAAGCGGCGAAGTGATCCTTGGAGAACACCCGGAGGGTACGGAGCTTAAGAAAACGCCGGCGGAGGACGGAAGCAGCCTTGCGTGCGTCCTGACCATACGGAACTATGCCGGTACGGTGCTTTCCATTGAAAAGCAGGTGACCGGTGACGCGGGAGATCTGAAACTGCCCTTTGCCTTTACGCTTTCCGGCCTGCCGACGGGCGAAAGCTATGCATATGACAAGTATGCCCTT
>CAMOVR010000167.1 GCA_946627565.1 uncultured Clostridia bacterium
GATCTCAGAATCCCCAATGCTGAGATCTCCAACATATTTGAAGAAACAGTTGTAAAGCGTTTCTACGACACGTTGGCCCTGGACAGGTCAAGGCAGATGGAACTTATGGATGCCCTTTGGAACGGTGATGAGGAAAAAGCTTCCAAACTGACAACGGATATCCTTTTTGATACCATCAGCTACCATGACTACCACGAAAACTATTATCACGCTTTTCTGACCGGACTTATTTCCGGGCTCGGATATGCGGTGAAATCCAACCTGGAAACCGGACTTGGAAGATCTGACATTGATGTGCGGGACAAGAAAAGAAGACGGGCTATGGAGCTTGAAGCAAAGAAGTCGGAGAAGGAAGAAGATATGGAGAAAGACGCGCTGAGGGGAATACAGCAGATACTCGACAGGGAATACATGAAAGGCCTGGAAGGTTATGAATCAGTGGTCTGCTATGGTATTTCCTTCTATAAGAAAAAAGCACTGGTAAAGAAACTGGTTCTGTGATTATGATCTGTTGGTTAATATCGGATTTGGAATGGATCAAATTGTCGTAAATTCTGAAACGGACAAGGCAGAAAAAGTGATATCTGAAGAAACCTTTCTATGACAATAACAGGAGTGCAGCCAAACAGGCCGCCTCCTTTTTTGTTGCCGCAGGACATGCACAGCAGGAACACATATGTGTCAGCAAACACATATGGATGCATCTAAACGAACAAAATTGAACATCAGGAGGTGATGCCTTGATCACCTACAAATTGTTTCGTATCAGGGAGGGGCGGTTGTACCCTCTTTTTGTTGAGACAAAACGGGAGCTTCGGGTGGGAAAATGGCTGAAAGCCAGGGTAGGTGAGCTGGCGGACGAGAACCACGTGAGGAGTACTCTCGGTGCCATTGCCTTACGCCCTGGCTACCACAGCACATCCGTGCCCTTTGTGGACTGGATTGGCAGAAAAACAGAGAACGGACTGGTACAGAGGCGGGATACAGTCTGGTGTTCCATTGGAAGTGAACTTTTCAATTACAGAACTGAAAGATACGTATGATAGAATGAAAAAGCTGCCATTAGCAATATAAAGGAGGAGCATCATTCATGAAACGCATTATTTCTTTATTACTGACAATGGGTCTGCTGCTTTCCCTTGTTTCTGTTTCCTTTGCTGATCTCACCAGTACTATGGATCTTCCTGAACTTTCAGAAACATACCCGGGAAAGAAAACGAATTTCGGACAGAAAAACGGACGCATCTATGCAAAGATGGGCCCAGGATCGAGTTATGCTGATGCCGGAGCATATCCTGCTGGAACAAGCGCTACCAGATTAACCATTTACTTCTGTGAGGATAATTGGGTTTTCGCTGAAATTTTCTACAAAAATGGGTTTGACAGATATGCATATGTGCCATGCCAATATGTAAAGAATGCTGATCTTGTTACAAGTTTCAAAAGCCTGGACTATTTTGAGGGAACAACCAGAGAAACTGTTACACCGTTGTGGGGGCCGGATGAGTCATACAGCGTTGGTGAGAATTTCAGTATTGCGGAAAATACGGATCTGAAAGTGTACTTTACTGAAAACGATTATGCTTACGCAGAGTTCAAATCAGGTCAGGAATTGGTTCGCATGTGGATACCGATTGAAATGATATCATTCGAGAATAACGATTCTTTGACTGAAGAGGAGAACGATGCTGACCGAAATGATGTTCCAACACTGTCTGACATATACCCGGGCAAAAATGCAAGTATCATATCTTCCGATTCCCGCATCTATGCAAAAATGGGGCCAGGATCGAATTATGCTGATGCCGGGGCGTATCCTGCCAACTCAAAGAAAGTCCGATTAACGATTTACTTCTGTGAAAACAATTGGGTTTTTGCTGACATCATCTATACAAATGGCTTTGAGAGGTACGCTTATATACGGCAATCTGCTGTGTACGATTCAGCCACAGTACCGAAAGCAGAGCCTGGGTATGTATCAGGCAAGGTAAACAATGCTGTTACGCCAATGTGGGGACCTGATGAATCATTCAGTGCCGGCGAAAATTATAGAATTGGGAAAAATACGAAGTTGGAAGTGTATTTTACTGA
Organism: uncultured Clostridia bacterium; assembly: GCA_946627565.1. Taxonomy (GTDB): domain Bacteria; phylum Bacillota; class Clostridia; order Christensenellales; family Aristaeellaceae; genus UBA2943. The sequence continues at coordinate 2,092 of CAMOVR010000167.1, forward strand.
AAACGATTATGCATATGCACAGTTCAAATCAGGAGAGGAACTGGTTCGTATGTGGATCCCGATTGATGCAATTGATTTTGATTGACAGATTTTGAACAGCAACAGCATTGACATGCCTGCCCACATCATTCCCCGTCCCGAAACAAATGACTGGGTCACCCATTACCGGTGCCCAGTCATTTGGAATTTACCCCAACAACCTCATATCGTTACTTGAGGAAGACGCATTTGAAGGATAAAGTAGTACCCGGTTTGATTGGCCGGGTACTACTTCCCCATATTTCCCTGACTGCATGGAGGAAAGGTTGTTACACTTCGTTCTTGGCACGACTGTTACTCCGTATCTTTAACCCTGCAAAAGCAGTTGCTAACTACGCTGCAATCTTAGCAGCATTCTCCGTAATGCTCTGGATCGTATCTATCGGTTCTTTCTGCTGCCTGACATCAAACCGTTTACCAAAGATGTATGGCTTGTCAAACGGTGGCTGCAGAAGATCAGCCACATCCGCCATGTAACCATTCAGCCCGATATAATGGATGATCTTATGGACAAAGGCAATCTGCTGCTGATTCAGCGACTGGTCGCTGATGAATGCAGAGAAGGCTTCCATAGCCGCCTGATGATCCAGCTTCGCAATCTGACGGATCTCTCGTCCCAGGAGAGTTCCCTTATCCTATCAGTTCCATCAGTTCCTCGCGGCTCAGGCTCATCAGAGAACCGCTCTCACCGCTGATAATCGCATCCGCCAGTTCGCGTTTGGCTTCCTGCAGCTGCAGGATTTTCTCCTCGATGGTGTTGGAAGCTATCAGCTTCAGCACCGTTACCTGGCGGTTCTGTCCGATCCTGTGGGCTCTGTCCGTTGCCTGGTTCTGCACGGCCAGGTTCCACCAGGGATCATAGTGAATCACGACATCCGCGCCGACCAGGTTAAGTCCGGTACCCCCGGCCTTCAGGGAAATCAGGAACACCGGTACATCCCCGCCGTTGAACTCGTTCACCAGACGCAGCCTTTCCTGCTTGGGCGTGGCCCCTGTAATGGTAAAGAAGGGAATGCCTTCCTTTTTCAGATCGTCCGCCAGGAGACTCAGCATGGATGTGAACTGGGAGAACACCAGCATCCGGTGCCCACCGTCCATCGCACTGCTTATCAGTTCCAGGCAGGCCTCGCGCTTCGCACTGCTGCCGCGGTAGTCTTCAAAGAGAAGCGAAGGATCGCAGCAGAGCTGGCGGAGCCTGGTGATCTCCGCAAGGATCCGCAGCTTATCTTCTCCGGTATCCCCTGAGGAGGCGAGCATCTCTCTCATGTGTACTACCTGGGCATCATAGAGCTTCCGCTGATCAGGCTCCATCTCTGCCTGGCGCACTTCCTCCAGCTTTTCCGGCAGGTCCTTGAGCACATCCGTCTTTTTCCTGCGCAGGATAAACGGTTCGGTCATCCTGGCAAGCCTGGAGGTGGCTTCCTGGTCTTTTCTCTTCATAATGGGTGTTTCATATTTCTCCGCAAACTCAGATGCTGTATACAGGAAGCCGGGCATGAGGAAATCAAAGATGCTCCAAAGCTCAGAGAGACGGTTTTCAATCGGGGTTCCTGTGAGTGCAAAGCGGTGCTCAGCCTTCAGGACTCGGACCGCCCTGGACACGGCAGCCCTGGCATTTTTGATATACTGCGCCTCATCCAGGATCACGGCGGAAAACTCAAAACCGTCAAAGAGCGTAATGTCCCGTCTGAGCAGGTCATAGGAGGTGATGTACAGGTCTGCTCCTGCACCCCTGCGCGCTTCCTCCATCTGCTTTTTCCGCTGAGCAAGGTTTCCTGCCAGCGGCTCAGCATTCAGATCCGGCACAAACTTGCGGCACTCTTCCTTCCAGTTGTACACAAGGGATGCCGGACAGACAACCAGCGCAGGCCTGTTTTCCCCGTTTTCCCTGCGCATCTCAAGCCATGCCAGCATCTGCACCGTCTTTCCCAGGCCCATCTCATCAGCCAGAATTCCGCCAAAGCCCGACTGAGCAACCGTGCTGAGCCAGCGGAAGCCATATGTCTGATATGGTCTGAGGACATCGCTGAGTCCCTCGGATACTTCAAAATCTGAATCCCGGATGGTCTCAAAGGAACGCACCAGGGACTTGAACTCCCGGTTCCGGGATGCCGCTATATGCTCATGATCCTCCAGGAGACTGTCAATATACAGTGCCCGGTATTTGGGCAGCTTCACGCCGCCTTTCACCAGCTCCTCCAGCGGCACATCGATGGCGCGAGCCGTTTCATCCAGTTCTCTCAGACCATTGTCTCCGCGCAGGTCTACATAATCCCCGCTCTCCAGGCGGAACCAACGCTTTTTCAGGCGATAGCTCTCCAGGAGATTCAGCAGGTCCTGCTTTGTCATATCCCGGGTCTGAATGGACAGATCGAGGAGTCCGCTGTCTATGCTCACCGACAGTTTCGGGGAAGGCGCAGGCCGGATATGAACCCGCCTGAACGCCTCGCTGCCGCGTACCTCACCATACTCGCCAAGCGCGGCAAGCCCGTCTGTCATGATCTGAATAAGCCGATCCTCATCCGCCCCGGTGAAAAAGATCCCTTTTTTGTCGTCCGCTTCCGGGAAAAAGCGGCGTATGCTTTGGATCACACGCTCTTCCTGTTCCCGGTCGCGTCTGATCTGTTTTTCTTCAGACGCCGCACCTGCCAGAGCTGTTTCCTCATCCCCATACCTGACTCTGGGATTGCATGTGATGTTTCTGCCGTCCAGGTCAATGTAAAACACGAATTCCGGCTCCGGGGGAAGCCAGCCGTCAATGAGGGATCCCACCTGATCGTTCAGGATGATTTCTTTGCTGTCCTCCAGAAGAGGCATGATCCTGTAGTAAAACTCCGCAAACCGCTTTTCACCAATCAGGCACTTGTATCCTTCTTCGCCGCTGCCGTCTGGAGCATGAAATGCCTCAAGAATCGCCACGCCATCTCCTGAGGGAACGCGCCCGAAATGCTTGTCATCCAGAATATACCTGTGCAGGCTTCCCTGGAGCAGCCGCGGCATGCTCACTTCCAATTCAATGCCCCAAAGCCTGCCCTTGTCCTGGCGAGGTCTGAGCGTGACTTCCAGGCGGGGATGCGCTTCGCCCACCTTGACAATGTACGCTTCTTTTCTCCCGCCATACTGATACTGGATTTCTCCCCCAGCTGCCAGCTCGTATACAATATCCAGATCGCTTTCCGCCAGGGGAATGCCTGTCCCGGCACTGAGTTCGCGTGAATAATACCAGTTTCTCCTGCTGCGGTTCATCGTTTCATTGACCTGCTCCACAGAGCGAATCCGCGACAGAATCATCCGATACCATTTTTCTGATTCTTCCGTAAACCTCTCCCGGCTGAAATCCACCTCTGCCGTCTTGCTCATGGTATACGTGGATTTGCCTTCCACAGCATCTACCAGCTTCTGAAGGCCTTTGACCGCATAGCTTTTTTCTCCCTGTCTTCCAATATCGAAGGCCAGATTCATTTCTTCAGACTTGTCACGCTGGATGCGGGGAATCAGCAGCAGGTTCTTCTCCATGTCAGCTTCCTTGACTTCAGGACGGGTTTTTCCCTCTTTGCTTCCCTGTCCCGAAAGGCGGCGGAGGAGGGATGCCGCCCGGAAGTCAGTCATGTCACCCGGATTGTCCCTGACAATCCTCTCGTGCAGTTTTGTCCATACAGCCATCGCATGACCGCATATGGTTTTAGGCCTGGGACTGTAATACCATGAATAGCGGTCCTCATCCAGGTAGGTCCGTCCGCACGCGCAGGTCATTTTCTGGATTTTCTCATGGCTGAGAATGATCTGGACATGGTTTCCGTCGGCCACACCCTTACCGGTAAGAACCTGTTTTTGGGCATAATCATAGCCAATCGTCATCTCAGTAAGACAAGCCTTGCCTTCGGAGAGAATGCCGTCTGCCACATCTGCCTCATACTCATTGGTTTGAAGCCCTGTCGCCTTCAGAATACGTTCCGGGCTGAAAGCCAGCCCCTGTGGTTCATGACTGACATGCTTTGCGAAATAGTTCCAGGCGGCCATGGTCTTTTTTTCTTTTTCTGCCCTTGCCTCCTCCAGCATTCTTGCATGGTACTCCTCTTCTGTTTCCACCATGATAAACCTGCCATGAACCTTTTCCCAGTGTATCATCAGATTGGCCAGATGCCGGCAGCGCGCGCCAACCTTGCCGGAACTGCAGCTGCATGAGTAGTACCGGTCGTATCTGGTGAGGGAATTGGAATGTGCGCTTCCCCCGTGCAGATTGTTCCATTTCGGGTAGGTCTTGCATTCCGAATATGTTGTCGGTGCGGAAAGCACCTGAACCAGAAAACCACCCTGCGTGACTCCCTTAGCCCAGTGACCTTCAGGATCGCATTCAAACTGGTCCAGTTTCCCGGCCGCCTCATCTTTTTCTCCATACTGTAAGGTATTCGCATCGAAAGCATTGCGCCATTTCCATTCTGTTTTTTCCTGGGGTGCTGTATCTTTCGCCATATGAGTCGTCCCCCCTGTTTTCTTTGCTGCCATTATATATGGGAATCCCGAAATTTTCCATCCTTCACATGGTGATCCATTCCGGCAGCGGCAGGACACCGTTGTGCCCCACGGGATGAGAAGGGCTTCCAGAAAACCCCGGGCGCCTTCAATATTCAGGCGGGGATGCTTTTCCATCCACTCCCGGAGGTCCAAATGAACTGAATCCGATTTTGAATTCAGCCATTCCTCCGGTGGATTTGGGTATGCATGAATCGGCTGCGGGAATTCCCCGCAAGAGGGGAACGGGGTTTTTATCCCCGAAAACATCTTTTGGCGACCTGCTGTGAAGACAAAGAATAAGGAGGCGGAAAGATTCCGGGCGCGGATTGCGGACAATGTGACCAAGGCCCCCTGTGATGAATGAAACCTTTGCTTGCGACGGCAGGGTATGCAGGGAAATCTGTCCTGCACATGGTTCACGCCACCGGATGGAAAAAGTCCCGGTAAAGCACGGAACGAATGGAAAGAAACAAATGGAACGGGAGGATGGAGGGGTGAGAACATTCGTTTGGTGATGCTCATACTGTTAAGCGTAACGGCGTGCCCTGATTTGCAGTCCATGATGTATTAAGAACACTGGAGACTGGGAATCCAACGATGGCACTAAGCCGTTTGGATGCGGACGGGAAAATGACCCTGGATTCAAACTGGGGTCATTCGGGATATCGTGGCGGTGCTCAGTCATTGAATCCTGAACGTGACATAACATCCGCTCGAAACGGCATTTCAGAGCAGAAACCGGCATGGACAAACTCAGACAGACTGGCATCTTAACAGGCGCCAGTTTTCTTTATGTATTTCACAGGGGCGTGACAGACCACGTCACCAGGGCATGGCAGGCATCCCATTCTCTATGTGGTACTGCTTTGAGCAGCTGTAACGGCAGGATCACAAGGGCAGAACAGCATTTTGCCAATAGCCGTCACGGTATCAGGTATCCTTATATTGGTCAGGCTGGAGCAGAAATTGAACGCGCCGTCCTCGATCGTCTCTACTCCGTCAGGGAGGCAGAGACTGTTAAGCTGCCCGCAAAACGCGAAAGTGCCTGTTGCGATTCTGGATATGCTGCGGGGGATCAGAATCTCAGTCAGGTTTATGCAGAAACAGAAAGCGTAGGCCCCGATCTCTTTCACAGTGTCGGGAATAACAATTCCGGTCAGACTGCTGTTTTGGGAGAACGCACTGGCACCAATGATCTGCGTCCCGTCCGGAATCTCATATGTCCCGGCTTTGAGGGAATGCGGATAGCAGATCAGACGCTTCTCAGCTCTGCTGAACAGGACGCCGTCTTTTACTTCAAGATAAGGATGTTCAGGGGATACTATGATAGAGGACAGGTCCGCACAATCCTTAAAGGGGTTATCTTCGATTACCTGGACACTGTCAGGGATGACAACGGAAGTTATCATGGGACCTTTGCCTGCCTCAGGGCTTTTTA
>CAMOVR010000168.1 GCA_946627565.1 uncultured Clostridia bacterium
CGCAGTACAGGAACGTATTCTGATCCAATGTCTTCAGTGTGCCCGGGAATGTGATATCCGTCAGCTTGTAGCAGTTGGTGAAGACATCCGAAAGAATGGTTTCCGTACCCTCCGGGATCTTCACGCTGGTGACTGTTTCATTCCCATAGAAGGCATTGCCATAGAACGTGCGCCAGTAGGTGGATTCCGTGTTCGAGCTGAAGCGCTTGATGCCGTAGATGCCGGCGGGAATGTCGGCCTCATTGCTCTCACCCACATAGCCCACGAGCCAGAGATGCCTGCCCTTTGTCTCGCCTTCGGTGTATTCCTCATAGCGGTATCTGAAGTCGTACTCACCCGGCGTGGTGTAGACATAGTTGCGGTCTGTCAGCAGTGCGGCTGTCTTTGAGGTCTTGCCGCAGACGAGAATGGCGTTGCAGTCGCCGAACGTGTTGGCGCCGCCGTTTCTGCCTGTCATGTCTTCCATGTTGTCCGGCAGGACAAAGTAGAACGGATCAGCTCCCGCATCCCGTCCGCAGTACAGGAACGCATTCTGGTCCATTGTCTTCAGTGTGCCCGGGAATGTGATATCCGTCAGCATGTAACAGTTGGTAAAGGCGTCCGAACAGATCTTTGTCACGCCCTCGGGGATGACGACCCTGGTGATCTTTTCCTGGCCATTGAAGGCGTTCCCACGGATCTGTTCATCCACACCTGCCTGAATATATTTTTCTGCCGCGGGAATGATGATTTCCGTGGCGTTGCCTTCATAGCCCATGATGTACAGAATATCATTGATGATCCGATAAAGGATGCCCTCATGTCCGGGGAATGTAAAGTTCAGCTCTGCTCTGGACAGACCGGCGGCGGTGTCCGAGAGCTGACCGCAGATCAGCGTGAGTCCGGGCTTTTTGTTGAACTGTTCCGCATTCACATTGCTGCAGTCGTCAGGCAGCCGCACCTGTGTCTCCGTTCCGACATAGTTGTACAGCCCAAGGCCATAGACATGATCGAAATAGTCCCAGCGATAAAGGAAATCCAGCTCCTCCGGTCTGTCATTGCGGGCAAACGCATAGCCGCGGGAGGACAGGGCTTTGCCCGTCTCGTCTTCCACGCCGCAGGTCAGGATCGCGGGACAGTCCCTGAAGGCACCGTCAACAACAATCTTGATATTGGCTTTCAGATTATAGCAGAAAGGTGCTTCGGAACTGCTGCCGCAGGCCTTGAAGGCGCCGGACTCGATTGTTTCCAGGGAATCCGGGAATGTCACATCGGTCAGGTTCGTGCATCCTTCGAACGCACTGTGGTTGATTATCGTGACGCCCTCAGGGATTACTACTTTCTTCAGCTCCGTATGGTCCAGGAAGGCATTGTCGTCGATCAGCCAGACGTAGGCGGGAATCTCGGCGGTTTCACCCGAGCCGGTATACTTCATGAGGCGCTCGCCTTCGCCATGATAAAAGCGATAGCGATAATCCGTCTCACCGGGATGGGTGTAGGTGTACTGTTCCTTCTGAATCAGGGATTCGGTTGCGCTGCCGCGCTTTACGGAAAGAACGGCGCCGCACCCCTGGAACACATACATGCTGCAGTCCGTCATATTGTCCGGCAGTTCAAAGACCTGTTCGCCTTCCTGACCAACACATGCATTCCTGAAAGCATTCGCCCTGATGACTTCCAGCCCGGCAGGGAAGTTGATCTCCGTCAGCTTTGTACAGCCGGAAAATGCTCCATCATCAATCAGTGTCAGCGTCTCCGGCAGCTTCACGCTGGTCAGATCCGCGTGCTCATAAAACGCATTCCGGTCAATGACAGTGACGGGCAGACCTTCGACCAGTTCAGGAATGCCAACTTCGGAAACACTGCCCCTGAACTCCCTGATCACGATATGATCGTCGCTGACGTCATACCGCATGAAGGGAATGCCGCTGGCTTCGCAGACTGCCAGTGCCTTGCTGCCGTTTCGGACGACCGCCACGGCCATTCCGCCTTCAAACGCGTCCACGGCGATGTCCTCAAGATCGGCGGGCAGCACAATGCTTACCGCACCACTCTTGGAAAACGCCCGCGGACCAATCTTCGTCACCGTTGGCGGGAGAAGAACCGTATCAGCCTTTTCGATCTCTGAGAATGCTTCCTCGCCGATTTCTGTCAGGCTTGCGGGCAGGGTCAGGGTACCTGTCGCCTCCCCGCAGGCAGATGGAATAATTACGATCAGCAGAAAACAAAGCAGAATGATTCTTAAAACGTATTTCATTCGATGTTCCTCCTGTTCTGTTTGTCCAGTTTTTCTCATTATAGTGTCTTCAAATGGATTGTTCAAGGATACAGTGGAACCGGGGCAGCATCCGTGCATGGCATGACTTTGCAAAGGATGCAGGTGCCTGTCCGCATAACTGCAGATCCTGACAGCCGTGTTTTATGGACAATCAGTGGAATCAGAATGCCGGGAGATACCATGCATAATCAAAATGGTTAAGACTGCTTTGACAGGACGATTGGGAATGAATGTCAAAAACCCGGATATCTCCTGTTTATCAGGGGGATCCGGGTTTTCATCCTTCACGGCTGAGTTGGATGAAATATCATACTCTTCCACAGTAAGCTGGTACATAAACTCTGCGCCTGAAGAAAAATGCACGGATCAGGCGGCTTGCCCGGACAGCCAGGGAATCCTGCCCGGTACAGGATAAAGATGGAAAGCATTGACACAAACGCCTGCGAAGGCAGCACGGTCCGGAAGTTTCCTGTCCTCAGACAGCGGCAGAAGGAACCGTTCTTAATCATCGAAAACAACCGTCATCCGTTTCAGTCTGGCGGATCCTTTATCCTTCCGGTCAGGGACGAGCCACAGAATTGCAACTGCCGCCACGGGTCCCAGCACAAACCCGGCACTCATTGCAATAACACTGATACGGCTCAGAAGATACACAAAGGCAAGCGGGAGAAGCCCTATGCCACAAATCCATATCAGAACAGCCTTCCCCACCCTGTTTGTATACTGGTTAAAATAGCGGTTACACGAATGATGATGAGCGCAACAAGAGCAATGGAAAAAATACGGATGGCCATGATGGCATTCTTTGCCGTCTCCGCTTCTTCGATGTCAAACAGATCTGGAAGCAATGGCGCAGAGAACAGATAGAGCAGGGAAAAGAAAATACCCTCTGCAAGAAGTGCACGGAAGGTTGTCTTCATTCCGGAGACAAATCTTTCGAGCTGTGCGGCAACTTAAATAACCGATGCTATAGACCGGCGCAGCTCGAAATAGTTCCGTCTGGATTTCTTACCTCACTGCGGCTGACAGTTTCTTTTCCCGTATACTGACGTGACATGCTATGTTCCTCCATTCGTGTCTCCCTGCTGCCGAGAATACACGAATCGGAAAAAACAGGTCAATATGGTCACACCCCGCTGGCACCGTAGTTGCTCAGGACCCTGGCGGAAGGATCGTCCACATCGCAGCCGGGCCAGGTTTTGTTGGGCATCCAGTAATCCGGGATCATGGCAGCCTGGCCGGGATAGTACCTTTCAAAGATCTCCCGGTACAGAAGGCTTTCCTTGGTAAAGGGCGGGCAGTAATCATACGCTGCTGCCTTCCGGGCAAATTCCTCACCCGTATAGGTCCGCTCTGCCAGAGCCTTCAGGTCGTTGACCATGCTGTGTCCCACGGCATCCGAGAAGGCTGCCTTCTGCCGCCAGAGGATCTCATCCGGCAGAATATGGTCCTCCGCAAAGGCCTTGCGGATCAGGTACTTGCCCATGTTGTGCCGGTTCATTTTCAGCTCCGGGTCCACGCTCATGGCGTAGCGGACGAATTTGAGATCTCCAAAGGGCACCCGGGCCTCCAGGCTGTTGACGGAAATGCACCGGTCAGCCCGGAGCACGTCATACACGTGAAGCTCCCGGATCCGCTTTTCCGCTTCCTCCTGGAAGGCGGCAGCGGAGGGGGCAAAGTCTGTGTACTTGTACCCGAACAGCTCATCTGAGATTTCCCCTGTCAGAAGGACCCGCACGTCCGTGTTCTCATGAATCCATTTGCACACCAGGTACATGCCTATGCTGGCCCGGATGGTGGTGATGTCCCAGGTACCCAGCAGTTCCACCACCGTGGGCAGGGCTTCCAGCACATCCTTTTCGCTGATGATCACCTCACTGTGGCGGCTGCCGATGTAGTCCGCCACCATCCTGGCGTATTTCAGGTCGATGGCATCCCTGTCCATCCCTATGGCGAAGGTACGGATGGGCTCCTTCAGCTTCTTCCGGGCGATGGCGCACACCAGGGAGGAATCCAGGCCGCCGGAGAGCAGGAAGCCTATGGGGGCATCCGCGTCCAGCCGCTTCTCCACCCCGTCCATCAGCAGACGGCGAAGTTTTGCGCACACCTCTTCCTCCGTCTTCATGGTGAAGTATCCCACATAGGCGGGGTCCGCATAGCGGTGGAATTCCCCGTCCATGAAGTAGCAGCCAGGCGGGAAGGGCAGAATCCGGCTGCACAGGCCCATAAGGTTCTTGGGCTCGCTGGCAAAGGCCCACTCCCCGTCCTCCGTCCTGCCCCAGTAAAGGGGCCGGATCCCGATGGGGTCCCTGGCCGCAATGAGCTTTTCTGCCCTGCCGTCCCAGAGGATCAGGGCAAACTCCGCATCCAGCGTTTTGAACATCTCCACCCCGTACTCCCGGTACAGAGGCAGAAGGATCTCGCAGTCGGACTGGCTCTGAAGCTCATACTTTGCCATGAGGCGGTCCCGCAGGGGCCTGAAGCCGTACAGCTCGCCGTTGCACACCACGGCGTCCTCATCCATGTGAAAGGGCTGCATGCCCCGCTCGTCCAGTCCCATGATGGCCAGACGGTGGAAGCCCAGGTACCCGCAGGGGATCTCCTCAAAACGGCTCATATCCGGGCCGCGGCTTACGGTTCTGTCAAAACAGGCTTTCAGTTCGGACACAGGGATCTTTTTTCCGGTAATACCAAAAATGGAACACATAAAAAGCACCTCCGTACATATATGGCCGGCTTTCGTTCTGATATATTTCAGGACGAAGGCCGCCTCTCCGTGGTGCCACCTGATTTGCTTCTCTTATCCGGGTTCTGTCAAACCCTGCCGGCTGTAACGTGCCGCCCTGACGCCGCCCCTACTTGCCCGTCCGGGCTTTCAGTTTGGACTTGGAAGTGTTCTTCGCCGGGGCGCTCATACGGGATTCCCACCATCCCCGCTCTCTTGGATGCCGCGTTTTCCGGGTACTTTTCTTCCGCATCGCTTTCTGTTATGAAATTGCCACGGATTTTAACACCTGAGCAATGCCTGTCAAGGGGTGAACACGCAAAAAACAAAAGGAGCAAAAAACATCAGGAATACATTTTCTCCCCTTGACGGGCCGGCCGGGCAGGCTGTACAATCCCACATGCAAGGCAAGGGAGCCGTGTAGGACGGTTTCCCCTGCCTTTTTGCTTTCTGAAGGATTTTCCGCAGACTGAAAGCAGACTGTCAGCGAAAAACGCAGCGAAAAAGCAGCTTAAACAGCAGCTTAAAGAAAGGAGCCTGGTTATGGGCAAGTACAGCAAGGAAGATGTCATCCGCATGGTGCGGGAAGGCGACGTGGAATTCATCCGCATGCAGTTCACCGATATTTTCGGCCAGCTCAAGAACGTGGCCATCACCGCCAGCCAGATTGAAAAGGCCGTCAACGATCAGATCATGATCGACGGCAGCTCCATTGCGGGCTTTGTCCGCATCAATGAAAGCGACCAGTACCTGAGGCCGGACCTGGACACCTTCGCCATCCTGCCCTGGCGTCCCCAGCACGGGAAGGTGGCCCGCCTGATCTGCGATGTGTACAACCCGGACGGAACCCCCTTTGCCGGGGACCCCAGGGGCGTGCTGAAGCGGATGCTGAAGAAGGCCGCGGATATGGGCTATTCCTTCAATGTGGGCCCTGAGATGGAGTTTTTCCTCTTCCAGACCGACAGTGAGGGCAAGCCCACCACCACCACGGGGGATGAGGCGGGCTACTTTGACCTGGGCCCCCTGGACCACGGGGAGAGCACCCGCCGGGAGATCTGCATGACCCTGGAGCAGATGGGCTTTGAGATCGAGGCCAGCCATCATGAAGTGGCGGCCGGACAGCACGAAATCGACTTCAAGTACGCAGATGCCCTCACCGCCGCGGACAACATCATGACCTTCAAGCTGGCGGTGAAGACCCTGGCCCAGAAAAACGGCCTGCATGCCACCTTCATGCCCAAGCCCGTCTTCGGTATCAACGGCAGCGGCATGCATACCAACATGAGCCTGTTCAAGGACGGCAAAAACGTCTTTGCGGATCCTTCCGACAAACGTGGCCTTTCCAGGGAAGCATATGCCTTTATCGCAGGCGTCCTGAAACATGTGCGGGGCATGGCCGCCGTCACCAATCCCCTGGTGAACAGCTACAAGCGCCTGGTGCCCGGCTATGAGGCACCCTGCTACCTGGCCTGGAGCGCCAGCAACCGCAGTGCCCTGATCCGCATTCCCGCCAGCCGGGGCATGGGCACCCGGGTGGAACTGCGCTGTCCGGATCCCAGCTGCAATCCCTACCTGAACATGGCCGTGTGCCTTGCAGCCGGCCTGGACGGCATTGAGAAGGGGCTGACACCCCCGGAGGAGATCACCGAGAACATCTTTGCCATGACCCCGGAAGAGCGTCAGAGCAGGGGCATCCTGAGCCTGCCTGGCACCCTGAAGGAGGCCATTGAATGCCTGAAGGCAGATGACGTCATCTGCGGCTGTCTCGGGGAGCATGTGCTTTCCCAGTATGTGGACGGCAAGGAAAAGGAGTGGGACGCCTACAGGACCCACGTGAGTCAGTGGGAGACCGACCGTTATCTGGTCATGTACTGAGAAAAAGAACAAAACCGGAGAAAGGAGATGGGGAGGTTGGCCAGGATCATCGTTGCCAGCACGGCGGAAGAAAGCCGGGAAAAGGTTGCAGGCCTGCTGGCTGCTTCCGGCTTCTCCGTCTTCCGGTGCTGCGGGGGAGCCAGTGACCTGAGGCGGGCCGTCAGCGATTTCCAGGATGGGATTGTGATTATCCTTGGGAAGCTGCCGGGCCTGAATCCGGAGGAACTCCTCTGGGACTGGGGCGGCCGCATCCAGATCCTGTTCATCGCCCGGCCCCAGGTCCTTGCCTCCTGCGAGAATCCGGAAATCTTCCGTCTGCCGTCTCCCGTGTCCAGCCAGGAAATCACCGGTGCCGTGCAGATCCTGGAACAGCTGCACCAGATGCATCTTCCAAAGCGCACAGGGACGGAAAAGGAAACCGTGGAAAAGGCAAAACAGCTGCTTATGCAGCGGGAGGGCATGACGGAAACACAGGCCCACCGCCATATGCAGCGCTACGCCATGGACCACGGCATCCGCATGGCCGATTACGCAGCCCTGATCTTACACACATCCGGGGAGGAATAAACATGTTGGACCGTTACCCCCTTTACCACCCAGAGATGGAGCACGAAAGCTGCGGCGTGGGCGCCGTGGCGGACCTGAGCGGCAGGAGCACCCACCGCACGGTGGAGCAGGCCCTGGCCATCGTGGAGAGGCTGGCCCACCGTGCCGGCAGCGATGCGCTGGGCACCACCGGGGACGGGGTGGGCATCATGACACGGCTGCCCCACAGCCTGTTTTCCGCCTGGGCCCAGGAGGAAGGCATCCCTCTGGGTGCTGAAGGAGATTACGGTGTGGGCATGTTTTTCCTGCCGGAGGATGAGGTGGGTGTGGAAAACATCTGCCGCATCTTTGAACAGCTGGCTCAGTCGGAGGGCATCCGGGTCCTGGGCTGGCGGAACGTCCCCTGCCATCCGGCCCAGCTGGGGGCAGGCGCCCGGCGCACCATGCCCAGAATCCGCCAGTGCTTCCTCGCCCGCCCCGCCTCCGTGTCCCCGGGGGCGGATTTTGACAGGAAGCTGTATGTGCTCCGCCGGGTCTTTGAAAAGCAGGATACCGATACCTATATCTGCTCCCTGTCATGCCGCACCATCGTCTACAAGGGCATGATGCTGGTCAGCCAGCTCAGGTCCTTCTATGACGATCTGCAGGATGTGCGCTA
>CAMOVR010000169.1 GCA_946627565.1 uncultured Clostridia bacterium
CGGAAAAAGGCTGGGCCACCCAAACGCAAAGGCAGCCCAGTCTTTTATGTATCCCTTATTCTGTTTACGTCATTCCCCGTCTGTTTCCACCACAGCGGTGGCATGCATCCCGTAGCGGATGCCTTCCATGCTGTCCAGCAGAATGGTCACCGCATACTGGGCGTCACCGGAAGCGGTGTCCTCAGCCTTCATGGAAACCTTTTCCACCGTGCCCCCGAAGCTCTCCTTATAGAGCGCGTCGAATTCCACATTCACCCTGGTCCCCGGCTCAACGGCTTTAAGATCCGTCTCCGAGACTTTCACCACAAGGCGCATGGCGTCCTCCGGCCAGATCTCCGCCAGGACGGTATTCTTTGCAATGGTGCTTCCCCGGCTGATCTGGAGCCTGGCCAGCACGCCGCCCCAGGGTGACGGAATCTCGCGGCCTGTCATGACATAGCCGTCAAAGGTTCCATCCAGGGTTTCAAACAGGGCATCCCCCTTTTTCACCTTGGCTCCATTCTTCACCAGGAAGGAGACAATGCTTCCGCTCCCTGTGTAATAGCTCAGGGACCTTCTTCCCACCGTTCCCTGACCGATGCGGGATTCGTTGGTGTGTTCCGAACTGCGGTAGACATAGACGGCTTCATTCAGTTCAAAGGATCCGCTGGTGATTTCCACCTGATACTGGGATCCGTTGACCGTGGTCACCTGTCCCCGGCCTGAGCGTCCGTTGTTGCCGGTGGAGCGCAGGTAGACCTTCTCACCGGGATGGATGATCCTGGTTTCCGTGCTGTCATAGGCACGCTGGGTGCTGGCGGAAAGAATGAATTCCGGATCCGGTTCGATCACCGCCACGGCGCCGTACCTGGCAGCCACCGTATCCACCTGATCCCCCTTTTCCCCGAACAGGCGGACAGTGCCGCTTTCCTGGGCATATACGGTGGATGTGTTAAGCGTCACCAGCGTCTGGCCTGCTTCAATCAGGTCCCCTTCTTCTGCGCCCAGTTCTTCCACCAGACCCCCTATGGGGGCCAGCACGTACTCGGACCGCACGGAGACCACGGACCCGCTCATCACAGCCGTGTCCGCGCCGGCAGGGATGGCCTGGAAAAGCAGCATAAGAAGCATGCAGCCGGAAACGGCCTTCCGGATAGTTCTTTCTGTCATGGTATGTTCACCTTCCTCATGTTATGTGGCCCTCAGGGCATCGATGGGATTGAGCCGGGATGCCTTGCGGGCCGGGGCCCAGCCGAAGACCAGGCCCACCAGGGCGGAGAAGCCCACCCCCAGGGCGATGGCATCCCAGGAGATCATGAAGGTACTGCCTATGATCACCGAGAGGAGCCAGCTGAGAAACAGTCCTGTCAAAATGCCGAAGATTCCGCCCAGGACGGATAGAATAAACGCTTCGATAAGAAACTGGATCTGAATCTGGCCCGGTTCAGCCCCAAGGGCCTTCCTCAGACCGATCTCCGTGGTGCGCTCAGTGACGGAGACCAGCATCATGTTCATGATTCCTATGCCCCCTACCACCAGGGAGATGGCTGCAATGCCAGCCAGAAGGGTGGTCATCATACCCAGGATTGTATCCATGGTGGAGAGCATGGAGGCCATGTTGATGATGGTATAGGTGTTTTCCCGGCCGTTAAAGATGGCGGAGATGGCCTTCTCCATGTCAGAGATGGTCTCATCCGTCCGGTCCGTGTCCGCCACATACACTTCCATGGAACGGACATACTTGGTGCCGCCCATGCGCATGGCTGTGGTATAGGGCACCACCACCTTCCGGTTTGCACCGTTGCCCATGGCCTGGGCAAACACGTCTGAGGAGGATGAGGAAAGGATACCGGTGACCAGGAAGGAATGCCCGTTCACCGTCAGTGTCTGTCCCAGGGGATCCTCCCCGTAGAACAGGCTCTCGCACAGGTCAGAAGAAATCAGACAGACCCGGGTGGCCTGCTCCTCATCCAGGAAAGTGGGCAGCACACCACGCTCCAGCAGGTCCGGATTCTGGCGGAAATACATCACGTTCCGGCCTTCCATGGTGGCCATGTCCGTCCAGTTCCCGTGGTGGCGGATCACCGCGGAGCTGCTCATGGAAATGGTAATGCCCGCCACATTGTCGATTCTGGAGAGTGCTTCCACATCCGACGGGGTAATGCCGGGCTTTAAGTTGGTGCCGCTGACGGTCACGTTGAATTTTCCGGTGCCCATGGAGGCAAACTGGCTGGTGATTTCCCCTGTGACGCTGGAGACCGTGGTGATCATGGCAATCACCGCTGCCACCCCGATGATAATGCCCAGAATGGTCAGGAAGGACCGCATGCGGTTGTGCAGGACGTTGGAAACCGACATCCTGACATTTTCCTGAAACATGGAAATCCTGCCTCTAATCATAGATGCTCACTCCCTCGGAAAGCACGCCGTCCAGTATGTTCACAATGCGCCTGGCCCGCTTTGCAATATTCAGGTCATGGGTGATCATGATCACCGTCCGGCCCTCCTGGTTGAGTTCGTCAAACAGGTCCATGACCTGCCTGCCCGTGGTCTGGTCCAGGGCGCCTGTTGGTTCGTCCGCCAGCAGAATGGTGGGATTGGATGCCAGAGCCCTGGCTATGGCCACCCTCTGCTGCTGGCCGCCGGATAGCTGGTTTGGAAAATGGTGCATCCTGTCCCTCAGGCCCACCCGGATCAGGGTTTCCTCCGCCCTGTCCCGTCTCTCCCCTCTGGGCACGCCGGCATAGATCAGGGGCAGCTCCACATTGCGCATGGCGTCCATCCTGGGGAGCAGCTGGAACTGCTGGAAAATGAACCCGATCTCGTGGCAGCGGATCTGGGCCAGCTCGTGCTGGTCAAGACTTCCCACGTCCCGGCCCCGGAGAATGTACTTCCCGCTGCTGGGCACATCCAGACACCCTATGATGTTCATCATGGTGGACTTGCCGGATCCGGATGGCCCCAGAATGGAGAGGAACTCCCCTTCTTCAATGGACAGGTTTACGTGCCTGAGCACCAGCTGTTCCTCGCCGCCCACATGATAGGACTTGCAGATATCCTGCATGGAAAAGTAGGTGTCACTCACCGGGTTTCCCCCCGTCTGAAGTTGTACTGGGAACCCTGTCCGTAAATGAACATGCCCCGGTTGGTGTTCCCTTCATAGACCACCGTCTGCCCTTCCGTAAGGCCTCCGGTGATCTCCACCATCATCCCGTCGGTAATGCCCGTGCTCACCGGCTGACTGACGGGCACCGCATCCCCTGTCTGCACCAGGACGCTGACCGTGTTGTCCTCAGCCACCTGCAGGGCTTCCTTGGGCAGGAGCAGGGCATCTTCCACCTGATCCTTCACCAGGGTCACCTCCACCTGCATGCCCGGCAGCGCGTGCTCCGGCGCATCCAGTGCCACAGTGGCCCTGTAGCTGGACAGCTGGCTTCCGGAGGAACCCTGCTTGTTGAAGGCCACAATGGTGCCCCCGCAGGACTCGTCCACCGCCACCACCTTCACATCCACTTCCTTGCCGATGGAGATGGCGGGCACATCGTATTCGTCAATGGAGATCTCCACTTCCATGCGGCTCATGTCCGTGATGACGGCCACGGTCTGCCCCGCGGAAACATAGTCCCCGGGCCGCACCTGCAGCTGTGTCAGTTCACCCGCCAGCTCCGCCCGGTATATGGTGCCGTCATCCATCCGCACAAGCCGGTCACCCCTGGCCACCTGGCTGTTGGGCTCAGCATACACTTCCCGCACGGACGCGGACTGGCCGGCGGTAATGGTCTGCATGTTGGGCGCGTGGATGGTGCCGGTAAAACTGAAGAGGACCTCCAGATCCCCCCGCTGGACCACAACGGAGGTATACCGTCCGGCAACCTGGTCCGCCATCCTTCTTATATACAGGAATCCGCCGCCAAGCAGCAGAACAACCACCAGCAGGAAATAAGGCCATCTGCGCTTCCTGCGTTTCCTTGTACCTTCACTCATGTTTCATGCCTCCCTGCCGGCCTGAAGCCAGCGGCGCCTATCTTACTGCCGGATGAAAAACTGAAAATGAACTTCACACCTCTCTTCGCCATTTTCTTCTTTATCTGCACAAGCCAGAAACCCGCATGCGGAAGCAGGCGGGTCATATGAGACAGATGGACTTTTCTGAAAGCGGAAACCTGCCGGCCGGCAGAGCCGGCACAGCTTTCACAGCCTCGGGCAGCTGTTTTTTAAGGTCAGGGTCTGAACCTGAAGCAGGGCTTTTTCTGTAAATATCCGTGAAAGGGACGTCCTGCCCTGCATTTCCCTGTTCATCCGTTAAGGCCCGGCGGCATGGTCAGCCGCTTTTTCAGTTCAGTGTGTCAAGACAGGCGAACATGCCGGCCCCGTGCTCATGAAACGCGTTTATGATCTGCGAAGCGGAGACATTCTTATATACTCGTGAGCGTAATGATCCGGAAAATCGTATGTGGCGTCACGGTATATACGGAAATCAATCAAAAATCCGTTCCGGATTTTTGTGATTTCCAGTATAACAGGGGCTGACCAGCGTCACAGCATGTTCATGCCGGGTTCAGGATAGCCCAGGCTGATGGCGTTGTTCACCATCTCTATGCGTTCCAATGGCGTGTAATCCCGTCCCCTGTATGCAAACGCTTCCGGTACGCCGCAGGCCTGACTTTACAGTTTGCGTGCACAAACAGGTTTAACGCTTTACAATATGCTGTATAATGCAGGGGGATACAGGGAATACGGAATGCATGCCATGGCAGCAGATCCGGTTTTCCGTTTCTTTCTGGCAGGATAATACTGGATGCAGGATGTGAACACATGGTCCGGATTCTGATTGTGGAAGACGATGCAAATACCCGCCGGCTAATGCAGGCAGTCCTTTCCCGGGCAGGGTATGAGACCCTGACGGCGGGCAACGGCGAGGATGCCTTTGAACAGATGGCCCGCCAGAGGGTGGACCTGATCCTTCTGGATGTCATGATGCCCGTCATGGACGGCTTTGCCTTTACCAGGGAGCTTAGGGATTCCGGGGACATGACCCCCATCCTCATGGTGACCGCCCGGCATCTTCCAGAGGACAAGCGGCAGGGATTTCTGGCGGGGACGGACGACTATATGGTCAAGCCCGTGGATGAGGAAGAGATGCTGCTGAGGATCCGCGCCCTTCTGCGGCGGGCCAGGATCACCAACGAGCACAGGCTGCAGATCGGGGATGTGCTTCTTGACTACGATGCCCTTACCGTGACAAGGGGCGGGGATGTGCAGGAGCTGCCGCCCAAGGAATTCTATCTTCTCTTCAAGCTCCTCTCCTACCCCGGAAAAATCTTCACCCGGATGCAGCTGATGGATGAGATCTGGGGCATGGACACCGAATCCATGGACACCACCGTGAACGTTCATGTCAACCGCCTGCGCAAGCGCTTTGACGGCTGGGACGAATTCAGCATCGAAGCCATACGGGGCATAGGGTATAAGGCGGTGATCCGGCATGGCTGAAAACAGAAAGGGAAAGCACCGCAGGCTGCCCCTTCCCCTGATTCTGACGCTCATCACCTTCATCATAAGCCTGGTCACCAGCCTTCTGGTACTCTTGGGCGTTCTTTTCCTCTACCGCCTGGGCCTTTTCAGGACCCAGTATATCGCCGTGGCGCCCCTGGTGACCCTGCTTGCCTTTTCCGCTGCCGTCTCCACCGTCATGACCATGTTTTTCAGCAGACACACCGTGGGTCCGATCCAGGAGATGATGGAGGCCGTGGACAAGGTGGCAGGCGGCGACTACAGCGTGAGGATCACCGAGGAGGAAGGGCCGGACAAGGTGCGGCAGCTGTGCGGCAAATTCAACCACATGGCGGAGGAACTGAGCAGCGTGGAGATGCTCAGAAGCGATTTTATCAGCAACTTCTCCCATGAGTTCAAAACCCCCATTGTTTCCATCCGGGGCTTTGCCAAAGCCCTGAAATGGGAAAACGTGCCGGAGAGCGAAAGGGACGAATACCTGAACATCATCATTGCGGAGTCCGACCGGCTCACGGACCTGGCCACCAGTGTCCTGACCCTCTCCCGGGTGGAGAACCAGACCATTCTGTCTGACGTGACGGAATTTGACCTGGCGGAACAGCTGCGCCGGGCCGTGGTGCTGCTGGATGAAAAATGGAGCCTGAAAAAGCTGGACATGGACTTTGACGCGGAAGAAACCACCCTTCGGGGCAATGCGGACATGCTCAACCAGGTGTGGATCAACCTGCTGGACAACGCCATCAAGTTTTCGCCGGAGTTTGGGACCATCCGCATCCGGCTCAGGCGCAGGGATGACAGGGCTGTTGTCACCATAGCGGATGACGGCCCCGGCATGGAAAAGGAAACCGTGGCCCATATCTTTGACCGGTTCTATCAGGGGGACCGTTCCCATACCGTCCGGGGCAACGGACTCGGACTTTCCATTGCCAGGCGGATTGTTGTCCTGCACGCCGGGGAGATCTCCTGTGAAAGCGCCCCCGGCCGCGGTTCCCTCTTTACGGTGGTGCTGCCCGCCGTGTAAAGTCCGGGCAGGCGGAAAAACATAAAGAATCCGAAACAGCCTGCACGGCAGATGTATGCAGTCCGGATACAGGGAGGAGAGCAGAACATGGACTATGAGATTGTCCCTCTGCCAAAAAGCAGGTGGAAAGGGACTGCGATCCCCATGACGACGCGGAGCGGCAGCTATTATGATATAGAACTGCGTCCGCTGACCGGTGAGGGCTGCACCGTCTCCATTGTCAGGAAGACGGCGGAAAAGGAGATTGTCCACACCCCGGAAGAATACGATTTTCCTGATTCCCTCTACCAGGACCACTGGGAAAACGCAGAAGCCTACGGTGTTGTGGGGGATGCCGGTGACATGCTGGCCTGCATTGAAGTGTGTCCTGAGGAATGGTCAAACAGGCTCTTGGTGACAGAACTGTGGGTACATGATGCGCTTCGGGGAAAGGGCATCGGGAAGAGGCTGATGGATAAAGCCAGGGAAGTTGCACTCTCCCAGAAAAGGCGTGCCGTCATTCTGGAAACGCAGTCCTGCAATACGGATGCCATAGGCTTCTATCTGCATCAGGGCTTTGAACTGATCGGTTTTGATACCTGCTGCTATACAAACAATGATATCGGCCGCAGGGAGGTCAGAATGAACTTCGGGTACTTTTTCCACAGGGAAGGGCGCAGAAGATAAACCGCAGGATTCCGGCTGATTATATGCCGGATTCAGATACAGTCAGGACACGCGGGGGCCGAAAGATGAGACTGCTGTTTGAGATGGACAAAAAGGATTATGCGCAGTGTACGCATACCTTCACGCGCAATTCCGCAAGGAGCATTATAATCCGGGACGGCAGGGTTGCCATGATTCACTCTTTACAATATGATTATTACAAATTTCCCGGAGGCGGAATCGAAAACGGCGAGCGTCCGGTGGATGCCATGATCCGGGAGACCCGGGAAGAAGCAGGCCTGGCTGTTATTCCGGAGTCAGTCAGGGAATACGGATATGTGCACAGGATTCAGAGGAGTGATAAAGACGCTTCTGAATGCTTTGTGCAGGACAATTTCTATTATCTGTGCGAGGCGGCGGATCAGCCGGTCCCGCAGCAGCTTGACGATTATGAGGCCTGGGAATCTTTCCGGCTTGAGTATGTGGAGCCCCATGCTGCCATACGCAGGAACCGGAGTGTAAAAACCGG
>CAMOVR010000170.1 GCA_946627565.1 uncultured Clostridia bacterium
TTTTCAGGATCTGGGGCATGATCCAGCTGTTGCCGAACACATCCGGCAGCCAGGCGTTGTCCAGGGTTTTCCCGAAAGCCCGGCGGAAGAAATGCTGGCCGTAGAGGAACTGGCGGATCAGGGATTCCGCCTGGGGAATGTTGCAGTCCGGCTCCACATACATGGCGCCCACCGGCTCAAACTGGCCGCTGCGGACCTTTTCCTTAAGCTCCTCAAACAGCTCCGGATAGTACTTTTCCAGCGTCTCGTAGGTGTAGGCCTGGGTATGGGTGTAGCGGAACTCGGGATAGCGGTCCATGAGCCTGAGCTGGATGAGGATGGTGCGGGCGTTTTTCTGCACCGCATGGATCCGCCTCCAGTAATATGCGATATCCAGATGGGAGTGTCCCACCAGGGCCACGTCCCCGCTGCCCTTAAAGTCCGTGTTGCTGTAGATGACCTTTTCCACGTAGTCCCGGGCCTCGTCCACGCCCTCCCAGGTGTCAAAATCAATGCGGTCCAGGCCCTTTGACAGCTCCCGGAACAGGAAATGCCGGTAATCCTCGTTGAAGTACTCGCACTGGGCGATGTCCATAAAGAGGATGTAATCGTAGATGAGGGCCTGCAGGTTCTCCCGGATCGTCACCAGGAAGGCGCCTTCAAAAATCTGCCGGCAGCCCCGCTTGGCCAGGGACTGGGGATTGCGCTCATCGTCCGGCTTGGAACGGTTGTAGGCCTCAATTTCAATGTCCAGGTCCCTGGAGTCAATATAGGGGTTGAGCAGGAAACGCTCCCGGTTGGGATCCAGGCCGCCCACATATTTTCCGTTGATTTTCACAATCATCTCCGCAGCGGTCTTCAGCTGCAGATAGATGTTCTGCCCTGCCATGCGCTCCGGGATCACCGCATGGGCATGGATGAACGCGGTGCCGTCCGGGGTGAAGTACATGTCACCCTTCTTCAGGGGACGGGGGCTTGGGTCATCAAAAATATATCCGTTTTCCGAGACCTGTCTGGCGTCCCGGATGGTCATGTCCGTAATTTCTTCCGCATCGGCGATAAGGCCCCGCTCCAGCCATCCAAAGCGCAGGTCCGTCCATTCTTCCGGCCGCATGGAGCGGCGCACCACCTTGACATGTGCCATGTGCTATCCTCCTACTTTGCGTCCCAGAAATAGGGTTTCTTCCGTATGGCCCGGATCCGGACCTGCCTGCCCGTCTCAGCGGCAAGCTTCTGTTCCATCCAGGCTGTGCAGCGGTCCAGGATCAGGCACTTGGAACACTCCCCCCGGAAAACCAGTTCCAGGGTTCCTTCCTCTTCCTTCTGGACCTCCACCCAGCCGCCGTCGCCCTGCAGCCTGGGCGCCAGGACGTTTTCCACATATTCGCGTGCGTTCATTCGTTTCTCTCCCCCGGGATGTATATTGTGTATGTTTCCCTTTCTTACAGGTACTGGGTATCGTCCTGCCCTGCCCGGTATGTCAGACGGAAGCTGTCTGCAAGCAGGGTATCCCCGCTGAATGCGGGAGTCGGCAGGGCCGATATAAAATCATCCGTGTCCCTGTATTCCCTTCCGCCCATCACCACCAGGGCGGCAATATTGTCCCCGTATATGCGTCTTTCACAGCCTTCGTTCATGCCATGGTAATCTTCCATGGGACTGGAGGTCCACAGGGCCATGTACCCCTGATCCTTCCGGAAAACCAGCCAGGGACCATGCCGGGAAACTTCGTCAAAACGGCACACCGGCGCATACAGGTGAATCCAGTGTATGGGGTGCTCCCCGGGGATCCGGTAGATCATGCCAAGTCTGTTCCCATCCTGCTTCAGGGCAGGCAGGACCCCGTTCCCGTGCCAGTACCCCGGCCGCATGTCCCCGCCCTCGGAGAAGGAACCCGGGTGGTTCATGAAGATCACCGCAGCCCCGTCCAGGGCAGCGTACCACAGGTGCTGCTGATAGCCGTAAATGCCGGGCCTGAAGTATGTGGTGCCATGGAAGCGCTCATTGAAGGATTTGACAGCGGCATGGCCGTTTCCTGCTTCCCTTTCCCATCTGCGTCTGTCCGGTCCGGGACAGGCGGCGCTGGTGAGGCACCAGTCCCTGTGCTTTTCCAGGACGATCTCCGCATTCCCGGTAAGATACCGGGTGCTGACCTCGTCCTCCATGCGCTGCACAAGCCCCTCCGGCACCCGGTAGGTACTGGTGGCGAAAAAGCCCAGCCATCCTTCCCCGTAGTCATAGGGCAGGGCGGGGTTGATCATGTTCAGCAGCGCCATGGCCCCCTGCCGGAAGGGATAGAGCACCTCCCGGTATACCCGGCCCATGGGGGCCACAATGCCGCCCCGGAACACATGGAGGGACAGCATCTCAAGTAAACGGTCCGTCAGCACCCTGGCCCTGTCGGAGATGGCCTTCTCGCTGTAGTCCACCACATTGAGCAAGGCCGCGAAGGTCACGCACATGTAGACCGTGGAGAGGAACTCTTCAAAGCCGTATGTCTCCACGTCCGTGAGCCATTCCAGTACCCGCTCCCGGCCCCAGGCCTGCAGCTGCCTGCCTGTCATGCGGGCCTTTTCAAAATAGTCGTCCGGGTACATTTCCCCTGCCTGCATGGCGCTGGCATAGAACATGAGGCAGTGGTTTTCGCTCCAGAAGCACATGCCGTCGGTGCCCTCCATGTCCAGCCAGTAGCGGAAGCGGAGAAGCACATGGCGGATCTGTTTCGCCACGTCCGGGGAAACCGCATAGTTTTTCACATACCGGATGAGGCCGCACACCAGGAAGTCCGAGCAGTCCACCCGGCTGTCGATCAGCTCCAGCATCTCCTGCATCAGGCGTGCATCATCCTTGGATGTGTCCTTGAGGTATTTCCTGGCCAGCATATTGGACACGGGAAAACCGAACTTCTCGCCCCTGCTCAGGGTCTCCACCGCGGCGATGCGGCGGAAGATGAGCTGCATGTTTTCCTCAATGCCGGGCACCGGAAGGATGCGCTGCGGCAGGATCTGTTCCGTGCGCTCAAAGACCCTTACAAAGTCCCCGGCTTCAGTGGACAGCTTCACCGTCACCTTCGCTTCCCCGTCTTTCAGGGGAACGCGGGTTATGCCCGATATGTCATGCCAGACGGCGGGAAGACGGCTCACCGCAAGGTCCGGGTCCCCGTGCTTATAGGTCATCTGAAGGTCCCCGGCGGCAGACGGCAGGACCAGTTCCGTTTCCGTCAGGCGGATGCCCTCAAGAAATGCCATGGCCCGGCCTGTGATTTCCCCCTGCCTTTCATCCGGCAGGTCCGTCTGAACATCCTCCCGCCTCTCCAGGATCTGCAGGCCCGCCACGCTGCGGGTGTCCCGGACCCCCAGGGTCTCGCAGGCCAGGTACACCAGGTTCCTGCCTGCCTTTAGGGGCAGCAGCATCTCCTCCCGGCTTATGGGCTTGTAAACCGCCCCCGGGATGCCTCCCTCCCGCTTTCCGTTGACATACACGTCCACGGCGGCATAGGACCAGAGACAGGCACGGATGCACATGTCTTCCTTTGCCTCAAGCACCAGTGCCATGTCGAACCGGACATGCTGCATGGTGGGATAAAAGTCGGACAGGTTCACAAAGGGACAGCCGGCTGCAGCACGCCAGGGCATGTTCAGCCGCCCTGTCTCCCCGGCCCTGGGCAGGGGCACATCCGGAAGGGGCTCATGCCCGGGGATCTGCTTGCGAAGCTCTGTCTCCAGCAGAAGCTGGTTCCCCGCATTTTCCCCGGGCGGCGTGTAAGGCTGTACCTGGGGGCCCTGCACCAGATACTCTGTCACAAAACCTTCACGGTCAGGCTTCAACATGGGCTGTTTCCTCCACCATTGTACCCACCATGGCATCTTTTACATCGTGCAGTGCCAGAAGCGGGCGTGTATTCATGGGTCTTGGCGCAATACGGATGTTCTCAAGGCTGAGCCGGTCCGCGTGCCGGACATACAGGCCGCAGGCATCCACATCCCCGTGGGCGTTGCTCTCCGGATAGTCTGTCAGAAATTCCCGTATTTCTTCCGGCACCCGGACTTTTTCCCCGCAGGGTCGGAAGCGTACGGAAAGGTCTGATATCTTCAGGTCCTCCACCGCCCGCCGCACCGGCGTCCCGTCCCCTGCCGTGTCTGTAAACCCGGTCACCAGGCAGGGCAGGTCCGCGTCCTCAGCCCGGATGTCCTCAAGACGGATCCTGCGTATGGCCCCGCCCCAACTGAGGCCCGTTCCGTCCTCTGTCAGGGGGATCTTTCCCTGGTTGCGCCGGTTTAAAAGCACATAGACGGGACAGCTCACCCGGTGCATGCGGATTCTTCTAATGACAATATCCTCCACCTCAGACCCGTCGCAGGATTCCACGGAAATCCCGCTGACGGACCCGGGGTACAGGTCCGGCATGTCAAAGCTGCAGTCCTCCACCAGCACCTTACATATGGGAAACCGTGTCCCCGTGCCGATCTTGAAGGCGTTCATCACGGTGATGACCCGGCAGTCGCGAATCACAATGTTCCGCATCTCCCGGCCTGTCCGTGCATCGTTCTTAAGGCATATCCCGTCATCCGCGCAGGAGATCAGGCAGTGCTTAACCGTCACATCCCTGCAGCCCGTCAGGTCAATGCCGTCCGTGTTGGCCACATGCCGGTTGTCATCGATCACCAGGTTCCGGATCCGGACGCTGTCACAGGCATCCATATGCAGTGTCCAGCACATGCTGTCATGGAGGATGATATTGTCGATTGTAACATCCCGGCAGTTCTGAATCCAGACCATGGCGCTGGGCCGCTTCAGGTTCTCAAGCCCTTCCCCGTACTTGTCCTCCGCATACCGGATCCGGTCCCGGTATTCTGTGCGGATGGACCCCTGAACCGTGTTGATCTTCCCCTCCAGGATCTCCTCCTGACTGGGCAGCATGACGGTTTCGATGGGGTCAAGCCGCGGCACCTTCCTTGGGGGATGTACGAACCATGCCCCCTGCCCCGAGATCCTGCCGCCCCCGGTCAGGCGGACATCCAGAGCGTCCTTCACAAGAAGGAAGGCGCCGCCGGAGGATTCCGTTCCCATATGCATCTGCATAAGGCGGGAGGAGTCAATCAGGTCATCCACGTTCCGGGACGCCGTCAGGGTGCTCCCACTTTCAACATACAGTGTGGTGTGGCTTTGTATCACCAGGGAGCCGCTTATAAAGCTTCCCCGGACCAGCACCGTGCCCCCGGTTTCCCCGCAGGCATCCAGTGCCGCCTGCAGCTTATCCGTCTGGACTTCAGGGCTGCCGGATACCGCCCCGAAGTCACGCACATCGTATACAGGTTCCCGCATTTCCCCGGGACTGACGATATACTCATCCACCGGCAGGTCCGGGGTGAAATCCCCCTCCAGCACCTTTCCCAGCTCCGGATATGTCACGATTTCCTTCACAGGTTTCTTCCTCCGAAAAACAGGGCAGCCCGAAGACTGCCCTGGAATAAAGGATCCATCAGCCCTTGACGGCGCCTGCCGTGAGACCGCCCATGAAGTAGCGGCTGAAGCAGATGAAAACCACCAGTATCGGGATAATGGCAATGGTGGCACCGGCAAACATGATGTTCCAGGCTGCCGCGCCGTCGCCCGCGTTTTTCAGCATGTTCACACCCACGGTCAGAGGCCGCAGGCTGTCATTGGTCATGGTGAAGACACGGGGCATGATGTATTCGTTCCAGCCCTGCCGGAAAGAGAGAATGGCAATGGTGGCCAGAACGGGTTTCAGCATGGGAATGATAATCCTGGAGTAGGTCTGGAAGAAGGAACAGCCGTCGATGCGGGCCGCTTCATCCAGTTCCTTGGGTACCGAGTTCACATAGCCGCGGCACAGGAAGATATAGGTGGCCTGGCCGCCGCCGGCAGAGAAGAGGATAACAGGCCACAGGCTGGTATTGATCTTCATCTGGGTGGCCAGTTCATACAGGGGCCTTAAGGACACGGAACCCACGTTGATGAACATGAAGGCCGTGAACACGCCGTAGATGATTTCCTTGCCGGGGAAATGCTTGCGGGAGAACACATAGCCCGCCATGGAGGCGATGATGAGGGAGATCACCATGACGCCCACGGACAGGAACAGGGAGTTTTTGGTGTACACCGCAAAGTTTGCCTGGTTCCAGGCATCGATATAGTTCTGGATGATCCAGTTCCGGGGGAAGATGTTGGCGCCGCCAAGGAGCAGCTCCTGGTTGGCCTTGAAGGAACCCAGTATGATGTAGAGTACCGGGAAAACCACCACGACAGCCATGATCGCCAGCAGCAGCCACAGGAAGAACCGCATCACCTTCTGGCTGGGAGAATACACAATCTGCGCTTTATTCTTTGCCATTTTGCTCATCCTCCTCACACCACATCGTCAAGTTTCTTGGCCACCAGATTGTAGATGATGGTCACAGCGCCAACAATCACGGCAGCAGCCAGGGACAGGAGAGCACCATAGCCGATCTGGCGGGCAGAATTGGCACCGGTTCCGAAGATCAGGTTATAGATGTACAGGAACATGACGTTGGTTCTGGTGCCGGGGCCGCCGTTGGTCAGAACCATGATGGCCTCATAGTCCTTGAAGGCGCCGGTGATGGCCAGCATCAGGACCACTTTGAGGACGGGGGCCAGCATGGGCAGGGTGATCTTGAAGAAGGTCTGCACGCCGTTGGCACCGTCAATGCGGCTGGACTCATACACGTCCTCGGAGATGGAGGTCATGCCGGTGACAAAATAGAGCATGTAGTTGCCAAAGCCTGCCCACACCGACATGATGATGACGGCGGCCATGACAACGGAGGTGTCCGTGAGCCATCCCACCGGCTGGTTCATCAGGCCCAGGTTCTGCATAATGCCGTTGATAATGCCGTTGCCGGTGGCGAAGATGAAGGTGAAAATCATGCCCGAGATGGAGGATGAGATAACGGTGGGCATGAAATACACGCCGCGGAAGAAGCCGGATCCCCTGAGCTTCTGGTTGAGCAGCACAGCCACCACCAGGGCAATGGGGATGATAAAGAGCAGCTTCCAGAGGGCATATTCAAAGGTGGTCCCCACACTCTGCCAGAACTTGGTATCGGCCATCATGGTGGTGAAGTTCCTCAGGCCCGTATACCTGGTGTGGGCGGGAATGCCGTCATAGTTATAGGTAACGTAGCGGAAGATCCAGATAAAGGGATACACGGAGCAGACCAGCAGGAAAAAGATGGAAGGCGCCAGCATGAGCGCAGACGCCAGGGAGCCTGACTCCTTCAAACGCATTTTCTTGTTCACCGGCCGGGGCGGACGGTTGGTCGGCGCCAGCTGGGGATTGACATATTTGGTCACAGAATCCCTCCTTGTCCCATATTCAGAGAAGGCCGTCCGAAGATGGACGGCCTTCAGCTGATCATTCAGGCATTACTTGTCCAGCCAGGTCACGGTACCGGCAGACGGATGAAGCGGATCGTAGTCTTCAATCACAAGACGCTTGATGAAGCCCAGGGAGATGTCCTCGTCATAGGCCTGATTGTAGCGGGTGTTGAGATCTTCGATGGCTGCATCGATATCCATATGACCCATGATGGCGTTCCACAGCTGGGTGCGGTAGTCATCGCCCATCAGGTTGATGG
>CAMOVR010000171.1 GCA_946627565.1 uncultured Clostridia bacterium
ACAGCCGTCAGAGATGTCCTCTCTGACGGCTGTCTTTGGATTCATTTTACAGCGGGGTATCAGAAATCTGTCCGGATGATATACACGGTAACCGTCTTCATTCCCTCCGGCCTCAGATCATAACCGCCCCGGCCGGCATTGTCCCTGGTTTCCTCGAAAATCCGGAGCGCATCGGAAAGCGTTCCTTCCGCCAGGGGCAGCAGCTTTTCGGCCGCAGTCTTTTCCGCCTCGTATATGGATTCCTTCATCACCGAGGTGCCGTTTGTATGCAGCGTGTCTGCACCGCTCTTCAGTTCCTCCGCGCCTTTTGCCAGGGTGTCCATGCCCGCGGCCAGCTGAGAGGTACCCTCCGCCAGCTGCGCAGCGCCTGTATGCACCTGCTCCGCGCCGTCCTTCAGCTGGATCATGCCGCCGTTTAACTGCTCCGCGCCCTCCGCCGCCTTCGCGGCACCGTCCGTATAGGCTTTGAGACCGTTTACAAAGGTATTCACCTGATCCAGCTGCGTCTTCAATGCCACCAGGCTGTCATGGCCTGCCCCGGCCGCAGCCAGGCGGGCAGAAACGGTTTCATCTTTTTCAAGATATTCCGCCACATGCTCCTTCACAAGGCTTTCCACCTGTTCCTTCAGGGCAGCCTCAATCTGTGCCTGTACTTCGTCGCTTTCCATCTGTGCCTTCAGGGCGGTCCGGATCTGTTCGGCCTGCTTATCGCTGACCTTTCCGTTTTCCACAGCCGCCTGATAGTCCTCAGCGGACAGTTCCAGTCCGGCGGCCTGAAGCACAGCCTCCAGTACCTTGCCCTGTACCGCTTCCGTCACAGCATTGCGGATGGTATCCGTATTTGCTTCCACCTGAGGCCGCACCGCTTCTTCCACCTGGGCTGCTGCGGCGGCCTTAAGGTTCTCCGGATCCAGCTGCTCAGCAGCCGCGTCCAGCACCTGTGCGTAGTTTTCTTCTGTCAGCTCCGGAAGCGTGATGCCGGCTTCTTCAAGCCCTGCAGCGGCAAGCTGCTGATTGGCCGTCTGAAGCACAGCGGCAAAGAGCTGCCGGGCGCCTTCGTTCAGCGCATCACTGTTTTCCGTCAGGGTCTTAAGACCGCTGTCCAGGGCTGCAGCGCCCTCCGCCGCGGTGGCAAGACCCGCAGAGAGTGTCTCCGTCCCGGAAGACAGGGCAGAAGCGCCCTCCTGCACCTGGTCCGCGCCGGTTTTCAGTTCCGCGGCGCCCCCTGCAAGAGACGCGGCACCGCCTGCAAGTTCAGACGCGCCGTCATCCAGCTTGGTGAGACCGTCATTCATTTCCGTGATTTTTGCCGCAAGATTCTTTGTTTTTCCGTTTGTTTCCGCAATCGCCGTGCCGTCCTTCAGGCTGGTCAGCAGCGCGGTCACTTCATTCAGCTCCCCATGGGCGTCAAAGTCGATCTTTTTGTCCAGTTCCCTGCACACCAGGTCCACCGGATCCGCGCTGGTCAGTGTCATCATCCAGTTCAGTTCCGCATGGTCCGCGTGGAAGTCCGCGGTAAAGGAGGCAGGCAGCGCCAGCCTGTCATCCATGCCGGGGACGGCCCAGCCCACCAGGACCTGGCGGCCCATGACGCTGAGCACCGCGGCATTTTCCATTTTCAGATCCGAGATGCCCTTTTCCGGCAGGGGCAGCACCGTCACGGCAAGGGCCGGCATGGCTTCCGTCATCTTATAGCTTACGGTAAGCGTCACGTCGCCGGTTTTGTTTTTCATATCCTCCGGGGTGATTTCCTGACCGTCCATGGTCAGGGTGACATTTGGCAGAATCGCCGGGGTTTCCCCGGATGTTCCCTGATAGATGATATCCTTCCCCTTCGCCTGCCAGGTGAGGTTTTCCCCCTCCAGCACGAATGCTTCCGTGCCGCTCATGTTTTCGATATTCGACAGCCTGGTGCGGTCCTTAAGCTCATCCATCCCCTCCGCGTTTTCCAGGCGGATGCTGTCGGTGATGCTTTCCACCGTACCGTCCGGCCGCGTTACCACATATACCCGCTCATGTTTGATATTTTCCGCCAGGGCGGAACTGCTGAGCATCATGGTCAGTGCCAGCAGCAGACTTACGATCTTTTTACTCATGGCTGATTTCTTCCTTTCGCTTAACGCACAGTCCGTTTATGCCTTCACGTTTTTCCCAAGATCAACCGTTGTATGTACAATCACCTTATCCAGCAGGAGCAGCATGGACGGCAGAAGCAGCACCACCACCGCGACACTCAGAAGGGCGCCTCTTGCAATGAGCCGGCACATGGAGGAAATGATATCCACGTTGGAATACAGGCCCACGCCGTAGGTGGCGGCAAAGAAGCCCAGGCCGCTGACCAGCACGCTCTGCGCGGCGGAAGCGACTGCCTTCTGGACAGCCTCTTTCTTGTCAAGGCCGGAGAGCCGGTTCTGCTTGTAGCGGGTAGTCATCAGGATGGCATAGTCCACGGTGGCGCCCAGCTGAATCGTGGAGACCAGTACCGGCCCCACAAAGGGCAGCTCCTGCCTGAGGTAATACGGAATACACAGGTTGGCCGCAATGGCCAGCTCGATAATGGCCACCAGCAGCACCGGCAGCGAGAAGGATTTCTGCACCGCCATGATGATGACAAAGATGGCAATAATGGAGATCAGGCTGACCACGGTGAAGTCATGGTCCGTACAGGCGATCAGGTCCTTGGTGCAGGGGGCTTCGCCGATCAGCATGCCGCCTTTGTCATATTTCTTAAGGATCGTGTTGAGGCTGTCAATCTGGGCGTTTACCTCATCGGACGAGATGACATAGGCGGAGTTGATCAGCATCAGCTGATACCGCTCCCCTTTCACAAGGCTCAGCACGTCATCGGGCACAATGCTCTCGGGGATGCCGGCGCCCAGCAGGCTGTCAATCCCGATGACGTCCTTGACGCCGTCCACCTGCTTCATTTCCTCCGTCATGTCCCGGACATCCTTCTGACTGACGTCGCTGTCCACCAGCAGAAGGTGGGTGGTGGCCATGTCAAAGGTGGATTCCAGTTTTTTGTTGGCAATGATCGAGGGCAGTTCCTGGGGCATGACCCGGCTCATGTCGTAGTAGACACTGACGTTCCGGTACCCGTAGAAGGCGGGAACAATCATGATGGCCAGGATCACGGCCAGGACTCTGTAGTGCTTCACAACGAATCTTCCGATGCCGCCCACATCCGGCAGCAGGGGCCTGTGGCTGGTCTTTTCAATGGCGCCGTCCAGAAGACGGATGACGCAGGGCAGCAGCACCACCGTGCCCAGCACGCCCATGACCACGCCTTTGCTCATGACAACGCCCAGGTCGCGTCCCAGGGTGAAGCTCATGAAGCAGATGCTCACAAAGCCCGCCACCGTGGTCAGGCTGGAACCCAGGATGGAGGTGAAGGTCAGGTGAATGGCCTCTGCCATGGCCTCATCCTTGTCTTCCGTCAGGGTTTTCTGCTCCCTGTAGCTGTGCCACAGGAAGATGGAATAGTCCAGGGTCACGCCCAGCTGCAGCACGGCGGCGACTGCCTTGGTGATGTAGCTGATTTCACCCAGAAAGTAGTTGGTACCCATATTCCAGAGGATGCTGATGCCGATGCATGCAAGGAAGATGAGGGGCAGCAGGAAGGAATCCATGGTGATCATCAGCACCAGTGCGCACAGCGCCACGGCGATGCCCACATAAATGGCTTCCTGGTCCTCCACCAGCTGCTTGGTGTCCGTCACCACAGCGGACAGGCCGCTGACAAAGCAGCGCTCTCCTGCGGTTTCCCGCACCCGCTGGATGGCTTCCATGGTTTCCTCGGATGAGGAACCTTCATCAAAGAAGACGGCGGAGAGCATGCACTCTCCCCTGCTGAACATCTCCCGGGTCTTTTCCGGAAGGATTTCCAGCGGGAACATCTTTTTCGTCATGGACGCATAGCCTATGACGGAATCCACATGTGGTATTTCCTTCAGGGCATTTTCCATCTTTTCCTGTTCCGTAAGGGACATGCCCTCGGTGACCAGGAGGGAAAAAGCGCCCTTTCCAAAGTCCTTCAGCAGAATATCCTGCCCCTTAACCGTTTCCAGGTCCTGGGGCAGATAGTACAGCAGATCATATTTCGTTTTGGTGGCCGCCATGCCCAGCACGGACGGGATCATCGTCAGCAGACACAGGATGATGACCAGTCCCCGGTGTCGAACCAGCCATTTGGTAAATCCTTTCACTGAACTTCCTCCTTTACTGAACACCGTGTTGACTAATTCAGCATCGCGAATTATAATCACAGAGTCGTTTGATATCAATAATCAGATTGATTATCAAACGTCGGTTAATCAACAAGATCACGGTTCAGGAAAGATATCCGACACAATCCTGCAAGATTGTTCAGAAAAGAGGGTGTGGCCATGGAAAACCAGACAAAAAAAGAAGACCGCCGGGTGAGGCGAACAAGGAAACTGCTGACACAGGCGCTTACGGAGCTGATGCAGCACAAGCAGGTAAAGGAAATCACAGTCAGGGAGCTTACCGACCTGGCGGATATGAACCGGGGCACCTTCTATCTGTATTACAAGGATATCTACGACATGCTGGAGAGCATTGAGGACGGCATGTTCCAGGCACTCAATGACATTCTGCAGCGCCACGAAAAGGAAAACCTGGTTAAGCAGATCGAACCCGTCCTGCGGGATATTCTGGACTTTATTGAAGAGAACCAGGAAATGGTGCGGGTCCTGCTGAGTCCCCACGGGGATATGAACTTTCTTCACCGCCTGAACGATGTGCTGAGGGAAAAGTGCCTGCAGTACATACGGCGGGTCTCGCCTGATGAAGAAGAAACCAGTTTTGATTACCACTACAGCTTTATCGTCTTTGGCACAGCCGGCCTCATCAGGGCCTGGGTCAACCGGAACTGTGCGGAACCGGCGGAGCAGATCGCCCGTCTGGCAGGCAAAATGATTCAGGCGGACTCGCTGGCATAAAAGGCCTGCAGAGCTGGTCACTGGCATGACATGCAGCAATCCTGCTTCTACATGATTCCTGCGATCCAGGATGCGTTTTCTTTGATATACTGTCAGACCTGCTCCGGCGATTCTGTTTTTCCGTGCATATGCCAGATCTGTAAATACGATAGCATCATTCCGCCTGTAATACCCGGTAAAGAGTCCAGCTGATCCTGTCTCTCATTCCCTGCTCAAGGAATGTGGTTCTTTGCACGGAAGAGTCATGGAAGTGAAAAATCGTATCCACCATGAGATTGGAAACAATGGCATCCGGCAGAAAAGGTTAATCATGGCGCGTTACGGTTTTTTGACCTTTCAGGTATCTGTGTATAGAATGATATTGTCTCTTATGCTCATGAGAATCTTTTTTGACAAGTTATGGGGGCACTATTGTAATCTGAGCATGTCTGATGATGCGTTATGATATGATAGGCATAGCAGAACCGGGAAAGGAGAGGCATTTCCTGCCTGCTTTTCCCCTTTTCCCTTTCCGGGCCGGGCGGAAGAGCAGGCCATGCATGTAAGCTCCCTCCCGTGTACGGGCAGGGGCTGCAGGACAGATTCTGACACATAAATACCGCGGTTCCCGTGATCCGGGCCGCGGTATTTATGTATCGCAGCCGACGCCGTCTCCCCTGGGGCAGCATGACGCAGGCAGACAGGAATTACAGGCTCAGCATGGTGATGCTGATCACCGCAATGGCCATCCCCGCCACTTTCCTGGGAACCGGCTTTTCCTTGAACAGCAGCACGGCATACAGGCAGGAAAGCAGCAGCACGCCGCCGTTTTCCAGGGTGTAAAGCACCACGGAATTGACCCTCGGCAGGACCGCCACCAGACCGTTAACCGCAAGGCCGGCACTGAGCAGGCAGGCGATGAGGGGAAGCAGGCTCTGCCGGGTCTGAGAAAAAGCCTTCAGGGTATTCCCCTTTTCCGCTTTCGTCAGGCGGATCAGGGCCGGAATCCCCATGATCCCGAAGGTGAGGATGATCATCTCCGCGCTCTCTCCTTCGCAGGCCACGGACTGCATCTTCAGGAAGATGCTGTAGAGACCGTTGAAGAGAAACAGCAGGGCGCAGAACAGGTAGAAGCCCTTTTTTGCCGTTTTTGTCTCTGTATTTTCCCAGTTCATCAGAAAGAAGGCCACCAGCATCAGAGCGATGCCGGCCCACTGCACAGGCGTGGTTCCCTCCCGGAGGAAGACAGCGCTGTAGGCCATGGGAAGCAGGATGGCCCCGTACAGCAGCGCCATGTTGAAAAAGGCATAGGATCCCCTCTTCCCCGCCTCCATCAGGCTGCTGTTGTAGCCCAGGAGCACCAGGGCATTCAGGCAGCCAAACAGCAGCGTGGGCGGGCTTGCATGAAAACGGAAGCCGTTGATTGACCATGTAAGCATGCAGATAAAGACCGCTTCCAGGATACAGAATACCGGTGCCGCATTCTCGGCTTTGCCGGGATACCGCCCCGTATACATGGTGCAGAACAGCGTCTGGAAACTGTACAGCAGGATCATGCCCGCAATGAGAAGGATGCTTTGCAGGTCCATTCAACTTCCTCTTCTCTGTTTTTCGTCTGAAAACCTTCCGGTTTTGGGCCGGCAGGCTGTGCGCCTTAAAACCTGTCCGGATATTTCTTTTTGCCGTACAGGCGAAGTAGCAGGGGCCAGTCCGTCTGCAGGATATCATAGCCTTTGTCAATCAGCCAGCCCCAGCCGCCGTCCTCATCCCCTGCCACTGCCCGGTCATCGGTATGGCCCGCGGTCAGCTGGGCGTGGAAATCATACAGAATCGGGTTTACCCACAGCACGCACCCGTCCCTGTGGACCTTTTCGATCCATGCTTCCTGACAGAAAGGGCTGTCCTCCGAGCTGAAAATGACTTCTGGACCGATATAGCGGATGCCCGGATCATGAAGAAGCATCCCGTGTGCCGATTCGTTATCAAACAGCACAGGCATATAAGGCATGTCGCCGGCATATTCCCGCACCCGACTCAGGTTCTCCGGGTTAAGGGGCGTTTTCACAATCACCTGATCCTGCATACCCAGCTTTCTCACCAGATAAGAAATACCCGGAATATCATCCCAGAACTTGTCGA
The DNA here is from genome assembly GCA_946627565.1 of uncultured Clostridia bacterium. GTDB lineage: Bacteria > Bacillota > Clostridia > Christensenellales > Aristaeellaceae > UBA2943. The sequence continues at coordinate 7,080 of CAMOVR010000171.1, forward strand.
TATTCACCCGGCATTTTCCCTGAAGCAGGCGGAGGGCATCCTCAAGAAGCGGTACCTTTTCCTCCGTGGCCGCCCCGTCCATGTTCACAAGACGCAGCTGCTCCACATCCCGGTCATGCATTCTGCTGATATACGAATCCGCACACAGAAAACGGGGTTCCATTCCGGGATGGAAACAATACAGCGTCCCCTCCAGCGATCTGGACACGTCCAGTTCAATGATGTCCGCGCCCTGCTGCAGGGCTGCCCTGTATCCTGTTAGAGAATTGCACGGGATGTTGCCGCCCGCAGCCCCCCGGTGGGCGGCGACGAGTACCCGTCCCTTCAGTGTGGCCAGATAATTTTCCATGCGTCAGGTCCTCCTCATCTAAGAAAGTACGTTTTCCAGCAGCAGGGACGTCTCCCTTTGTATTTCCCGTATAGTAAAACTGGAATTTG
>CAMOVR010000172.1 GCA_946627565.1 uncultured Clostridia bacterium
GAATAAACGTTATCGCACACCATGACAAAAAAAGCAATATCACCCTTTGCAGTTGAAATGGCAAAAAAGCATGGCTCACAGGATATGTCGTAATCAGACATTTTCTGTGAGCCATGCTTTTCACTTGGCTCATTGAATTTATAGCATCAGGCTTCATTCTGGCTCAAATAATATTATAGCTTAACAACAGGTTTAAGCGCAGACAGACCTCTTTACACAACCATATACATACGCATGTATTCTTTCTTTGCCTTTTCCAGGGCATGCTGCGCACTGTCAAACAGATCTTTTCCGTTGACGACGTCGCCGAAAGCCACACCGACGGTTACGGAATCCGGTACGATCTTGCTGGAAATTCTTTCGATTTTCTGCTCCACCACTTCTTTGAGGTCATGGCTCATACGGGCCATGATGATGGCGATGCGGTCATCCCGGATGCGGCAGATGCTGTCAATGGAACGAAATTCCTTCTGGAGAACGCCGCCCAGGTGCCGCATGATCTTTTCCACCGTTTTGTCCGGAATGTTTGCAAAGTCCTGCAGTTCCATCACAAGTACAGCGGAGTGCTCCAGATCTGCGTCCCGGTACAGAATGTAAAAGCCGGCGTCATTGTACAGACCGGTGTTCTTGTCGTGGACTTTACGGTAGATGGCATCCTTGGGTTTAAACATATCAAACACAGTAAAGACTTCTTTCCTTGCAAGATCATATATATGGCCGTTGCACTGTGACAGCGGTGACGCTGACGGATAAATACAGCCTTATTCTGTTTTTCTACAGCACGGAAAAAAATCCTGCTGAAATCTGCCGGCTGCAGAAAAAAGCAGGGAAAAAACGAAGGCCATGTCAGAAGAAATCATATGCGTATCAGGATACAGAATTGAACAGAAGTATCGTGACAGTGCTTTTGTTTTATATAATTATAAATAGATTAAATCAATGTGAAACCAGCGGTTTAAACCATGTCTGTTGACCTGTGAACAATGACATGATACGATACAACCGTTGCTGCAATAAGATGAGGGCATGCATAATACAAAGGAAATGATGACAGCACTGTCTGGCGAGAAATTACAAGGAAAAGAGAAAATGTTATTGCTGAATTATTACAAATATGGTATGCGGTAAGTGTGATCGTGCAATCAGAGGTGAACGGAATGGGAGATTTTTTAAATCCTGGCAACAGTGGATTTGAAGATATCTGCAGAGGACAGTATGTAGACAAAACTGGAATGATTGCTCTGATCAACGAAACGATAGGAACACCTTATAAGCTGACCTGCATCAGCCGTCCCCGGAGGTTTGGCAAGTCCTTCGCCGCGCAGATGCTTTGCGCTTATTATGATAAAACGTGCGATTCCAGTGAACTGTTTGATGATAAGGAGATCTCCAGGTCAGAAAGCTATAGAGAACATCTCAACAAGTATGATGTCATCTATATTGATATGACGGGCGTAAGCCCTGCTATGGATCAATACCGAAAAATTGTTCCCTTCCTTACGGAGAAGATCACTGAAGAGCTGAAAGAGGCGTACCCGGGAATCAAGGTTGATGCGGATCTTCCGGCCACGCTGATGAACGTCGTTCACAAGGCGGGAAATAAATTCGTAATGATCATTGACGAATGGGATGCTCCTATTCGTGAAAATCCGGAAATCCAGGAGGCGTATCTGAAGTTTTTGCGATACATCTTCAAAAACAGCGGCGTGACTTCCCGTGTTTTTGCTGCTGCTTACATGACTGGCATTCTGCCAATTAAAAAGAATGGTTCACAGTCCGCGGTTTCTGATTTTTGTGAATATACAATGCTTGGCCCTCTCCAGTTTGCAAAGTATGCCGGATTCACGGAAGAGGAAGTAACTGCGCTGTGCGAGAAGAATCATCGTGACTTTTCACGCATGAAGCAATGGTACGATGGCTACTCCTTGGAAGACATTGGCTCTGTTTATAATCCAAATTCTGTGATGAAGGCAGTGCGAAACAATCGCTTTCGTTCATACTGGACGGAAACATCTGCTGCAGATAGTCTGCTGGGATATATTGCAAGGGATGAGCGCGGTTTAGGACAGACCATCGCGCAGCTGATTGGCGGCGTTGAAATACCTGTTGATATTCATGGATTTGAGAACGATCTGATCACCCTCAGGAATCAGGACGATGTGCTTACACTTCTTGTCCATCTGGGATATCTTACCTACGATGAACATACGGGTAAGGTCCGTATTCCCAATGAAGAAATCAGGCTGGAATTTTCCCGCACAATCCGCGAAGACAAACGTTCCGATACGATGAAGCGCGTTTGGGAGAGCGATAGGCTCATCATGGATACAATTCACATGAACTCGGATGCCGTCGCTGCGCAGATCGGGAAAGTGCATATCGAAGCGACCAATCCTCTGAATGCGAACAACGAAAATTCTCTCCGCGCTGTGATTCAGCTGGCGTACTTCAGCTACAAAGACCACTATGTGAAGATGGAGGAGCTGCGGGCAGGATACGGTTACGCTGACATTGTTTATCTGCCCAGACAGGGGGAGACTGTGCCTGTGCTGGTGATTGAGCTGAAATGGAACCAGTCTGCAGACACCGCGATTGAACAGATCAAGCAGAAGAAGTACCCGGAGGTTCTGCAGGGTTACGGCGGTGACATTCTGCTGGTGGGAATCAACTACGACAGGGAAGCGCCAGCAGGTCAGAGAAAGTACACCTGCGTCATCGAGAGGTGGCAAGGCTGATCTGTGATCACAGAGTACGGCTTAAAAAGCGTTTCGAAAAAACCGGCGCGGGAAATGCCCTTTGCATCCTGATACGCCCAAAAGGCAAATACTTACTGAATCCGAAAAAACAAGTGATCTCAGAGCAGTGTTTTCACGGCACTGCACCTGAGATCACTTGTTATCTGTTTTCCCGCTGTGGAAAAGGGAAGCCTGGCGGGATCAGAATTCCTTTTTCATGATCCACCGCCTGGCCAGGATGAAACCTGCCACGACCAGGATCAGGGAGACGAGAAGCAGTATGAACGTCAGTATGACGGGATGTATGCTGAGAAATGATTCGGAAACCTGCGAGGAAACGCCGGGCAGGAGATTTGACAGGGCAGCGCCGCCCAGGGCGACCATGGCGAACACGGAATACAGGATGATCCTGCCCTGGTCTCCGCTGAAGCGGATGCGCAGGGGAATCATAACGGCCAGAATCAGCAGGCCGGAAGAGATGGACACGATGATGAGCTCCAGCAGGCCTTCCATATGAACGTCCCGGAAAAACAGGGCGCGGATCCCCGTGCACACCATGCTTAAGACAAGGGAAGCCAGAATCAGAAGCCCTCCCAGAAGAAACTTTTCTGCCACATAGGTTTTCCTCTCAAAGGGAAGCGCGAACAGATAGGTCTGGGAATGGTCGGCCTCATCGTGGCTGATGGTGCTGGTGGTCAGGATGGTGCCCATCATGACAAGGAAGGAAAAAGCAAAACCGTCATCGTACACAACGGTGAACCAGACACTCAGCAGTGCATAGATGGGCAGAATTCTTTTCTGGTTTTTCAGGATGCACAGATCCTTGATAAGCAGTCCTTTCATAAGTTTTCTCCTTTATTACATGGCTTCGCCTTTGAGCATGATCATGATATAGGCATCCATGGTGACGGGTTCCACCACAAGGTTCGGATAGTTTTCTGCATAAAAGCGCTTCTGGTCCGTCAGAAGAGAGAACCCGAAGGACTCTTTCTGCCGGCGCAGGATATGGCTGCGGTCCAGGGTCTCATAATCCTGGGAGCTTACCTTGATCAGGGCATAGTCGCTCAGCAGCCGGTCTGTTTCTTCATGGCAGATGATCTTTCCGCCGCTGATCATGTAGAAATCGTCGCACAGCTGTTCCAGGTCACTGGAAATGTGGGAGGAGATCAGGATGGAACGGTTTTCGTTCTCCTCCGCATACGCCCTGAGCATATCCAGGATCTGGTCACGGGCAAGCACGTCCAGCCCTGCTGTGGGTTCATCCAGGATCAGCAGATCCGCCCCGTGGCATATGGCACTGAGCACCCGCAGTTTGGCCCGCATGCCGGTGGAAAACTCGCGGATCTTCTTGTCCATGGGGAGAGCGAGTTCGACGGCTCTTTTCTGGAAGAGAAGGGGATCAAAATGCTGGTAGAATGCGCCAAGGATCTTTTTCACATCGGGTACGGTGAGCTCACCGCTGAATCCGGTCTCGGCTAGTGCCACGCCAAGACGCTGTTTGTCCTGGGCGGAAAGCGCCGGGGTTTGCCTGCCAAAGAGCCGGATTTCACCGCCGTCCCTGGAGATCAGGCCAAGGACAGCCTTGAAGGTGGTGGTTTTCCCGGCACCGTTTGGGCCGATAAAGCCGGTGATCATGCCCGGATGAATATCCATGGAGCAATCCAGCGTAAAGTCCGGGTAATTCTTCTGAAGATGTGTCAGTTTCAGCATCCGTCTATTCCTCCGTGATGATCTCAAGCATGCGGGCAAGTTCTTCCCGGCTGATGCCGAAGCGTTTTGCCTTCTCTGCTGCAGCTTCCAGATCCTTCTCCAGTTCCCGTCTCTGCTCTTCCTGAATCATGCCGGGATTGGGCGCGCAGACATAGGTGCCCTTGCCGTGTACCGTGGCCGTCAGTCCTTCTTCCTCCAGACTGTCGTAGGCCTTTTTGACTGTCAGCGCGCTGATCTTCAGGTCTCTTGCCAGGGTCCGTACGGAGGGCAGTGCGTCATTTTCCTTCAGTTCCCCGGAGAGAACCATCTTCTTGACGCTGTCTGCGATCTGCTCGTAAATGGGGGTCATGGAAGCGGTGTTGATAATAATATTCATGGGAGGGCCCTTTCTGTGTTGAATCAACGTAAACAGTATATAACAGTGTATAACTGTTGTCAACTGTTATATACTGTTTATTTTTGGCAAACGGACAGAGCATGTTTTGCGGGCAAAACGGGCTGCAAAAAGGACATGCATATGGATTTTCTGAAATCATATCTGTAAAAAATGAACAGGAAAGAGGGATAAACAGCGTACTTGACTTTTCATTTTTCAGGGCTTACAGTGCCTGTAAAAGACAGGAGGGCTGCGGGCATGGCATGCAGGCCTGCAGCCGGGCAGGGCAGAAGAAAGACGGAAAACAGAATCCGGTTAACCCGGCGGCAGCCTCCGACAGATCGGTGATGAAAAAGAAAATAAAAGGAGCAACGAAGATGAAGGCCAGCTATTTTCTTGGAAACGGGAAATTCGAACTGCGGGATGACCCCATCCCTTCCGTGGGGGCAGGGGATGTCCTGATAAAGGTTGCCGCCTGCGGCATTTGCGGAACGGATGTCCACATCTATCACGGGGATAAGGGATCCGCGGCAGTGACGCCGCCGGTGGTGCTGGGCCATGAACTGGCGGGCACGGTGGTGAAAACCGGGGCGGATGTGAAAACGGTCCGGGAGGGGGACCATGTCTCCGTGGATCCCAACAGCTACTGCGGCACATGCCATTACTGCAGGATCGGGAAAAAGCAGCTGTGCACTTCCCTGTATGCTGTGGGCGTAAACCGCAACGGCGGCTTTGAGGAATACTGCTGCGTGCCGGAAAATCTGTGCTATCCCCTCGCAGCGGATGTGCCCCTGAAGTACGGTGCCATGGCCGAGCCCCTGGCATGCTGCCTGCACGGCATAGACAGGGCGGGGATCCGTCCCGGGGATACGGTGTGCGTCATAGGGGGCGGGGCCATAGGGCTGATGATGGTTCAGCTTGCCCGCATGAGCGGAGCCTCCCGGGTGATCCTCAGTGAACCGGTTGCCATGCGCCGGGAAATCGGCCTGAAGCTTGGGGCTGACTGTACCATAGATCCTGTCAGCGAGAACATCTCCGAGGCGCTGCGCAGATTCACCGGCATGCCGGGGGCAGACGTGGTCATCGAATGCGTCGGCAATACGGCGGCGGTAGCCCAGGCTTTTGAGGCCGCCAAACGGGGAACCACCGTACTGCTTTTCAGCGTCCCGAAGGCCGGCACCTTCCATGAACTGTCCCTTGAGGATGTGTACCAGAAGGAACTGAAGATCATCGGCTCCCTGATCAATCCGGATACCCACGGCAGGGCGGTGGAGCTGATCAGTTCCGGAAGAATCCGCCTGGAGGAGATCATCACCCACTCCTTCCCGGTGGACCGGCTGGAGGAGGCCATCCTGATGCAGATGAGCGACGCATCCATCAAGGTGATTGTGGAGCCCTGAAAACCAGGCATAAAGAGAAAGCGCGGAAAACCGCGCCCGGGCAGAAGATTAAAACAGGTCCAGCATGCTGTCCAGATACGTTTCTTCCCGGACCTTCAGCTGGTATTCAGGCTTTGTCATGTAATGCAGCAGGAATTCCAGGAGCAGGGCACTGCCAAGGTTCCTGCCCTCGATCTTGAACTGGGAAAAACCCGCGGGCATGTAGGTTTCCTGAATGTCCCGGATCCCGATGAAGCCGGGGTTGCGCATGGCATCTGAGAACCGGTATCCCCGCTGGGCAGAGGGGGACAGGCAGGCAAAGTCCGGGCAGTCTTCCCCGAGGTTCTTCCGGCTGACATGCTCATAGCACGCTTTCCTGCCGGGACAGTCAAACCAGCAGCATTCATTGCACAGAAACTCCACCTTCTTTTTCAGGCTTTCAGGCAGGGCGTTTAAGCGGTCAAAGGCTTTGTTCAGCCTGAAGTCCGGCACCACAAAGAGAAATTCTTCGCGGCTGAGTTCTTTTTCAAACGCATCAAAATCCGTCAGGACCTTGGTGGTGGAGGAGACAAAACACAGACCGGGATACCGCTCCATAAGGTAAGCAAGCAGCAGGTCCGAGCCGATAATGACACCGCTCCGGGCCTGTCTGCTTTTTTCAAACATGGCGCACAGGGCGTTGCATTTGGGATCCTGAAGATGCTCTTTCCTCAGAAGGGAATTGCTGAAGGTGAGGTGTGCGGAAATGCCGAACGCCTCTGTCAGGGCAAGCACATCCGCCGGACGGGCCTCCCCGGAGCCCATCCGGCCCCCGCCCCAGAGACAGCCTGCGGGAGCCCCGTAGATGGAACTGATTTCACAGAAGTCATAAAAGTATTCCCTGTGAGAAAAATACAGGGGCAGAAAAACATGGTAAAAATCGTAGAATTCAAACAGACCGGGAAGATGGAAAAAGGCTTTCATGGGTTCCTTCCTTGCTGAATGATGCAGCATCGTGGGCTGGGAAAGCACTGTTTCTTCAAAGGTACAGAAGCTATTGGGCAACTTCTCCGGGTCAGGCCCGGGTCCTTCTGATTGTGAGGACCCTGCCTGTTTTTGTCAATGGAAAAACATTCTTAAGCAGAGGATATGACGCAGACTTCTGATAAGCTTTTAAGCAGCAGGGCCATACAAAATGTTCACTTATTCGAATAATCCGTCGTGCCTCCTGTTAATACAGAACCGCCCTCCGAACCGCCAAACCTGTCGGCATGGGGATCGGAAGGCTTCACAAAGTCA
>CAMOVR010000173.1 GCA_946627565.1 uncultured Clostridia bacterium
AAGGAGGGACATCTCATGAAAACGACAGGCATAGCTGTCCTGTTATGCATTCTTCTGGCGGTATTCGCCTTACCCGCTTCTGCCGTCCAGACGGACAACACGCTTATCCTGCCCGCGGATCTGACAGAAATCGCCCCGGAAGCCTTTCTCGGGCTGAACAGTGCCGAAAAGGTCATCGTACCGGTCACCGTGACAAAGATCGGATCCCGCGCCTTCGCTGGCTGCGGCACGCTCAGCGTCATGCTGCCGGACGATCTGGAGGACATTGAACCGGATATCTTTGAGGGCGGAAACGCCATAGCACTGGTCAGGTCCGGTTCCAAGGCGAAGGATGCCTGCGTCAGCAGCAACATCCCCTGCCTCATCTACAAAGCCGGCACTGACCAGGTCACCATTGAAAAATGCAACGGCTCCGTGTCTTCCATCGCCATACCCGGCGAGATCGGAGGCCTGCCGGTGACCGAGATCGGAAGCAGCGCCTTTGAAGACCATGCGGATCTTGAAAGCGTCCTGCTGCCGGAATCGGTGACCACCATCTCCAACTGGGCCTTTGGCAAGTGCACAAAGCTCAAAGAAATCAATTTCCCCGTTGCCCTCACCTCTATCGGGAACGACGCCTTCAACCGGGCCTGCGTGGGTCCGGAGGAGACCGTCCGTTTCTATCTTCCCGACAATCTGACTGACTGCAACCGGTATGCATTTTCCGGCTCGGATGCCGTCCTGGCCGTCAGGCGCGGCAGCAAGGCAGAAACCCTGGTCCGGGATTTTCAGCGCAGCTTTACGCATCCCGATGAGGAAGACTATCTTTTCCGTTTCGATTCCGCCAAGGGTGAATACCTGATCAGATACAGCGGCACGGCGGAGACAGCTGAAATTCCCGGAGGCATATGGCTGATCGACGTGGACGTTTTCAAGGATCATACGGAGCTTACGAATGCCGTGATCCCGGAGGGCGTGACCAAGATCAACAACCGGGCCTTCCAGGGCTGCACCGCCCTGACGGATGTCACTTTCCCCGAATCCCTTGAGATCATTGAAGCAGGTGCATTTTCCGGCTGCGGAAAAAATGCTGAGGAAGCTTTCCGGTACGATCTTCCGGACGGGATCACCGGCATCTACGGCAGCGGAAACGATGCTGCCTTCCGCGACTGCCCGGCGGTTCTGACCTGCGGCATGGACAGCAGCACCGCAAAGGAACTTTCAACCCGCGGCTATTCCTTCGCCAGGAATGACAGGCCGGAGGAAATGGATTTCCGTTACCGCTATGACTATTTCGACCACGTCTACGGGATCGGGCTTTACGATTACGTGGGACCTGACACCCAGGTGCGTCTGCCGGATAACTGCGCTAACGTAAGCAATGCACAGTTCAGCAAAAAAACGGACCTGACACTGATCTGCGCCCAGCTTTCAGACACCGCCGGCGGTCTTTCCAGAGCCGAACTGAACTTCACCTTCCCGGGTCATGAGGACATCCGCTACCGTATCATAGACGGTATCCTGTACATCATGGGCTATGCCGGCACAGGCACTGAGATTGTTGTCCCGGAAGCTGAGGATTACATCAAGGCCGGGGTGGACGAACAGGTCCGCAGGAATGCCTTCAGAGATCAGGCAGCCGTCACCCGCATCGTCATTCCGGAAGGTGTCACCCGCATTGAGTCTGACGCCTTCGCCAACTGCTACATGCTGAGTGACATCACGCTCCCTAGCACCCTCAAAGCCCTGGAGCAGAACGTGTTCCTCAATGTGGGTCGCGACGCCGGCACGGACCCGTTCTATATCACACTGCCCGACAACATGGACACCATGGCCGGCAACAGCGGCGGTGCCCACACCTTCACCTACTGCAATGCGGTACTTGAGACCGGCAAAACATCCCGGACTGCGGCTCTTCTCACCGACAGAAACTATGTCTACACCGTGCAGGGCGAGCACGACTTCCGCTACCGCTATGTGGAAACGGAAGAAGGCGGGGAGAAAGTGCGCCGTCTGCATCTGGTGGGCTATGTGGGGGATGATGCGGAGGTCACAATCCCATCCGGCATCTATGCCGTCTCCCGCTTCAGAAGCAACACCACCAACACGGATTACAGGCTCACTTATGCCTGGGGCTTCACCGACAACACAGCCATCTCAAAGCTTGTCATCCCGGAGGGCACGGTGCTCATTGAGGATTCGGCCTTCCTCGGGTGCGTGAACCTGACGGACATCACCTTCCCCCAGTCCCTTAAGATTCTGAAGAACCATGCCTTTGAAAAGTGCGGCAGCGCCTCCGAAACCAGGCATTACTACATTCTTCCGGATCAGATGGAGGAGATCTCCACCAACGTCGGCGCAGGCTGGGGCGCCTTCACAAACATAGGCCTTGGCACCCTGGTGTGCTCCGCGGACTCCGAAACCGCAAAGCTGCTCAGCAACTGCTACACGGGCGGTTACAACGGCGCGTACAGTTTTGCGCCCCTGGGGCATCAGGAGGACGGCCTGCTCTACCGCTATGTGCGCCAGGGCACGGAGGGCAGCTACACCTATCCGCTGTACCTGTGGGACTACGTGGGCAATGCCACGGAGCTCATCATCCCGGACGATATCGGCCTGTACGGTGTCTCCCGCACACCGCCCGGAGGCAGTGACAGCTGGAAACCTGCCTTCTACGGAAACACCAGACTTGAGAAAGTGGTCATTCCCGAGGGTGTCCAGCGCATCGAGGACAGTGCCTTCTCCGGCTGCACCATGCTGGCAGATATCACCCTGCCCTCCACTTTGAAGGCCATCAAGAACCATGCCTTTGAGAACACCGGCACCAGCGCCGGCAAACGGTTCATCGTGGTGATCCCGGGAGGCGTAACGGAGTTTACAGGCAACAACGGCTCAGGCTGGGCTTCCTTCAACGGGAGTGCAGCCACCCTGGTGGCCACCGGTGTTGCCGCCCATGAGCTGTACGAATACTGGTGGGTCTACTACAGCACACTGGAGGACGCTCAGGCCCAGGTAAACCTCCAGTTTCAGGATAACGACGACCCGGACTTTGTCTACAACGGCAATAGCTGACCGGACCTGACAGGTGCACCGCAGGGTTCAGCCCTGCGGTGCCCTTTTCTGTTCCGGAACGCGCCTGAAAAGCCGGAAAACGGCCATGACATTTCCCGCATATCCTCCCTCCCCCGCTCCCTGCATATGCCTGCGCAGCCCACGGGGCACCCCGCCCATGCAGTACAGTCCAAATACATAAAAAAATCTTGCAAAGGAAAGGGGGTTGTGCTAGCATAAGCCATGTTCATGCAGAATAAAAAAGGGACAGGAGCACCGCTGAGGTGCTTCAGGTTTTCCCGTTCTTTTTCTGTATCATGATCATTCTGTCTGTATGCCATGAATTTGTTTCATATGATTCAGCTTATTATCCGCCCCTTCCGGGCGGTTAATAAAATACAATCCGAAAGGAAGATGCAAGACTTATGAAGAAGCTTGCAAAACTTCTGTCCCTTCTTCTCGCACTGAGCATGGTCTTTTCCTGTGTTGCAGTAGCTGAAGAAGAAGCCGCTGAAGTGGACATCGAGGCTTATACCACCCAGTCCACGGAAATCTACACACAGGTCATGGGCGACTTCTATGATGCTTATATGAAGGCAAAGGAAGCCGAAACCATCTCCGATCGCTTTGCTCAGATGGCTGTTGCCGAAGCCAAGCTGCTTGGCAGCGGCGTCATGATCCCTCTGCAGAGCCGCGGCGGCAACTATGCCCTGACCCGCATTGCTCCCCGCACCCAGAACAGCACCCTGTGGGGTAATGACGCGGACCGCGTCCATCAGCTGATCATCGTCAAGGAAGGCATCCTGAAGACTTCCGAAGTGGAAGAACTCCGTGCCATCTGGAACGAAGTGCGCGGCACCGGCACCTATGAGGACCGTGTCCGTGAGTATCTCGCTTCCAAGGGCTATGAGACCACTGACGTTTACAACTATGCCTATTCTTCCGATCCTCAGACCTGGGACGTGCTGGCCACCTCCAAGCAGGCCGACTCCCGCGCCATCATCTGCACCTATGACGGTCTGTATGAATATGACGTGGAAAACGAGCAGGCTCCCGCTCTGGCTCTGTCCCACGAAGTCAGCGAAGACGGCCTGACCTACACCTTCCACCTGCGCGAAGGCGCTGTGTGGGTTGACAGCCAGGGCCGCAAGGTTGCTGACGTGAAGGCTGACGACTTTGTCGCCGGCATGCAGCACATGATGGACGCTCAGGGCGGTCTGGAATACCTGGTCGGCCCCGACGGCTGCAACATCAAGGGCGCAGACGCCTACATCGGCGGCGAGACCACTGATTTCTCCACCGTCGGCGTGAAGGCTCTTGACGACCTCACCCTGCAGTACACCCTGGAAGCTCCCTGCTCCTTCTTCCTCTCCATGCTGGGCTATGGCGTGTTCGCTCCCATGAGCCGCGAATACTACACCTCCCAGGGCGGCCAGTTCGGCGCTGATTTCGATCCCTCCGCTGAGAACTATCTCTACGGCAAGGATCCTGACCACATCGCCTACAACGGTCCCTATCTGGTCACCAACAACACCTTCCAGAACACCATCGTGTTCCAGGCAAACCCCTCCTACTGGAACAAGGACGGCATCAACATCCACACTGTCAACTGGTACTACAATGACGGCACCGACACCCTGAAGGCCTACAACGACTTCAAGGCCGGCATCAACTCCAGCGTGGGTCTGAACAGCTCTGCTCTGGTGCAGGCCAAGGAAGACGGCCTCTTTGACGAGTGCGCCTATGTCTCCGCCACCGACGCCACCTCCTTCATGGGCTTCTTCAACGTCAACCGTTCCTGCTACGCCAACTTCAACGACGGCACCACCGCTGCTTCTCCCATGAGCGAAGAAGCCCGTGAGCGCACCAACCAGGCCATGAAGAACGTGCATTTCCGCCGCGCTCTTCTCATGTCCCTGGACCGCGGCGCCTACAATGCCCAGTCCGTCGGCGAAGACCTGAAGTATGCTTCCCTGATCAACTCCTATGTTCCCGGCAACTTCGTGTCCCTGCCTGAAGAAGTGACTGTTGACATCAACGGCACCGCAACCACCTTCGCCGCAGGCACCTACTACGGCGAGATCATGCAGGCTCAGCTGGATGCTGACGGCATCCAGGCCAAGGTCTGGGATCCTGCCACCGGTATGTCCTCCGGTTTCGACGGCTGGTACAATGTGGAAGCCGCCCGCGCCGAAATGGCCATCGCTCTGGAAGAGCTGGCTGCTGAAGGCCTGGAGATCACCGCTGAGAATCCCATCGAAGTTGACCTGCCCACCTTCACCGGTTCCGAGACCTACAACAACCGTTCCGAAGCTTTCAAGCAGAGCCTTGAAGCCGCCACGGAAGGCCTTGTGAAGCTCAACAAGGTGGAATGCGCCACCTCCGCCGACTGGTACTATGCCGGCTACTACTACAACTACGGCTATGAAGCCAACTTCACCATCTGCGACCTGTCCGGTTGGGGCCCCGACTACGGCGATCCGCAGACCTACCTGGATACCATGCTGCCCGACTATGCCGGCTACATGGTCAAGGCTCTTGGTGTGTTCTGATTTCCATTCAGGATTTCCGATGGGGATGGCACAGGCCATCCCCATCGTTTGGTTAACCCCTGTCTCTCTTTCCCGTATATTGACAATGTGAGTGATCTTAATGGCAAAGTATCTGCTCAAGCGCATTCTTCACGGTCTCATTTCCGTGATCATTGTGGTCGGAATCGTCATGGTTCTGATCTATTCCTGCCTGGACAAACAGCTTGTCTTCGCGCAGGACCCCACCTTCAACCAGCTGGGCAACAACCAGAAAATCGTCTACCAGTACCGCAAATGGCAGGAATACGGCTACATCTACTATGTAACGTATGCTGAATGGGTCCAGTCCCTGGCAGCATCCGGGGAGATTGACCAGGAAACTGCCAGTTCCGTGGTCTCCATCGGCCGCAAGGCTTCCAGCGACTCGGAAAAAGTGGCGGAATACGTGGCCCGCTTTACCGGGGACATGGAAAGCAAGGGGTACACGGTGATGCGGCTGGACGCCAAAATGGCCTCCGCCAAGAAAGTTGCCTCCGGCGGGCAGCAGCAGCTGTTTGCCTTCCGGGACCGCCCGCTGGCCACCAGGCTCTGGTCCTATCTGACCGGGCTGATCAGCATCGACAACATTCACTATGTGAAGGAGGATATCGGGGAGCGGGGCCTGACCTTTACGCTCCACGATCCCGTCTACGGCGGGAAGTTCGCTCCCGCCATCATGGGCAACGGCACCCTTCACAAGTATTTGCTTTATACAGACGACCGTTTTCCCTTTATCCACCAGAACCTGGTCACCATCAATCTGGGCAAGTCCTACACGGTCAACCAGGGCGTGGATGTCTTCCAGTCCATGAACGCACCCCAGGGCTCCTATGTCTCCTCCCCCGTGGTCTACCCCTCGGGCTTTGAGGAAGTCAGCGCCGACGACCTGCACTCCGCCACCTATGTGCCGGGATCCAGGGACGGCAACATCGTCAACCGGGAGCGCTTCACGGACGACTACACCAGCGTCATCACCAAGAAAAACGGTCTGTCCCAGATCGGGTACTCCTTTGTCATCGGCATCTGCGCCGTGTGCCTGGCCTATCTTCTGGGCGTGCCTCTGGGCATTCTCATGTCCCGGCACAAGGACAGGCTCCTGGACAAGATCGGCACCATTTACATCGTCTTCATCATCGCCGTGCCTTCCCTGGCCTACATCTTCCTGTTCAAGGCCATAGGCTATGCCATGGGTCTTCCCACCACCTTCAATATGGATGACAGCGGGAACATCATCATGTACATCCTGCCGGTGGTCTCCCTGGCCCTGCCCTCCATCGCCAACCTCATGAAGTGGCTGAGGCGGTACATGATCGACCAGATGAATTCCGACTATGTAAAGTTCGCCCGTTCCGGCGGTCTGTCCGAGCGTGAGATCTTCACCGGCCACATCCTGAAAAACGCCATCATCCCTCTGGTGCACGGCATTCCCGCGTCCGTCCTGGGCGCTCTGGTGGGTGCCATCATCACCGAGCGCGTATACGTGGTCCCCGGCGCCGGCAACCTGCTGACCCGTGCCATCAACATGTACGACAACGGCGTGATTGTGGGCGTAACCCTCTTCTATGCGATTCTCTCCGTGGTTTCCATTATCCTGGGCGACGTGCTCATGTCCATGGTTGACCCGAGAATCTCCTTTACGGAAAAGGCGAGGTGAGCAGTATGAATGACAGAATCGATCTGAGCGAACTTGGCATGACGGATGAGGAACTGTTTGCCCGTGTGGACCACAACGACCTGGAATCGGAGAAGATCACGGCGCCCCGCTACTCCTACTGGCGCAGCGTGTTCCGGGTGTTCTTCCGCAAG
>CAMOVR010000174.1 GCA_946627565.1 uncultured Clostridia bacterium
TGGAAATCATAAACAAGCTCTGGCCTGAAAAGAAGATCATCGGCAAAAAGGCACTGCGGATCATCCGCATCGTGCTGGGCGTACTCGGTCTGATCATCCTGGGGATACTCCTGTACAAGTTCTTCACGGACTGGCTCTCCAAACTCCAGTTCGCGCTGCAGACCTCGGTGTGATGCCATACCTGGAGCCGCCTTTCCCGGGCGGCTCCGTTTTGTGAAAGGTGAGATCAACCATGAGTCAGGTTTTCAATCCGTACCTTCCCTCCTGGGAATACATTCCCGACGGGGAACCGCATGTATTCGGCGACCGCGTATACGTATACGGGTCCCACGACCGGTTCAACGCACCCATCTTCTGCGTCAATGACTATGTCTGCTGGTCCGCCCCGGTGGACGATCTTTCCGCCTGGCGCCTGTCCGGCACCATTTTCCGCAAGAATCAGGATCCCATGAACCGCCTCGGCCTGCGCATCCTCTTTGCCCCGGATGTGGCAAAGGGCCCGGACGGCCGCTACTATCTCTACTACGCCTTTGACTTCCTGGGTGTCATCGGGGTGGCTGTCTGCGATACCCCGGACGGACAGTACCAGTTTTACGGTCATGTGCATTTCCCGGACGGGAAAATCTGGGGGCGGAGAAAGGGCGACGAATTTCCCTTTGACCCGGCAGTCCTGGTGGACGATGACGGCCGGGTGTGGCTGTATTCCGGTTTTGAGACGCCAGTTCCCGCTGTCATGACCCGCTTCCACGCTCACAAAAACAGCGGCGGCGTGGTACTGGAACTTGAACAGGACATGGTAACGGTAAAAAGCGGCCCCAAGCTGCTGTTCCCGCTTAAGACCAATCAGGAAACGCCGGCACCGGAGGATTTCCGGGGGCATGAGTTCTTTGAAGCCTCCTCCATCCGCAAGATCGACGGAAAGTATGTTTTCGTCTACTCCTCCACCCATAACCATGAGCTCTGCTGGGCCGTAAGCGACCGCCCGGACGGGGACTTCCGCTATGGCGGCACCCTGGTGGATCTGGGGGATCTGTATCTGAACGGGAATACGGATGAGAACCATGCTTCCAATTACCTGGGCAATACCCACGGCGGCATGGCATACCTCAAAGGCGACTGGTACATTTTCTATCACCGGCAGACCAACCGGCACTCCTACTCCCGCCAGGCCTGTGCAGAAAAGCTTGTGCGCACAGAAGACGGAGGCTTCCTCCAGGCGGAAGTCACCTCCTGCGGCTTAAACGGCGGCCCCCTGAAGGGCGAAGGGCGGTATGAGGCACGGATTGCCTGCAACCTGTGGAGCAAAGAGGGCACAGCCCGCTATGACCGGAAGTTCGATAAAGACAGGCACCCCTATTTCACCCAGACCGGCAAGGACAGGGAGGAAGCGGGCGATCAGTATATCGCAAACATGCGCTCAGGCAGCACCGCCGGGTTCAAGTATTTCCTCCTTTCCAATCCCCGGCGTATCCAGCTTGAGGTAAACGGCCAGGCCAAAGGTACCGTGGAGGTTTCCCTGGACGCTTCCTTCAGCCGGGTCATCGCATCCTGCCCCGTGGAATGTGACCTGAGCCAGGCCGTCATAAAATGCGGGGGTGACCTCAAACCCACAGAAGGAAAGCAGGCTCTCTTCTTCCGCTTTGTGGGGGACGGCGCGCTGAACTTCCACGCCTTTGAGCTGATCCCCTGACACAGCATTTTTCCTGATTGGGAGGGCAGACAGGATGACATACAGCGTATGCGTCGTGGAAGACGAGCTGCAGGCCAGAAAAACCATGGAGGATTATTTCCGCCGCTGGGGTCAGGAACACGGAAAGGATTTTTCCATAACCTTTTTTGAGCACCCCCTGATGCTGCTGGAAAACTACAGGCCCCAGTGGGACGTGATCTATATGGACATCCAGATGCCCCTCATGAACGGCATGGAAGCTGCGGAAGCTGGATGACAAGGTGCTGCTGGTGTTTGTCACCAGCCTGGCCCAGTACGCCCTGGAAGGTTTTGAAGTGGTGGCGCAGGATTACCTGGTAAAACCTCTGAATTACTATGACTTCTCCATGAAGCTCAGCCACACACTGAGCCATCTGCCGGACACACGGGATCCGGAAATTCTGGTTTCCACCGACAGCGGAACGCGGCGCATCCGTCTCAGCCAGCTGCAGTATGCCGAGGTGTCGGATCACCACCTGGTGTACCACACCACCCAGGGGGATTACCGGCAGTACGGCACCATGGCCCAGCTGGAGAAGGATCTTGCGGGGCATGGATTTGCCCGCTGCAACAGCTGCTACCTGGTGAACCTGTCCCACTTGCAGAGTGTGAAGGGCTATACCCTGATGCTTCCCCAGGGTGAGCTGCAGATCAGCCACCCCAGGAAGAAATCCTTTATGGAAGCCCTGCGCCTCGCCTCGTCCGGCACAGTTAAGGCATAGGGCGCATCCATTTTCAGATCTGCTTTATCCGTTGTTTTCAGAGGGACCGCTCAGGTCCCCCTGTTCATGTTTGCCTGCATCCTCCCGGATCCCTTTTTCCCCTGTCCCCCTGAAAAGGCAGTGGTTGATGTAAGAGAGATTTGTTTGTATAATCTAACCGGCGCACACACAGCTGCCATACATATACCAAGTACCTGAAAGGATACGCACCGCCATGTCCGCAAAGAAGCCGGTTTCCCTTTTCCTTTTGGTTTTCCTTGTTTTCCTCTCCCTTTTCTCCCCTGCAGCCTGCCTTACGGAAGCAGCTGCTCCAGCATCTCAGATCCGGACCGGGGATATCCTATGCTTCGGCACCCCGGATCCTGTCAGCGCCTTTGACGGAAAGTGGCTGGTGCTGGACCCCAGTCATACCAGTACCGGGGAAGACGGCATCTTTCTTGTCTCCCTGAATCTTGTGGGGTCCGAAACCGGCGGAAGCCTGCTGTATAAGGACATCGGGGATGTAAGCGTCAGCTTTTCCGACCGGGGTGAAGCATATGCCGCGGCGCATCCAGGGGTACTTAACTATCCCGGCAGCGATATCCAGCAATGGTGCCTGTCCTTTCCTGAGAGGTACCTTTCCGATGCCGAGCAGCAGGCCCTGCTGCCCACGTATAAATCCGATCCGCCCATTGCCATAACGGGCTTCGGCATCCCCCTCCCCGGGGTTTCCGCGGGCACCGTGGATTTTGACGGTGTGGACAACATCTTAAACGGCGATACCGTCTTCCTGCTTTCCACAGAGGAAGCCGTGAACCCTGCCTACGGCCTTAAAGACAGCCGCTCCAGGGTGGCCACGTACAAGGGAACCGCGGAAGGCTGGTGGCTCCGTTCCCCGCACATTCCCACCTTCCCTCTGGATGTGGGTTTTGTGTATGCCTTTGGGTCCGTCATGGATTTCCCGGTGAACGCCAGGTTTGTTGCGAACCTTAACTCCTATGCCCGGCCCGCCTGCAATCTGGATGCCTCAAGGATCACCGGCATGGAAAAGCTGGCCGAAGTCCGGGGCAGAACCTTCTGGCGGGTAAGCTTTGAAGGCGGGGAGACGAATCTTACGGAATACGACACAACCCTTCCGGAGATCGGGTTTATGCTGGATATCCAGGCCATCGTCTGGCTGGTTCTCCTGGCCCCTGTGCTGATACTCTGTGCCCTTATTTTCCTGATCGTATGGCTTGTGCGCCGCAGAAAGCGCAGGAAAGCTTCTTAAAAAATCCGGTCCCGCCCATCTCAAAAGCAGCTGCACGAAAACCTGCAGCTGCTTTTTGCATGGGTTCTTTTCCCGGGTATGGCTCCTGCCGGCCCGGACAGGTCCTTACTGCTCTGCTTCCACGTTAAATCCGTTGGTCCTGGCCCACTGGGCGGCATAGCTGTCCTCCGGCGTACAGAACGTAAGATCCGGGCAGTCGTCCTTCATGAAGGACATGACGATGCTGGACACCGACGCGGGCATATGGATCCTGGTAAGACTCGTGCACCTCCAGAAGGCCATCAGGTCGATGATGGCGGTGCCGTCCGGAATCACAATCTTCTCAAGGGATGTGCACCGGTAGAAAGCACTCCTCTCAATGATGCCGATGCCCTCCGGAAGCGTGACTTCCTTAAGGTTCGCACATCCATAGAATGCTTCAGCAGGAATGTCTTCGATTCCGCCCTGGGTGGAATTCTTAAAGGTCACGCGTTCAAGGGCGGTGCAGCCCCGGACAGCACCAATTCCAAGGAAGGTGATGCTTCCGGGAATATCCAGGCTCCTGAGGGAGGTGCAGTCCCTGAATACATCATTTTCAATCGTCTCTATGCCATCCGGCGGGCAGAGCCGCATCTGTCCTACAGTTACAAGCCCATGGACATGTCCCGGGCAAAGTATAAGTCCTGTCAGCTTTACGGGACCTGTTATTCGATCCTTGAGGCGGATGACAGGGCCTGTGCCCTGGCCCGGGCCATCCAGGTTTTCGCTCCGGGCATCCCGCAGGTGTACTGTAACGGCCTGCTCTGTGCCCCAAATGACCTGTATTTTGACCCGGCGGATCCCCACAGCATCAACCGTCCCAACTACACAGCGGAAGAAACTGAAGCCAGGATCCGGCGTCCCATTGTCCGGTTTATCCTTGAACTCCTGCGGCTTCGGAATACCCATCCCGCCTTTGACGGAGAGCCTTTCATTTCGGACACCCCGGAAAACCGGCTGCTGATGACATGGACGCACGGCGAGGAAAGCGCTGTGCTGGACGCTGACCTCAGGACACACGGTTTTGACATCCGCTATACGGAAAACGGACAAAACAGGAACCTGACTTTCACGCCATAAAAGCTCCGGGGTCCCTAAAAAAAGCAAAGGGCAGCAAACGGTTTACTGCCCTTTTCATATACGCCCCTGCAGCGTACTGCCTGTCAGTCAGGAAAACATATTCAGGATAGGAGTCCCCTTGGTATGTGATCATTGTTCACGCATTCCACGGCAGCCTGATATTCGGCAGCCGCAGCGGATTTACATCCTGCAGATCATATGTGATTCCGTTTTCATCCAGTTCCTTCAGGAATGCGTTCACATAGACCGGACTTGAAAACGGCTGAATGAATTCCAGGGTAAACCTGCCGTTCACGGCGGAAATCTCAACCAGGATACTGTTGGCTGTCTGCGGCGTCCAAAGTCTGAAATCCCTGATATATTTTTCCGCTTCTCTGTAGTCTGCCTTTCCTACATAACTGACGGTGGCGGTCAGGACTCCGCCTGCCATACCGGAGATATACGAGATCAGCCCCATTCGCTCCTGGTCTGTTTCTTTGGACAGGATCATCTGAGTGATCCCCTTCTGGTTTGCCACGCCCGCCAGAACCGTTTCCTCCTGCGTCTGTGCAAATACCATTCCGCGATATGCTGTTGCCTGCCTGTCCAGGGGCCAGTTTCGCATCTTTTCCTTGTATTCCAGCATGGCGCCGCCTACCAGGCACTGATGCGCCAGCGGCGCATGGAGTGCCTTTCGCTGATTCACGCACAGCGCCACCCGGATTGTATCCTTGCTTTCCGGGTACATCTTTGCAACAGCTCGGCTCAGGAAAAGCGCAACCATCGTTCCTGGACTTCCGTCATTTTCGATGTTGAATCTCATGAATTCAGATTCCGGAATGGCAATGCTGTATACCGTACTGAGAACATCATTCTGAAGTCCCGCGGCTTCCCCGGGATTTAACGCTTTTGACATTTGACTGCGAGGCGGCATGGGCAGATCAGCTGTTTCCACGGGGTCAGCCCACTCTTCCTCAGGGATGGGATCACCCGCCAGGCGAATCCCGCTCTCTTTAAGTTTAATCCCATACCTTTCCGAGCAGTAGTAGTACAGCAGTGTCCGCAGAATCTCGTAAGCGCCTGTTCCATCCGTCATCGCGTGGCACACGTCCATAATCATCCAGTTGTCCTGCCAGGAAAAGGCAATCATGTGATAGTTGGACGCCTCTGCATTCAGTTCAACCCCATGAGGATCGTTCGTGATCACAACAGGGCGGTGGTTGTCCAGGAAAAAATACTGTCCGTCCTTTTTCTGCAGCTCCACACAGAAATACGGATATCTCTGCATAGCCGTGTCAACAGCATGCCGCAGGACATCCGGTTCAATCAGATCCCTCATGCGGATCCGTATTCTGATTTCATTCGGCTTCTCCCTGCTGGACTCATATAAGTACCGAATCTCCGAAAACAATCTGCGTTCCATTATCCTTTCCACCTCTTATCTTTCTTCCCGGCCCTGACACAGTTCCATTCCAATCTCCGCAGGAAGGACACAGAAGCCGCCATCACCGTACATGGCACGACAGATGACCACAGGCGGTTCGTCCCCGCTGTGCCGGTTAATGCCGATCACCACATACCCGTTCCACTGAAGCGGCAGTATTCTCTGCAGGGTACAGACTTTCCAGCTTCTTCGCAGGTTATACCTCTCTCACCTTATCCGCCCTCAGAACAAGAATACAGTCGCAATCCCATGCAGGCAATGCATCCTTAAACGCTCCGCTGTTGCGCAGTTCAATGGCATCATACACCTCAGCCAGTTTCTCAAAGTCCAGGTAACACCAGGCAGGCACATACCATTCCCCTGACTGCCCATGTGCGGGCATCGCTATTTCCGGCGGTTTCTCCGGTTCCCAGGTATGGCGTTTTGGGAGGGAAGTGAGCTGGTCCGGATCTTCCAGCGTGAGGACAGATGCTCCAAGAAGCCGGAACCGGAAGGACTGCCGGAGGCTGTCCAGATTGAAACAGCCTTCTCTGCACCAGGCTTCCCATCCGAATTCATCATCCACCCTTGATGCCCACAGACCGGTTCCGGCTGCCGGCTTTGGCAGCCAGTCACCATTACGGACAGGGATAAAGAGATCCGGATGAAAACGGTCTGATCCGTAATGGATGTATGCAGTCATCCCTTCTTCTCCTTGAGCTTCGCCAGGCTATTCCGGCCATTCTCTCGATAAAGCATATCTAACCAGATATCATTATAGGCAAGGAATCCAGTGTTTTCAAGGTTTTCCTCATGTCTGAATCAAAAGAACAGAAGCAGCATCTGAAACGAATGACTGACCGGGATCATAAGCAGACCGACATCAAGGAGTACAGCCCCAATGATCAGCACAAATGCGTTTGACTTCTTCAAAGCCAGCATTCCAAAGACCGGCTGCACGATGCCAAAGGACAGCTGTGCGACGGCCAGGATAAAGCTGACAGAGGCATAAGCTACTCCCGTGTGATCTGCGATCGATGTGATCATCGTTCCGTAATTGGAACGGATTTCTGCGCTTACGGCATGGATCAGGCATGCAGCCGAAGCCACCAGGATCAGCTGAAAGTCAATGAGGTTTTCATTTCATGATGAACATCAAAAAAACTGATTTGTTGTCCAATTGATTTCAAAGGTATTGCCGGGAACAAAACCTGCAA
>CAMOVR010000175.1 GCA_946627565.1 uncultured Clostridia bacterium
GGGGGAAGTATACCCAAATGGCGTCTTTCGAACAGGCGGAGTTTCACAGCAAAACTTTGGGGGGTGACGATTCTGGCCTGTAGATAAAGGTCAGAGGCACACAGGGGGGATAATTTCACACACAACCGGTTAACCAGGCTCTCGCTCATGCTCAGCCAGCAATTACCTACATTGGAAACCAGCCTGTTGTAATTGCACTGAACCATCAGTTCATATCCCGAGCAGATGGGGATCACGGCCAGGCACCAGGGATGTCAAGAGCGAAGCCCGCAGGGTGCGTTTTATGCTCACGCCGACGGGGCTGGGGCCCCGGAAGGCGGGAGGAATAAATCGCACTCTTGACATCCTTTAGGATCATCCTTTGGGCAGCGGTTGGGGTATGCCCCAACCGCCTGCCTCCGGCGAGGACGGGGGTGCGGGGGCAGCGCCGTCTTTCTGTTCTTCCCTGATTTTGCGGCTTCAAAGCTCATATCGATCCATGTATATCCTGGGCAGGCACCGTGCCGTCCAGAACCGCAGACAGCCAGTTCCAGTTTCGGCCCGGGAAGCCCCGAAGAACACCCCGGCTGACCTGAAAGAAGATCCATCAGGGCCTGATCCCGCAGCCTGAAACACACAATCTCCGCATCGCCTGAACCGGGAAGACCGAGTGCCTGCCGGTCCTTTACGATAAAAACCGCGAACCACTTTCCGTTTTCCCCATGCCGGTAAACCTCATAGCGCGCCCTGGAAACGGCAGGATTTCAGGATCTGTCCCGTATGTTTCCCTGACATACCTGTCCAACTGCTGACGGATCGCTGACACTTCACATTTCCTCCCTCTTCCATTCCGCCGGAATGCCCACCTTCCCATCCCGGCACTCAGCCGCGTACACGGCACAGTTTCCGATGTATTTTGACCAGTAGCTGCCATGGGAGGCAGGGGTCAGATACTCCAGGATGCCTTTCATGGCAATGGCGTGGGTGGAAACCAGGATATTCCCCTTAAGCTTACGGATGTCCTCCACAAACCTGCCGACCCGCTCCACCACGGAGGACAGGGGCTCCATCCCCTCCGGGGCCGGGTTATGGACAAAGTCGCTGAAAAAAGTCTTTATCTCCGGAGGCAGGGCATTCAGGTCCAGTCCTTCAAAGGGGCCGTAATCCATTTCCATCAGGCGCGCATCGATCTTTACTTCCGCACAGGGCGCAACAATCTCTGCCGTCTGGACAGCGCGCTTCAGGGGGCTTGAAAAGACATGGTCAAAGGTGATCCCGCGCATCTCCGCCGCGGCCTTCTCCGCCTGCCTGACGCCCTCTTCATTCAGCACATGGTCGCTTCTTCCCTGAAGCACCTGACGCTGATTCATTTCCGTCTGTCCGTGCCGAATGATATAGATCATGCTGAAGCCAGCTCCTTCTCATGCCCCTGTCCCCCGGCAGCTGCCTTCCGGAAGTCTGCGGGGCTCCTTCCGGATGATTATACTGTACATCACCATGATACGGAATGGCAGGCGGCATTTTTTCCATACACTGTAAGATATGCACAGAAAGGCTCAGGACCTCTTCCGGCATTGATCTTCCCCCTGCCTTTCACTATACTCTTTTTATGCACGTGACCGGAATGATCCGGAAAACCGTTCCGGCGTCACGGTATATGCGAAAATCCCTCAGGCATCCGTTTTTTCAGGTCACATCATTTTGGATTTCACAGTACCGGCGGATAAGGAGATGCAGGTATGGGGCTTCGGGAAGACGCAGGGAAGATCATGGATGCGGCTCTTTTATCCGCCATGCCGGACAGCGCGGTGAAAGCAGCCCTTCAGCAGGCGGACCTTGGCACCGGCCGTCTGGTGCTGGTTGCAGCCGGCAAGGCTGCCTGGCAGATGGCAAAAGCCGCAGAAGAAGAACTGTCCGGCCGGATTGACAGGGGCATCGTCATTACAAAATACGACCACAGCATGGGAGAAATCCCCCCGCTTTCCATCCGGGAGGCCGGGCATCCGGTGCCGGATGAAAACACCTTTACCGCCACAGAAGAGGCCATTCAGGCCGTCTCAGGCCTTACAGAGGATGACACGGTGCTTTTCCTGCTCTCCGGCGGCGGGTCCGCGCTTTTTGAAAAGCCGCTGATTCCCCCCGGGGATCTGAAGCATCTGACTGAGGAACTGCTTGCCTGCGGGGCAGATATCGTGGAGATCAACACGCTGCGCAAGCGCTTTTCTGCCGTCAAGGGCGGACGGTTTGCCATGCTCTGCCGCCCTGCCCGGGTGTTTACCGTTGCGCTTTCCGACGTCATCGGGGACCGGCCGGATATGATCGCCTCCGGCCCCGCGTATCCGGATGCCTCCACATCGGAAGAAGCAAAGGCCATTGTGCGCAAATACCGTCTGACCCTGACCCCTGAGATGGAAAAGCTGCTGGATAAGGAAACGCCGAAAAAGCTTGAACATGTACAGACTCATATCACCGGCAGTGTCAGGCAGCTGTGCCTGTCGGCGGAAAAGACCTGCCGGGAGCTGGGCTATACCCCCCTGATTCTGACAGATCAGATGACCTGCAGCGCCAGGGATGCGGGGAGCCTGTTTGGCAGCATAGCCCGTTTCCATGCCGCTTCCGGAAAGAAGATGGCCTTTCTGGCCGGCGGCGAGACGGTGGTACATGTGACGGGGCACGGGAAAGGCGGACGGAATCAGGAACTTGCGCTGGCGGCCGCAGAGGGAATCGCCGGCCTTCATGCCTGTGTCTTCTCCTTTGGATCCGATGGCACGGACGGCCCCACGGACGCGGCGGGCGGCATCACAGACGGGGAAACCTTTGCCATCCTCAGGTCCCAGGGGATATGCATAAGCCAGGTTCTTGAGAATAACGATGCCTACCACGCCCTTGAAAAGTGCAACGGTCTGATTGTCACGGGGCCCACCGGCACCAATGTCAACGACCTGTCTGTCCTTCTCATCGGCACCTGAAAGCACTGTCCCGGAAAGCCTGCCTGCTGCGCAGCATGCAGAAAACAGCAGGCGTCTTCCTGCATGAGGGGCCATGAAATACAGCAACAAAGAGAGGAATAAGATGAAACATGTCATCCTGCTGGGGGATTCCATACGCCTGCAGTACCAGAAGCCTGCAGGGGAAAAGCTGAAGGGCATCGCTGAAGTTTACGGTCCGGAGGAGAACGGACGCTGGAGCGGTTATATGCTGAATTCCCTGCGTTTCTGGCTCCCCCAGATGCCTGAACCGGACCTTGTGCACTTCAACTGCGGACTGTGGGATATGGGGGATGATTACCAGGAGGGCAGACATTTTTATCCCCCTGACCTGTATGAGGAAACCTGCCACCGGATCTGCCGGGTGCTGCGCAAAATAACCGGCCGGAAAGATCTGAAGATCGTCATAGCAACCACCACCCCCACCCTGCACGGCGACCACGGGGACATCCTCATATACAACGACATTCTGAAAAAAGTCGCATCTGAGGAACAGGCCGCGGTAAACGATCTGTACGCGCTGGTGTCCCCCGCAAAGGAAACAATGCTGGGGGAAGACCATATTCACCTGACGGATGCGGGTATTGAAGCCGCAGCGGAGCAGACGGCAAAGGTGATCCGGGAAAACCTGCTGTAAATCCCAGCCATCCTGCCCCGGCGGAAGCAGGCAGCTCCCGTGCCCCGGGCCGTAAGGCACATGCAGGTCCGCATGACAGCAGCGCTGCCGGGAAGAGGCGGCAGCAGGAATACCTCTTTGCACAGAAGAACATGCACAGAGCGTTTTCCAAAATGGAATACCTGAGAGAGGATGGAAATATATGCAAAACGGCACACTGTGGACAGACCGTGACGGTCTCCCCCTTCATGCACACGGAGGCTGGATCCTGCAGTATGAGGATACCTACTACTGGTACGGTGAAGACAGACGGGACCGCTTCTATGTCAGCTGTTACATGTCCAGAAACCTTAAAGACTGGACGTTTCGCAACCATATTCTGACCATGGATTCCCCCATGCAGCCCTACCGGGTCAGGACAAAACTGCAGCTTAAGCGGGAGGATGGCGGAAAGGTCAATCTGGAGCGCCCCAAGGTGATCTGGAACAGGAAGACCGGGAAATTTGTCCTCTGGGCACACTTTGAAAACGGGAACGACTATACGGAAGCGGCCGCTGCGGTGGCCACCTGTGATACCCCGGACGGGGATTTCACCTATCACGGCCATTTCAATCCGTATGGGTATATGTCCAGGGACTGTACGCTGTTTCAGGATGAGGATGGCACGGCATACTTTATTTCCGCTGCCCGGGACAATGCCGATATGCATGTATACCGGCTGTCCGAGGACTACATGAATGTGGATGCTCTGGTGAACCGGCTCTGGCAGGGGGAATACCGGGAAGCGCCTGCCGTAACAAAAATCGGGGATACATACTACATGCTCACCTCCTTTTGCACCGGCTGGGCGCCCAACCAGGGCAAATATGCCGTTTCAGACAGCATGGAAGGCCGCTGGAGCAGCCTGAAGGACATAGGTGACGTCACAACATACCACAGTCAGCCTGCCTTCATCCTCCAGAGGGACGGAAAAGTACTTTACTTCGGTGACCGCTGGGGCGGAGGGGGAGAAAAGTATTTTACATCCGGCTATGTGGTATATCCTCTGACAGAAAAGAACGGGGAGCTCACCATGCAATGCACTGAAGAAGCACTTCTGTAAAAAATCCCCTGTGATCCCCTGCCCTGCGGGGACGGATCTTTTCGCCTGATTGAGATACAGCACCTCACAATATATTGTCATCGCATCACCTCCTGGTATTCTGTTTTGTCGTTTGCATAACATCCCTGCGTGTTCCTGCTGTAATTTTCCTGCGGCAACAAAAAACGGGCGCAGCCTGTTTGGCTGCACTCCCGTCATTGTTTTCAGATCTGCTTTTTACAGATGTTCCCTCTCCTGTCCGTTTCAGCAAATCCAATATGGCGTTCTGTTTAAAACAGAATCACAGAACCAGTTTCTTCACCAGGGCTTTCTTCTGATAGAAGGAAATGCCATAACAAATCACTGATTCATATCCCTTTAATCCTTTCACGTATTCTCTGTCAATAATCTGCTGTCTGCCTCTCAGGGCATCTTTCTCCATGTCTTCTTCCTTTTCGGACTTCTTTGCTTCAAGAAGCATGGCCCGTCTTCTTTTCTTGTCTCTCACATCAATATCGGATCTTCCCAGCCCGTTTTCCAGATTGGATTTCACCGCATATCCGAGCCCGGAAATAAGTCCGGTCAGAAAAGCGTGATAGTAATTCTCATGGTAGTCATGATAGCTTATGGTATCAAAAAGGATATCCGTCGTCAGGTTGGAAGCTTTTTCCTCATCACCGTTCCACAGGGCATCCATAAGTTCCAACTGCCTTGAACGGTCAAGTGCCAGTGTATCAAGGAAACGCTGTACGACCGTTTCTTCAAATATGTTAGAGATCTCAGCATTCGGAATTTTAAGTTCTACCGTATCGCTTTTGACTTCAGGATCAGCTTTTGTCAGATAACCTGTCATCAGGAGTACACTCCACAGATTATCCTCGGATGCATGAAGCGTGTCATAGGAAAGTGCATCGGAAATCGTCTGTATGATCGTTCCACCGTTCAGCAGTGTTTCAAACTTGTCACTTATGTCAAACTCTGTTTTCTTCGCAAATGTCAGAAGAATCCCGTTGTGGCTTGTGTTCTTCCAGTAGTTTTGGGGTGCTGCATCTTTATCGTTTAACAGATCGGCAACATAGTTTATGACATCCCACGGACAATACACCGAAGTGTTTCCAAAAATATACCCATCATACCAGGTCCGAATATCTTCCGCCTTATCCTGCCTGTCCGCCTCACGAAGTATCGTGTCCACCTCTTTCTGCGTGAAACCAAAGTACGCTGAAAAGGCCTTGTCCAAAACCGAATACGATTTGAAATTGTTTGTTCCTGTAATGATACTCTCTTTTGCAATTCTCAGGCATCCAGTGACAACGGCGAACTTCAAATATTCATTCCCTTTCAGAGCCGCGTCAAACATGCTCCGGATCACATCCAGCATTTTCCGATAGTAGTCATTTTCCGGGGTGTCCAGTTCACTTGCTTTCGCCAGAGGAACATCGTATTCGTCAATCAGCAGGATGACGGGCTTATCATAGACAGCGGTCATCATCCGCATGATGGTTTTCAGGGAATCAACCACATTTGCATAGGATGCTTTCTGAGCCTTCAGGTCCATAAAAATGCGCCGGTCATCGCTGTCAATTCTGTCACTTTCAACCAGCTTCTCATGTGTTTTGCACAGACTTGCCAGTTTTACCTGAAGCTTTTCATATGCCTGCTCAAAGGAAAGGGCCTCCACACCTTTGAGCGTCAGAAACAGAACCGGATACTGATTCATCCATTCCCTGCAGAATGCCTCATGCTTCATGATGTTGAGCCCGTCAAAAACATCGCGGCTGTCACCCTTCTGAATACTGAAGAAGCTTTCCATCATGCTCATCATGAGTGTCTTTCCGAAGCGGCGTGGACGGGTAAACAGGCTGACTTTGTTAACTGTCTTTTCCATCAGATCATAAATAAAGTCAGTTTTATCGACGTAGTAATTGTGATTTCTTCGAATCTCATCGAAATCCTCAAGTCCCACAGGGATTTTCATGATGATTTCACCTCCTTATGCAGGCTTGCATATCTCACTTTACACGTGTATCACTCTAATCCCTGTGGTGGGGAAAAGTCAAGATTTTCAGCATGCTCAGGGCCGCATAGGTGTTGTTCTGACCCCGTAATTTACGTAAAGGCCGGTTACCCTGGCTGGCATAGTGAAGAATTATGTCCAGGACAACATCCGGCGAGAGCAGCGCATTGCCTGTGTACCGAACCCACGAAGATGCATTACGTTTACGGTGTCTTTGACTTCTGCAGTATGCGGATAAAGCACAGGATGCTTCCAAGTGCTACGCAGAGCAAGCCCCATTTCAGGGTATTCATCTCCGCGAAAACGGAAAGCAGGATCAGAATAATCCCTGCCGCGCCCAGTCCGACAGCGGCAATATTCAGAAGCAGCTTTACAGTCTCTTTATTCATGGCTTTTTCTCCTTGTTCACGTTATTCATGCAGCTGACGTTCTTTTTCCATTGCTTCCTTTTTGCCGTGAATCCGGCCCAGACCGTACATCAGGAGCGTGGCACACAGCAGGTTCACCCATCCAATGCGGGCAGCGGGATTGAATGAGTTGCTCACGCCGATCAGCAGGTTGGCGCCCCCGATGGCAAGCAGCACCTTGCCGATCCGGTCCAGATGGGCAATTTGGGAATCGATATCTGAATACAGATCAAAGACACCATCCTCTGTCTTCTTGCGGAAATAGATCCACATCATCATCCGGCCGACATATT
>CAMOVR010000176.1 GCA_946627565.1 uncultured Clostridia bacterium
AAAAAGTCCTTGACGGACAGACAGTTCTCCTGTATAGTGTGCCATCCTGAATGAACCCAGATGGAGCAGCAGATAATACTTCGTTTCCAGAGTCTGATCTGAAATGTTGACACCCTGAGAGGCTGACGTGCACAGGGCAGTCACTTTCCCTGTGCGATTGTGCGCTGAGGAGGACGATGCATGAAAAACGGGTATTGGGATCCTACGGGCGACGTGGCGTGCGGTAATGTTGACAGAGAATACAGGGCCATGGTGAAACTGGCCAGAAAGCTGTTCAGGGAAAGACCCGGCTGGGCAGAGGACGAGAAGCTGAAGCGGCGCCTTGGCTTCACGGGCATTTTCTCCGGGGTGCCGGATGAAGTGGGAAAGGAAATGGGCGCGGGCAAATAAGACCGGGGCTGCTCCCTGACGGGAGAAACCGTCAGCAGGGACATTCAGGCTGCGTCAGACTGGAAACATATGGATAAAAACAGAAAAGAGAAAGCAGCAGATGCTTTCTCTTTTTCTATGGGGACATTCATCATGCGGACAGCATGGCGGAGAGCCTTTCTGCAATGGCATTCAGGAACACGGAAGAAGTCACGCCCTGAGCAGGCTTTTCTCCCGTCCAGAGGGCGGACAGGTCCTTTGTCATGATGCCGTCTTCGATGGTGGCAATGGTGGCCTTCTCAAGACAGTCAGCAAAATGCATGAGATCGGACAGGCCGTCCAGCTCACCCCGCTTGCGCAGGGCACCGCTCCAGGCAAAGATGGTGGCAACGGGATTGGTGCTGGTTTCCTCACCCTTCAGGTAACGGTAGTAATGGCGGGTAACGGTGCCGTGGGCAGCTTCGTACTCATACTTTCCGTCCGGGGATACAAGAACGGAGGTCATCATGGCTAGAGAGCCGAAGGCGGTGGCGATCATATCGCTCATGACATCGCCGTCATAGTTCTTAAGAGCCCAGACAAAGCCACCCTTGGAACGGACAACCCTGGCGATGGCATCGTCAATCAGGGTATAGAAGTAGGTGAGCCCTGCTGCTTCAAAGTCCTTTTTGTAGACGCTGTCATAGATTTCCTGGAAGATGTCCTTGAAATGGTGGTCATACACCTTGGAAATGGTGTCCTTGGTGGCGAACCACAGATCCTGGTGGGTATCAAGGGCATAGCGGAAGCAGGAATGGGCAAAGCTTTCGATGGATTTGTCCGTATTGTGAATGCCCTGCACAATGCCGCTGCCCTTGAAGTCGTGGATCAGGGCACGCTTTTCCGTTCCGTCTTTTGCGGTGATGACCACCTCGGCCCTGCTGCCTTCAGGCGCAGTCATCTCCGTGTTCTTGTAAATGTCGCCATAGGCATGCCTTGCAACGGTGATGGTGGTTGTCCAGGCAGGGATGACCGGGGAAATGCCTTTGACCATGATGGGCGCCCTGAAGCAGGTTCCGTCCAGCATGGCACGGATGGTGCCGTTGGGGCTCTTCCACATCTCATGAAGGTGATATTCTTCCACGCGCTGGGCGTTGGGGGTGATGGTGGCGCACTTGACGCCCACACCCAGCCGCAGGATGGCTTCAGCGGCATCCACGGTGACCTGGTCCCGGGTTTCATCCCGCTTGGGCAGGCCAAGATCGTAATACTCGGTTTTCAGGTCCACAAAGGGGAGAAGCAGCTGTTCCTTGATGGCGCTCCAGAGAACACGGGTCATTTCATCCCCGTCAATCTCCACCAGGGGTGTCTGCATGGCGATTTTCGTCTTAGGCATTTCCATTTGTTTCAACTTCCTCCTCTTTGGCAGATGGGTGGTTCTGGATGGCCTGCCATGCATTCCAGACATGGAGCATGGTGAGATGTTCCGCCTTGTCCCCGTCATGGCTTTCAATGGCTTCGTAGATGGCCTGGTGTTCCTGGAGGGAAGCCACGGCGCGCTCATGGGAAGTCAGGGAAACCCGGCGGTACTTCTGGAGCTTTCTGTGCAGGGGCTCCAGGGTGTCCTGCATGGAATAGGAACCCGAGAGGGTATAGATTCCCCTGTGAAAACGGGTATCCATGTTCTTCAGATTCTCAGCGTCTTGCTTCTGGGTGTAGAACTCCTGAAGGCTCAGGATTTCCTTGAGCTGGGCGATGCCTTCCGCGCTGCCGCGCTCAGCAGCCCAGCGGGAAGCCAGAGGTTCCACACGCTGGCGGATGGTAAAGATATCCGTGATGTCCGCCTGGGAGATGCCGATGACACGGTCACCGCGGCTGGTGTCTTCGATCAGGTGTTCGTTTTCAAGGCGGCGGAGGGCTTCACGGACGGGGGTGCGGCTGACACCCAGCTGCTCGCACAGGGCGCTTTCCGTGAGCGTGTCCCCGCGCTCATATTTGCCTGTCAGAATATCATATTCCAGCTGCTCAAAAACCTGATCAGCCAGGGATAGCATTTTATGTTCCATAGCAATCCTTTCCAGATGATCGTTATCTCTTTTCAGAGCCTGTGCAGCCGGCCGCCGCTGAGCTCATCGATCTTTCTTTCCAGCTCGTTGTTGGACAGAGCAGCCTGACGGCCTGCGTCATACTGCTGGTCGATCCATTCCTTCAGGGAAACCACCAGGGGATCCTGCTTGGTAATGGCGTTTTCGCCTTTCAGGCCATAGTTGTCATTGATCCAGTAGGCGATGCCGGCCAGACCGGAAGTCTTGGAAATCATGACGGAAGCGGGACGGTTCAGAAGCTTTTCGGTATTGAAGATGTTGTAAATCTCCTGATCCTTCAGCATGCCGTCAGCATGGATGCCGGCCCGGGTGACATTGAAGTTGCGGCCCACAAAGGGCGTCATGGGCGGGATGGTATAGCCAATTTCCCGCTTGAAGTAGTCGGCAATCTCGGTGATGACGGTGGGATCCATGCCGTCGAGAGAACCGCGCAGGGAGGCGTATTCAAAGACCATGGCTTCCAGCGGGACGTTGCCGGTTCTTTCGCCTATGCCAAGCAGCGAGCAGTTCACGGCGCTGGCGCCGTAGAGCCAGGCTGTGCTGGCGTTGGCAACGGCTTTGTAGAAATCGTTGTGTCCGTGCCACTCCAGGTATTCGCTTTCCACGTCGGAGTAGTGCTGCAGACCGTATACAATGCCCGGTACGCTCCTTGGCAGGGCCACTTCGGGATAGGGGACACCGTAGCCCATGGTATCGCAGGCACGGATCCTGACGGGAATCCCGGCGTCCTGGCTCATGCGGGTCAGTTCATTGATAAAGGGTACCACAAAGCCGTAGAAATCAGCCCTTGTGATGTCCTCCAGGTGGCAGCGGGGCATGACATCTGACTCAAAGGCGAGGGCCACGGTTTCAAGGTACTTGTCCATGGCCTGCTTGCGTGTCAGGTGCATCTTCTTGAAAATGTGGTAGTCCGAGCAGGAGACGAGAATGCCGGTTTCCCGGATGCCCAGGTCCTTGACCAGCTTGAAATCGTCCCGGGTTGCACGGATCCATGTGGTGATCTCAGGAAAACGCAGGCCCAGTTCCCGGCAGCGCTGTACAGCTTCCCGGTCTTTCTGGCTGTAAATGAAGAACTCCGTCTGACGGATAATGCCATACGGTCCGCCAAGACGGCTCATAAGCTTGTACAGTTCAACGATCTGCTCCACCGAATAGGGATCCACAGACTGCTGTCCGTCCCGGAAAGACGTGTCGGTAATCCAGATCTCTTCAGGCATGTTCATGGGCACGCGGCGGTGGTTGAAGGTAACCTTCGGCACCGTTTCGTAATCGTAGATGTCCCTGTAGAGATTGGGCTCGGCCACATCCTGAAGGGAATACCGGTAGTTCTTCTGCTCCAGCAGGTTGGTCCTGGGTGAAATTTCTATCATGCAGGAATCACTCCTTTACGAAGTGGGATTGTCACGGCAGTGATTATACGAATACATGGATACATGTAAACAGCCACATGGGAAAGAGAACACAAAAAGAACAACCCCAGGCACAGAAGGGAAGGAAAACAGCAGAAGAAGCAGTCCGCTTTCCCGTGCCTGCAGTTGTCATGCTATAATGAGAAGGAAACAGACAAGGAGGGATTACAGATGGAAGAAAACAGGGATATGGAGATCGGGACGAATCCTGAAATGGAAGAAGAAAAAGGCGCAATGGAAGATGACCTTAAGATGGTCATCGTCATGCGCCGGGATCTGCATATGCGCAAGGGCAAGATTGCTGCCCAGGCAGGGCATGCCTGCGTGGAGGCTGTGCTGAAGGCCCTTGCAAAGGAAGAAGATCAGACCGGGGACAGGGAGTCGGATCTGTCCATATGGCTGAGCACGGGAGAGAAAAAGATCTGCGTGTATGTGGACGGTGAGGAGAGACTCCTGGAGATTGGTGAGCAGCTGAAAAGCAGGGGCGTTGACTGTGCCCTGATTCAGGATGCAGGCCACACGGAGTTCCACGGGGAGGCCACCCTGACCTGTCTTGCCACAGTACCCGCCAGCAGCAGGGTGCTGGATCCGGTAACCGGCCAGCTGCCATTGTACTGAATATTCCGTTCAGCTGTCCTCCTGGGGGACGGCTTTTTGTCTGCGGGCACGGCGAAGCCGGTTGAGATGCCGGACATAATCTCCCCGGTTCAGAAGTTCTGTCAGCAGGACCTGTTCCATGACAGGAACCGAGCAGGACATGAAGCCGAGCTTTTCCCGGAAAAGGGGAAGAAGGCTTTCCGGAAGCACCATAAAGCCGGTGCGCAGCGACGGCGCTACGGTCCGGGTGAAGGTATTGACATAGAGAACA
Source organism: uncultured Clostridia bacterium (assembly GCA_946627565.1). Lineage (GTDB taxonomy): Bacteria > Bacillota > Clostridia > Christensenellales > Aristaeellaceae > UBA2943. The sequence goes on from CAMOVR010000176.1 coordinate 4,731, forward strand.
CGCTCGCCCCCGGAGAGGGAAAACAGGGTGTCCTCCGGCTTGCTGGAGGGGGAGAGCTCGGAATCATAGTCGTCCTCTATGACGAATCCGTCCCTGTCATGGGCCCAGCGGATGTATTCCCTTCGCTTGCTGGCTGTGGCGGTTATGCCGCTGGGATAGGAGTGGAAGGGGGTCACATGCAGAATCCGGGCCTGTGTGGAAAGCAGGGCGGAAGTCCGGATGCCGTCCGGTCCAAGAGGCAGGCTGTCCAGCCGGACGCCCTGCTGAAGGTAGGTAAGGCGGATCACCTCATAGCAGGGATCCTCCGCTGCATATATGGAATCCCTGCCAAGGAGCTGCACCACGGTGGAATAAAGCGCTTCCGCTCCGGAACCGATGAGGATCTGTTCCGGGGATATGTGCATGGAACGTGTCCGGGCCAGATGAAAGGCAATGGCCTGTCTCAGCTCCATGAGCCCTTCTCCCGGGGAACGCTGAAGGAGGCGCTCCCCGTAATCCGACAGGATGCGCCGCACGGTGCGGGCATAGAGGGGAAAAGGAAGAAAATCATCCGGAGAGGAAACCTGCGCAGGTACAGGCCGCTCAGGCAATATGGGGTTGATGGGAATCAGGTCAGGCTCCCGGTATGCCACAAAATACCCTGACCTTTCCGATGCGGTCAGGTATCCTTCGTCCATGAGAATCTGATAGGCATGCTCTACGGTGATGAGACTGATGCCGTTGTTTTCGGCGGTCACACGCTTGGAAGGAAACCGGGTTCCGTAAGGGTAGAGTCCTTCCACGATTTCCCCCCGGAGTTTTTCGTACAGATCCAGATACAGTCTGCCTTGACGTGCCATATGTGCCTCCAAACTGGTCTTATAAAAAGTTTACAAACTGGTACTTATATCAAGACCACATGGAAGAGTATAATGCCGGTGATCCACAAAGACAAGGATCCTGACAGGAGGTTTGATTTTCATGGCAGAAAAAAAGGGAACCGTCAATCCCTACCGCCTTACAAGTCTGGCCATTATGGCAGCGATCATCTATGTTGTGACGCTTTTCCGTTTTCCGTTTCTCGGCTCCAAGGTGCATCTGGCCAACAGCATGTGCCTGATCAGCGGTCTGCTTTTTGGCCCTGTGGCGGGAGGCGCGGCAGCAGGGCTCGGTTCTGCCCTGTATGACGCGTTCTGCGGGGGATATGATCTGATCAATGTCCTCATCACATTCCTGTCCAAATTCGTCATGGCATACGTGTGCGGCATGATCCTTGAAAAGGGAAAGAAGAAAAATGTTCTGCTTGTGGTGGCCGCCTGCATCATCGGGGCGCTGAGCTATGTCGTCCTTTATATGCTCAAGACATTTGTCTATCAGGCATTTGTGTACGCCTATCCCATGGAAACGGTGGGCGCAGCCATGCTCAGCAAGCTGATTCCTTCCCTGATCAATGCCCTGGCAGCTGTTCTGACAGCCCCTGTGTTCTATCATGCTGTGCTGCCTGCCATGCGGCATACCGGGATCCTGGAAAAAGTCAGGTGACAGGGGAAAAATATATCTGGAGATCATAAAGACAGACGGGAGCTTACGGGCTCCGGTGGAACAGCGCTTATGCATCCGTTTCTGTCCAAATAGGGGCAGCGACAGGTCATATGCCGCATCGCCGGATCCGGTGCCCCGTATACCGTTTTTTCCAGGGGTTTTTCTGCCGGCAGCCCAGTGCGCCGGATGGAAAAACCCTTTTTGTGTATGAGCGCCACCGGTTGGAGACCAGACACACCATAAGCCACCTGTTTCCCACAAAAGAATCAAAATAAGCGGAAAAAATATGATGATTTCCCACAACGGAGGGAAAAATCGGGGCTTTTGGATCGTTTTCTTGACATATGCACACTCCGGCATGTACAATTAGGATGGTTTCACACCCACAATGTGCCTGAGGCTGCCTGGGCAGATGGCACATCACACACACGGAGAGGGAGGGTCATTGTGAACCGATACAATATGAGGCGCAGAGGCACGAACCGCATTTATGTGGACAAGCGCGGAAGGGGAAGCCGGATTCAGACAGCAGTGATTCTGGTTCTGCTGGCAGCCCTGATCGTCCTGGCTGTCTACGCCCTGCCTGCGCTGAGGATCCGGCAGCAGGAAGAAGAACTGATCCGGAGCCGTATGCTTGCTGAATGTGACTTGGCCGTGACACGTGTACAGCGCCTGAGCAGAACGGCGGGCAGCAATTCCACCTCAATGGTGGCTGAAATCCGCAGCTATATATATGCCATGGACACACTCAACGAAATACATGCCAATCTGACGGGTGAACGGCTTCTGGACGGAACCCTGTTTACGAATATGTATGCCCTGATAGAATCCTATTCGGCCCAGCTGCTGACAGGGTCAGATACAGGGGCCAATCAGACAGCCATCGCGGATGCCATCGGAAACATTTCAAGCCTGGTTGAAGCACTGAACTGAATATGAAGCCGGATCTTCCGGCTTTTTATTTTGCTTTACGCAAAGCCTACTTTGGTTTATCATTA
>CAMOVR010000177.1 GCA_946627565.1 uncultured Clostridia bacterium
CGCCAACTTTCAGCCCCGTACGTGCTGCATACATTTCGGATTTATGGTGTCAGTCACACCGGAGGGATGTCGCCCTCCATCCGTCTATACTTTATGGGAATTGTAGCTGTCTGTCAACGAGAATATTCGGCTGTCCCTTTAGGCAAAAAAACTGGAGCCTATTGGCTTCAGAATGCATTGTTATAAAACATTGTTTCATTTTTGCGCAAAGTTTAGGTTACATTTTTCCCATTACCCGCCCGGACAACGGCCATGGCACGCCCGTAATAGGTGGTAAAACTGCCGCTGTCATAGCGCTCCCCGGTGCGGGGACTTGCACTGCCAAAGGCCAGCAGTTCGCCGCCTTCCACCGTTACCTGAACCTGACGGTCTGCATTCATTTCCACAACGCCATGCCTGTCCTGCACCTGGATGGGAATATACAGGATTTCGCCGGGACCGGCTTCCTTCTTTTCCGGACAGACGGTCAGCACAGGCTTTTCCGCACTCTTCAGTTCACTGCGGCTGACAGCCTGCCCCCTGTCGTTATAATTCACAGCAGCCAGCATACCCGGCTGATAGGCCAGACTGAAAACGGCTTTCCCGTTCCTGGGCCTGACATGTTTTATGCGCTGTCCATTTACCTCCAGCGCCACAGAGGCGGCATCCGAATACACCTCGATGACCGCCTTCTGTCCCTCGCATCCCTGCCAGCTCCAGGACGGCAGGGCATTGGTGCCGCGCCAGACGGACTTTGCGGGCTTCACGCCGGGGTGATTGATAGGCTGAACGGCAATCTTCGGGGCGTCCAGCCGGCCCCAGGCGCACTGGGCCAGAAAAAGCTCGCCGCTTGGTGTGCCCAGGATATCCAGGGCACGCCGCATCTGCGTATGGCGGCACCCACAGCGGCCTCGTTGCCATAGACAGCAGCGGTATCGATCAGACGGTATCCGTGGCGGATCGCGGTCAGAACACTTTCCTCGCACACCTTCGGGTCTGCCACCTGAAATACACCAAAGCCCAGTACCGGCATTCTGATCCCGTTGTTGACCGTCCTGTACTCCATGGATGCCCCTCCTCACAGTCCCCTGCTCTTTCATGTGTGATTGTAATATGGTTCAGCTTGAGGCAGAAGTATGGACATGTTATCATGGCGCCAGATCCAGACTTTATGCAGGAGGTTTCCCATGTACAATCATCAGCTGGATACTTTTATCCGGACCGCAGAACTCGGCTCCTTCGGCAAGGCATCCGAAGCGCTCTTTATTTCCTCCACAGCGGTGATCCAGCAGATCAATCTCCTGGAAAATCTTTGCGGATTCCGTTTGTTTGTCCGCAGCAACCATGGGGTAAAACTCACGCCTGCCGGCAGGTCCCTGTGTGAAATGAACGCCTGTGTCCTGATCACCCAGCCTGTGTATCAGGACATTCATCCGAATCTTGTCACCATTCCCCTGAAGACGGATTTTTCCGTTCCCTACGGTCTCATCTACGCCAGGGAGCCCACGGAAGCGACGGTCAGGTTTATCCGGGCCGTTTCCGGTTTTCTCACCGCCTGAATATGTACATGCGCACAGATGATCCTTGACAGCCGTCCGTTTTCTGATATCGTATGCATGTCCGCCGGGACTTTTGATTGTGGGTTAGGCCTGTGTACCACACAGGCCTTCATTTTTTTGTAACGGAGGTTTTCAGATGAGGAAGGATATCCCCTCTGCGTTCTGTACATACGCCCTGCCGCAGATGCTGGGTCTGCTTTTCAACTCCGTATATTTCATTGTGGACGGGGTTTTTATCGGAAACCGTCTGGGCACGGACGCCATGGCTGCGGCGGGCGTGGCCGTTCCCATACTGGAGTTTCTCATTGCCGTTTCCATGGCCATTACCGCCGGATGCGGCGTGATGGTTTCCATTTCCCTGGCAGAGGACCGCAGGGCAGAAGCAAACCGGTGGTCCATGCATGCTCTGCTCCTGGCCCTCATCATCGGCATTCTGCTTGCTGTGTCCGGCAGCATCTTCATGCAGCCCCTGACGACCATGCTGGGCAGCACGCCTGCCATCCGGCAGGATGTGCACGCCTATCTGTCCATCATCCTGTCTATGTCTCCCTTCATGATTCTGAGCTTTCTGCTGGGAGGTCTTGTGCGGAACGACGGGCATCCCGTCCATGCCATGGCAGCACTGACCATCGGATCCCTCTCCAACATTTTTCTGGACTGGCTTTTCATGTATCCATGCAGCATGGGCATTTCCGGGGCTGCCCTGGCAACGGCACTGGGACCGCTGCTGAGCGACATCATCCTTCTGCCGCACTTTCTGTTCAGACGCGGCTCCCTCCGCTTCACATCATTCAGACCGCAGATACGTACATTTGGCAGAATCCTGCTGCTGGGGCTTCCGGCTTTCATCATGGAATTCACCATTGGCATGGTGACCTTCATCACCAATACGTCCATCGGCGTCCTTGGCATGGGGGAGACAGGCCTGGCGGCCTACCTGCTCATCGGGTACCTGATGCTGATCATTCTGACGCTGTATCTGGGCATGGCAGAAGGCCTGCAGCCCGTCTTCAGCGCCATGAAAGGCAGTCATGACACAGAAGGGCTGCGCAGCCTGCTCCGTTTTTCCATGGCTGTCTTCTGCCTGACTGGCCTGATCTGCTATCTCCTGGTTTACTTCTTTTCAGACCGGTTCTATGCCATGTTCACAGCTGGCGATACAGCGCTTCTCACCTTCACAGCCGGCCACAGCCGTGCGTATTTTTCAGGCTTCATCTTTGCCGGGATCAATATCCTGCTGATCTCCTACTGGCAGGCCACCAAAAAAACAGCCAGAGGCATGACGGCCGCGCTGCTGCGCAGTGCCATCCTGCCTCCGGTGTTCATTCTGCTTATTCCCATGTTTGCCGGAGAGGATTTCTTCTGGTACGGGCATTCTGTGGCGGAAACGATCACGGCAGGGATCGCCCTTCACATGCTGCGGCGCACCAGATAAGCGTCATGCCGGCAGTTTGTTTTTCCCCTTATGCGGCATCCGCTTCCGGGGTTTCCTCCGTGTAATACTCAAGAAGTTCGTCATAGTCATCTATGGCGTCATCAAACAGCGCCAGCAGGTCTTCTTCCGCAATCAGTCCGTCTGCGTTCATGCTGACCCCGGTAAAGTGCAGGGGATATACAACCGGGGGATTGTTCAGGGACAGCTGCGTCATGTTCCTCAGCTGGCTTACGCTCTGGTAAACCATACTGACCCTGTACCAGGCTGTGCCCTCTTTATCCAGAAGCCTTTCAAACATAACCTTTCCGCCGATAGGCGTGCGCTGTTCCACCGCCTCCGGCAGCAGGTATGCTTCCACCCCCAGCGCGGCCAGCACACTGCACAGGTTGGAATCGTGCCCGCACAGATAGGAGAACCGTCTTCCCTCTGCCGTAAATTCTGCACGCAGTTCCTTCAGAAGCGGGTTGGCGATCTGAGCGGATGCAAGGGGTGTTCCAAACAGCACTTCGCTGTAGGTATCCACGATGCTGTGAATCTTCCGCCAGTCATCCTCCGTCAGCTCGTGCCCAAAGGCGGCCTTCTGCTTATCGGCTTCCTCATAGTACTGGAGCGTCAGCGCATCCGCCACAGATGTTGCCCTGCGGATTGCACCGTTCATGGCCGGTTCCTTGCCTTCCTCCAGGATAATTTCCATTTCATCCGACTTCAGGTCGCCGTATGTCCCCGCCAGATACACTTCGCTCTTTTCCACATCCGCAACATCCATCAGCAGGGCAATGGCATCCTTCACCCCGGCACAGATGCCCTTCAGGCCGTCGCTTCCGCCCATTTCGGCGATTTGGGCTTCCACATCCTTTTTATATGCATCCGTGACAAAGTGGATGACCGGATTGAAGACAGCATCCATGGAGTCATATTCTGCATGCATCTCAATAGGCGGCTGTGCCACCGGCAGAAGGCCTGCGGAGAAATACCGTGCCGTGGCCTGTGTCCGCTGTTTCGCATTGGCATAGAAGCGGACCTCCCCGTCCTCAGGCTTCCAGTTTTCCGGGATGAAGCCTTCATTTTCAAGCCAGAGGCGGAAATACTGTCCCATCATGGTTTCCAGGACCGCACCCCGCAGGGAAAGTTCACTAGGTTTGCTGGTCCATTCAAACCATGTGTGGGGCGTGATATCCCCCAGCAGGGATCCGCTGCCGGACATGGGGGAGCGGATATTGTGCCGGCTGAGCACCACCACGCGTTCCAGTGTATAGTCAGATGGCGACGCCGTCTCAGCCAGACAGGCGGGAACCAGGCAGATGATGGCAAGCAGCAGGGAAATAAGTTTTCTCATGGTTTCCTCCATTCTTTCAGGTTTCCTTGAGGCAGGCCGGAAAGCAGAAACCGCTCAGGGCATATGCCTTTTTCCCTCCCTCCGGGAGACACACAGAGATTGATTTTTTGAATCATCCCGATTGTACACTGCCTGATTCAATCTTTCAAACTTTTTCATGCCGTGCCCGCAGCCTGCATCCCTCATGGCTTCTTTCAGTCCCATGTCAAATTGCCCTCATGCCCGTTTTCAGGTACAATGACGCACGAAGACTTACATATGCATACAGCATGATCCGGACCTGTCTGTACAGACAGTGACACAACTATGTTAAAGGCGGAATAACATGAAGATCGCTATCATCGATGACGAACCGTCCATGCGTGATCAGCTGGAAAACTATATTCTTCAGTTTTCAGCGTCTCAGCAGCTTGACCTTAAGTCTGTCCAGTTTCCGTCAGCCGACGCGTTTCTTCTGACGGGAGGGCACAGTTTTGATATCATCATCTTTGACATCGACATGCCCGGCACCAGCGGTCTTAATGCAGCAAGAAAGATCCGGGAGACAGACGAGAACACCGTCATCCTGTTTGTCACCAACATTGCCCAGTATGCCATCAACGGCTATGAAGTGGATGCGGTGGACTATATCATCAAGCCCGTGGGCTACTATGACTTTATCATGAAATTCCGCAAAGCGGTCCGCCGGGCGGAGCGCATATACGGCAGCCAGATTGTCATCGACACCGTAAAAGGGCCCGTGGGGCTCTCCACGGACAGCATCCTTTATGTGGAGGTCATGGCCCATTATGTGATCTACCATACCTTTCAGCAGGCATACAGGGTCCGGGGCAGCATGAAGGAGCATGAAACCGCCCTGCGCACCTATCATTTTGCCCGCTGTCACAAGTCCTACCTGATCAATCTCAAACACCTGAAGGGCATCTCCTCCTCCGATGTGAGTGTGGCAGACCTGAGCATTCCCCTGGGCCGTTCCTACAAGGATACGCTGCTTTCGGAATACATGAACTATCTGCACAGGTGAATACTATGGAAATCTTTCTGGCTTATCTGGATCAGTTCCGCTATATGGCAGGCTCCCTGGTGATCTGCATGCTGCTGTGCAGAAATGCCCTGCCCCGCAAACCCCGCTACAGGACCCGTCTTCTGGCTGCCTGGGCCGTATGCCTTGTGCTGGCGTTTGCCTATGTCCCCATCAACCGCAGCCCAGCTCATCGGCCTTGAATACGACGTCCCGCTGTATGACAAGGTGCTGGATGAGATGAGCCTGCAGGATCTTATCTACCAGTACATCGCCTATCTGGAAGAGATTGAAGAAATCACCTTCCCCATTGAGAGCCGTGCAGACTCTCCTCTGGGCATCATCGGCTATATCGGCCAGCGCACCAGGGGGACCCTGTATGAAGTAAAAGAGGACGACCCGGCTTACAAACACTACACCGACGTATACGCCGCCGGCCCTGTGATTGCAGCCACCTTCTCTCCCCTTCTGCAGTATGAGATGGGCCGTCTGGTGTCCAATGACGGTCTCTGGACAGGTTATCAGATCTGGTTCGCTCCGGGCATGAACCTGCACCGCACCCCGTATAACGGAAGAAACATCTGCTACTATTCCGAAGATCCTGTTCTGACCGGCAATACCGGTGCATACGTGCATCAGGCACTGAATACCTACGGTATGGTCACCAATGTCAAACACTTTGCCTTCAACGATCAGGAAACCAACCGCGACGGCCTTGCCGTGTTCCTCCATGAGCAGGCTGCCAGAGAGAACGAACTGCGCGGCTTCTATATCGGCATCCGTGACGGCGCCATCAAGGGCTTCATGAGTGTTTTCAACCGCATCGGCTGCATCCATGTGGGTGCTTCCAAGAACCTGATGGTCAATATCCTGCGCGGAGAATGGGGCTGGAAGGGCTTTATGATGACCGACTCGGTCAAGTCCGCTGCCTACTTCCTCCCCCGCGAGACTGCCGCTGCCGGCAACGACCAGATGCTGGGCGGATCCAACAACGGTAAGATCTGGAACCTGAACCCGGATACGGTATCAAAGGATATTGTCCTGCAGTCCAACATCCGCGACAGCTTCCACCGCAAGCTCTACGTCCATGTCAACTCTGCCCTGATGAACGGTATCAAGGCCGAGACTTCTGCCGCCGCATCGGTGCCGGTATGGGTAACGATCCTGATCATCCTCATGTGCGCCGGCTATACCGGTTTCCTGGTTTTCATCATCCTGTATCTGATTCAGGAGCGGAAGGAAAGGAGGGCATAAGCCATGAAGAAAAAGCTGATATCCAGAGAGATCACCACCGGCTTTGCGGTCATTGTGCTGACCATCCTGGCTCTGGTGCTGTTCGGTCTTGGTTTTTCCACGGGTTATTACACCTTTGGACAGATGAACTCCACGCTTGTCGCCATCTGTCTGGGCGGGGCGCTCCTCATCGAGTGCTGTGCACTGTTCTGCCTGAAAAAGTTTCCTGACGCCTTCTGGCCCAGGCTGCTGACCTTCCTGGTAACCGCCGCTCTGGCATTTGGTTCCATGACCCTGCTTGGCGACCGGGTGGAAGGCATTGGCAACTGCATTCTCACCGACTATGACTCCGGGCACGGCGGCGAGGAAGCCATCTATTACTCCCTGGGCGGCGTACTGGCGGCCCTGGCAGCCATGGTCTTCAACATCATTGGCGCCTTCAGCCGGGATCCCGGAAAGGAAGAAAAAACCTCCCGCGGCGGAAAGGCTGCCCTCCTGAGCGCATGCGCTCTGGTGCTGGTCGCCATCCTTGTCCCCTCCCTGATCCTGGGCGGCGCCTTCAAGGGCGTCCCCGGCGCAACCTCCGGTACAGTTGCAGCCCTCAATGAGACCTATAAGGTTACCGTAGCAAAAAAATAGATATTTTGAGACAATCCGGGGGTTTCCTGGACTTTC
>CAMOVR010000178.1 GCA_946627565.1 uncultured Clostridia bacterium
AGCATCATCGGAGCAGATCCCCAAGGATGAACGTGGAGATGCAGTTGTCAGGATCGGAACAGAAAAACATACACGGAACAGACGCAGAGAAACGGCTGATCACAGCAGAGGAGGGGCTGAAGAATGACTGTTTTGGAGGCAATAAGAAAGATCGCATACAGCGGCCGGCGTTTTCCGGGAAAAGAACTCCGGTTTGTGCTGGACCACTGGGAAGAAGCGCGCCCGTATCTTCGCGGGATTATAGAAAAGGCCACCGAAAAACCGGAGGAAGTGGATGAGGAAGAGACCATCCTGATCCCGGCTCTCATGCTTCTTGGTGAGAAGGAGGACAGGGAATTTTTCCCTCAGCTGGTCAGGTTTGTATCCATAGATAGTGAATGCCTTGAGATGATGCTTGGGGACTTGATTACCGAAGACCTGAAGGATGTACTCTACAGTCTCTACAATGGGGATCTTGAGCTGGTGAAAGAATCTGCGCGCAATACGGATATAAATGAATATGTGCGCACAGATTTCCTGGAGGTGATGGGCCAGCTGTATATGGACGGGAAGCTGGAAGAACAGGAGCTTAAGGATTTTATCCGGGAAGGCATCCACAGCGGTGAAGAATCCGACATTATTTATAACACGCTGCTGCAGCTGATTGAAGGGAATCATTTTGTGGATATGCTCTGTGAAGTCAGATATATGTATGACAACGATCTGATAACAGAGTTCTTCATGGGTGGATATGACAGCGCTGTGGATGAATGCTATATGTACACGGATAAGCCCTTCTGCAGGACGCCCATCAGGACCATTGAGAGGCTCAGCAAATGGGCCATGTATGACTCGGGCGAAAGCGAAATCGATCTCGGTAAGGCCGTACAGGAACTGAAAAAGATGGAGCAGCCGGCCCGGACTGAGAAAATCGGGAGAAACGACCCGTGCCCCTGCGGGTCCGGGAAAAAATACAAGAACTGCTGCATGAAAAAGCAGGCAGCAGAAGAAGATGAAGTCGGGGAGATGGGCATTGAAAGCCGCAGGGAGGAGGAAAAAGCACTCAGGGACTATCCGTATCTGGGGGATGAGAGGGTAGAGGGACGGGTGTACCTTGGAGATAACTATGATGCACAGGCCATTGAAATCGACAGGCTTCTGTATCTTGGACTGATGCACCGTCCGGGACTGATTTGGAACAGAAACCTGCAAAAGGAAGAGGAAAGAAAAAGAGCCTATCTGGAACTTGCCTTTGGGAAGTTCCAGGAGAAGGTTGCCATGGAAGACGTCCATACCCTTGAAGCATATGACGAAAAGTTCAGCATCCACTATCGCTGCAGGAAGTGGCTGGAAGAGCTGCTTGACATAACGGACGAGAATACGGCCCGGAAAATCAGGCAGATGATCCGGAAAATGAAGTGATTCAGGGTGGCTGGAAGGCTTCCCGTATGCCTGCAGGGCAGAGGGAAGACTGTCTGATATAAATAACCATATGCCGCTGCCGGAGATGGCAGCGGTTTTTCTGCGTGCTGTCCGGGATAACGTATACGCGGCAGGATGCCGGTACTGAGACACCGGTACTGAGACTCTGGTACTATTAGTACCAAAACCCGATTTTTTGAAGTTATTTCAGGACTTCCCGGCATTTATGCAGCTGCTGATTAATTGTTTATATAATTGATTCAGGGCGGTACTTCCTGTTTGCCGGTACCGTCCAGCCCTGCCTGTTCAGTTGCCGTCAGATGTGACAATCCGGCACGGACCGGCGCTGCCTGCATGGAAGAAAAAAATTCTATAAGGCCTGATTTTACCGGCCTTTTCTGCGGCGGGACAGCTGAACAGGCAGTGCCTGACAGGGATAAAAACAGCGCTTTTTTGTCATGTGGTCATCTGTTGCGCTCCTGAACGGTTTGACAGGAAAGGCCGGATGTGGGTAGAATGAAAAACAATAGTTCCTGTGTTCTGTTTGCTTCTTTTGTCATACGCGTTTCACGGACATGATAAAGGAGGGACACCAAATGAAACGCATATTGATTCTGGGTTTCCTGCTGGCTCTGACCCTGCTGTGCACGCTGCTGCCGGCGGAAGTGACGGCCAGCAAGTACACCATTGAGGAGGTGACCATCACCGGTTTCCTCCCGCCCTATCCGGGTGTCAGCATGTCGGATCATCTGGGACGCCTGGGCACCCCGGAGGATGCGGACTACAAGATCACCAGTGCTTTCTGGACCTACGGCAAGGACAGTGCAGGCAGATATGTGCACCTGAACAAGTCCTTTGTCCTTGACGACAATTATTACATGGTCATCCACCTGGAGCCCACGGGTACACGGCGTTTCAATGAAAGAAATGTTGATGTGGCCATTGGCGGGCAGGACGCCGAGGGGACATACAACGGGTTTATACAGGAAAAGCCCACCGTCACAGCCTCAGGCGGCCTGACCGTTGTCACAAAGCGCTTTAAGACGGTAAAACCCACGGCGGTCAGTCATGTGGATTTTACCGGGTATACCACGCCTGTGGCCGGGGATATTCCCTACGGAAAAGAGCAGCTGTCCATAGCTGACGGGTGTCCAGTCACCATTACGAAAGTGTCCTTTATGGATACGACAACAAATAAGGAGACCAAAGATGCTTTTGTCAGCGGCAGGAAATACAACGTGGTGATCCAGCTGAAGCCCATTGCACCGGCTCTGTTTGCCAATACGGCAACGTCCACCTGCAACAATGGTTTTTTCAATCCGGTCGTGTATGTTGCAGAGACCCGGGATTCAGCCTATATCACCTTCCTCTGTACTGCGCTTGATCCGATAAATATTGATGCCGCCACCTTCCCGGATGCCACCTTCCGGAGTTTTGTCAAAACGAATTATGACAAAAACAACAACAATCGTCTGGACTATAACGAACGGATGTACGTGAAGGAAATGGACGTTTCAAAAAACGGAAATACCCTGACAAGCCTGGAAGGGCTCAGGCATTTCCCTAAGCTGGAGCGTCTGGACTGTTCTGACAACTATATAACAGAGATCGTTATTTACAGCAGGAACCTGAAGTATCTGAACTGCGCAAGATGCAAGCTTACCACCTTCTCCCTGTATACCGACAGTCTGGAAATCTGTGATGTACGCAATAACAATTTTGCACAGCTGAACCTGGGCTCGTGGCCTGTCCTCAGGGAACTGTATGCGCAGAATAATCCCAACATGACCAGCATGAAGCTGGGCGGCTGCCCTGCTCTTGAAAAGCTGTATGCATCTGACTGTGCGCTGACAACTCTTAACATTCAGGGCCTGGAGAAACTGAGTAATATCTCGATTCACGGCAACAGCGGACTGACCAGTCTGAATTTGAACACCAACCCTATTCTGCGCAATACGGTGATGTATGGCGAGGCGGATATGGGCAGCTATCAGCGGTATTATACGACTGAGGGCACCCGCTCTGAACTGGTTGCCGATAAGACCCTGAATCTGATCACCGGTGACGGTATTGCCATTAACGAGGGCAACTTCCCGGATATGGAAATGAGAGCGTGCATGGAAGTCTGGTACGACAAGAACCATGATGATCACCTCAGCGCAGAGGAAATCGAGGCTGCAACAGAATTCAAGGATCTGAGGAGCAATATAGAGAATACAAAGGGTCTGGAGTACCTGACGGCCCTGAAGAAACTCTATATTACCGAGAGCATTGTCAGCGAAATTGACGTGAGCAGCCTCCGGAATCTGGAAGTGCTTGTGCTGGATGACAGTAGAGTGAAAGAACTCGATGTAAGCGGCATGGAGAACCTGAAGACGCTGAGTGTGAAAAACAACGAGCTGGAGCACGTGTATTTCAGCAACTGTCCGGCCCTGGAATTTCTCTATCTCGATGGCAACCCGGATCTTTACGAAGTCGATCTGAAGAACCTTCCTTTACTTGGCGAGGCGGATTTCAGCGGGACGGATATCACGTTCCTGGATCTGACGGAAGCTCCTCTGCTTCGGAGTCTGGTGGAAGACGGCTACATGGATGATATGCCCACATACTACGAGTACAACGGCCCGGAAGGCGTTCTGTACGTAAATAAAGACGTCTGGTACATGGGTATCACCGAGGTTCCCATTGATGATTCCACTTTCCCGGATGATAATTTCCGGGCTATTCTCAGCCAGGAATGGTATGATCTCAACCAGAACGGCTATTTCAGCCAGAAAGAGCTGGAAGCAGTGGAAGAACTGGAAATAGCCGGGGAGAATATTGCATCCGTGGAGGGTTTGGGGTACTTCACGAATCTTGAACATCTGGTATTGGATCTGAATCCGTTGACCGAGCTGGATGTGAGGCCCCTGCTGAAACTGAGGGATCTGTCCATCGATGCCACGGAACTGGAAGGCTTTGAGTTTGATTCTATGGATAACAGAATCGAATACCTCTGCTGCAGCCAGACTAAGATAGAGGACTGGGCTTTCCTGGAAGATCTTATGTGTCTGGATGAACTGGCTATTGTCAATTCCGGCCTGACAGATGAGAAGCTGGATACCATTCTGAAGTATGTTTCCAGCAGCCTGAGCACTTTGAATGTGCGGAATAACAATAGCCTGACGCATCTGGATGCACAATCTTACTGGTGTACAAATTACCTGGAGGTACTGGATGCGTCGAACTGCGGCATGGAGTACGTCACCTTTAATGCCGACCATATGCGATACCTGGACGTGCGCGGAAACCAGATCAAACAGGTTTACATTGGCGGATCAGGCAGTCCTCTGGTGGATGTTTATCTCAACGGTACACACAACAGCTCGAGTGCGGGTGAATCGTACTTCAATCACAGTTTGAAAGAGTACCTCTATACGGATAAAGATGTTTTACTGGTTACATACCCCATGAAACCTTATCTGAGCAACAGCACCACGTTATGGATGCCAACTTTCCTGGATACGGTTGAGGAGGGTGCCTTTGAAGGAAATCCGGCCATTTCAGTATACCTGGATGGAGTGACTGATATCGGTTCCCGGGCATTTGCCGGCTGTCCGAACCTGACGTTTGTATTGATCACGCTGAATTCTGTTTCCATTGCAGATGATGCCTTTGAGGGAAGCAGCAACGCGCATATTATTGCGTATCCGGGTTCCACAGCCCAGAAGTATGCATATGACCACAACATCCCGTATCTTATTTATGACGGCGGTTTATGATTGTGATATCCTGTCCGGCAGGTGCAGGGTGGTGCATAAAAGCAAATCATGGCACTTGACCGGATGCAGGATTTGGCGGATTAAGAAGGCTGCAGGTGGAAAACTGTATCGATTATACGGTTATATGCCTGCGTGAACATGCCGGATGAAGCATGCCTGCACATTCGGGCGGAGAAGGTGGGGAACGGATCTTTCCAGACGGGAGCCATGTTGCAGCAGCATGGTTTCCGGATCATCCGGGATCCACATGATCTGTGAGGAAGGGAAGCGGTCAAAGTGACCGCAGGTATTCCTCCACGTTCACATAATGGATTCCGTTGATATCCTTCGTTTCCCCACGGTAAATGACATACTTTCCCATTATTGTGCCGAAGCGCGATGTCGTTTCGGCACATTTCTTTTCATCGAGAAGATGGCGTGCCTGCCCGGAAACAATCTCGGTTCTGTGCTTGATCTCGTAGATTTCGCAGGATGCCGTCTGGGGAGAGAACACTACCATATCAAATTCTTTAGCAGCGAACTGAAGATGGAAGACCTGCGTGTCTGTACGGGCCATCTGCGTTTCCAGCAGCACGATGTCTTCCATCATACGGCCTCTGACCTCTGTGAGAATCCGCTCAGTGGCCCGGTTGCGCTCCTGCAGACTATAGGTGCGGAAATTGTCATCCAAAATCATCTGGCTGATCAGGGCCTCTGCCTGCACATAGCGCATGCCGGGCTGCGTGATGACGGTCCGCCTGTCCCGTGTATTAAAGTCTGTCATATGAACGATGGGAATATCATATGTAAGATCCAGCAAGTCAAGGTATTCCTTGATTTCCATGCGGTGAGCATCCGTGATGGTAACTACGGGAAATGACGGTACAGTAGGCGACGGAAGGAGGTGGCGTTCATGGAAAGTTCAAGGCTTAGAAACGTTGTGGTTATTGATATTTCAGGGGTTTTGGCTTAGAATAGCACGTAAGATGGGTGAAGTATACGAACCTGTCTTTAAGCCTTTGAAAGGAGGAAACGATTATGGCCACATCAAGTATTTTCGATACCGTGAAAATCAGGGATCCCAAAGTTGTGGAATCCTTTATAAATGCGATAGAAGAATCAGAAAAAGCAAAGAAGACTATGCCTGTAGTGCGTCTTGATTCAAGAATGGCAACTAGAGAGGACTCTGTAAGACTTTATGAGATGAGGAAAAAGCAGAGAAAGGTTTCTGATTGATGCTTATAGTAGAAAACATTCTTGACATGATTCAGGATTATGGAGAAGAGGGGACGCAACAGTTACTTTCTTCTTTTGAAAGTCCGAAGAATCCTGAAATAGAGACCTTTTTAAAGAAGAATGCGATATCTTTTGCCCAGAAAAAGATGTCAGTTACATATCTTGTCAGTGACTCTGAAGATGCTTCAATCCTTGGATACTTTACATTAGCCAATAAGGCATTGGAAATCAAAAGGGATGCAGTAAGTAAAAATGTAATCAAAAAGGCTGAACGATATGGTATTCTTGACGAGGAAGAAGGAACATATACGATTCAGTCATACTTATTGGCTCAGTTTGGGAAGAATTACTCTGTAGATAATGGAAAACGTATAGATGCTACAGGTCTTATGAACCAGGTCAATATGGTTATAGAGAGGATTCAGCATCTGATTGGTGGGGGATTTATATATCTTGATGTTGAAAAAAATCTTAATCCAGAGAATCCTGATGATAAGCCTTATGAGAAACTTGTAGATATCTACAGAAGGAAGGCTGGATACGCTCCTTTTAATGAAAGGCACTCTTTAAAAGATGGCAAGGATTACATTATGATGATAAAGACAATATAATCATATTTTGGGATTTCTCCCTCCTATCCCTATCCCAAGACTCCAACCGGGGTAGCGGTGCGGAGGGCATTTCTGTGTTTATGGGGAGGATACATACTTGCTCGAGTGGCTAAAGAGACTGTTCTCCAAAAACCTATGTCTGTGACAGACACGCCAGTTTCAGAGCTTGTACAGAAAAAAA
>CAMOVR010000179.1 GCA_946627565.1 uncultured Clostridia bacterium
AAAATACCTGGTATTCGAAAGATACTGCTTTCAGTATCAATCACACCCATGTGCAACCACCTCCTGTTCCTCATAATATGTATCTGTAAGCCTTCTCGAATCTTTAATCTCTCCGAGATGGCATAATGATACGAATAGAGTATACCAAAATGCCCATCGAATTTCAACGAAAACGCAATAACCTTTTCGCCTTTTCGCGAACAAGAAATAGGCGAGAACCATCGTCTGACGGTAGTTTAGCACAGGTGTGTATATGAGTGTGGATTTACTCATGTGGGCATGTAGGTACAAACGCAAAAAAACAAGCAGCTACCCACCATTTCACAGTCATATGCTGCCTTGTGTTCCCGCCCTCACGATCGCGTCAGCCTTGAAGATCACCTCGTATCCATTTTCCCTGACCACAATTTGATCCAACCAGGTTGTTGTCGAAAGCCACGGTCCTCCACTTCTCTCACGATGCGGCAGTTGCATCGGTTTTGAACAGTGATGTGTCAACATGTACCTATAAAAGTACGGCCTGCTTCTCAGCCCAAACGTCCGTGCCGGAAATCCCGTTTGCTGAGGCACACTTGCACTGTCAAATAGGCACACCGTAACGGATGTTTAGGCACATCATCACGGAGCGGAGCGCTTCGGGAAATTACGGCATGTAAATCTTTCATAATTGGTATAGCACGCACGACGCGAGACTATATCAATAGGAGGAGAGTAAGCTACCCTCGTCGGGAGGCGCCCGGAAGGCTCATCCTTTCACCTTCCGGGGTCCCAGCCCCGTCGGCGTGAGCATAAAACGCACCCTGCGGGCTTCACTCTTGACACCCACTGCTCTAAAGACTCCGCCCTGCTGATTGTTTTCCAGATGAATGGGGGGGAGTAAATGCCTGGCTGCCTTCTGCACACATGTGTTTACTGTAAGGGTAGGAAGTATGGTTTGCCAGTCCTGGCTTTACCCACCAATGTCTGAGAATATCCTTAAAATCTGTTCAGATTACGGTGCCTTATCCACGAATAATCAGAAAGACCATACAGCCGCCACAATTCATTATTTATGTTTGAAGGCCCAGCGCGTTTATGTTGATTTTGCCTGCCTTTCCCTGTACAATTCCTTACAAAAGCCAATACCATCAGGAAATCTGCTCGGCCGTCAAATCGGATCCATGTTACCTGGCAGAATAAAGGAGGATGTCACATATGGAAACCCAGCTTCAGAACCTCTGTGATCTGTTTATCCGCAACCGGGATGCAGCAAAAAAGGCATTCAGGTGGGAAAGCAGTTATGTCTATCCCATCTGTGCCGGTCTTTTCTGTGCAAAAGGCCTTGAAGCAGATGCCGATACCCTGGTGCAATGCAGGGATATCATCCGGAAACAGGTGGGCATTTTCTCCAACTTCCGCGGCCACCTGGAACCCGCCCTCGCTTCCATGCTGGCACTGGGTTCTTCCCCGGAAAAGCAGATGGCACAGGCGCTTGAAAACTATAAGGCTCTGAAGCAGGAATTCTGGGGCTCTGAATACCTGGCCCTGGCAGCCTTCCTGCTGACGGATGTGTCTCCCCTTACCCTGGACCAGGACAGGATCCTCCGGGGCAGAACAATCTATGACCGCATGAAGAAGGAGCATCCCTTCCTCACCGCTTCCGAGGACAGCATCTTCGCCCTGCTCATGGCTTATTCAGACAAAAGCGATGATCAGCTGATCAGCGACATGGAAGCCGCTTACCGCATTCTGAAGGAACGGTTCCATTTTGTCTCCGATACCCTGCAGACTGTCTCCCACGTCCTGGCGCTGTCCACAGCCAATCCTGAAGAAGCCTCCGACAGGGTCATTGCACTCTATGAGTCCCTGCGCAGCAGGGGCGTGAAATACGGGCGGGAGTATCATATGTCCCCCCTGGCTGCCCTGACGCTTATGACGGAGGATCTGGACAGGACCGCAGATGAGATTCAGCAGGTCGATACCTTCCTCTCACAGCAGAAGGGTTACGGCATTCTTGGGCCCGGCAAGGCAGTCCGTGCCATGCACGCCGCACTCATCGTCTCGGACCAGTATACACAGCGTGGCCAGATGGATACGGCGGCCATGGCCGGCACCCTGGCCATGATGATTGCCCAGGAAATTGCCATGCTCGTTGCCATTTCTGCCAGCACCTCGGCAGCAGCATCTTCCTCTTCAAACCACTGAACACCTCAGGACAGGCGGAGCCGCGCCTGCGCTGTACCCACCTCATGGAATGGGCAGGAAAACGAATCACATACGGAGTCAGCCTGAATCCATGCTGTCAAAAAACGCCGCATATGCGACGTTTTTTTGACAGTATCCGGTATGCGTTTTTCCGGGTCCGGACACCCCTGCCCTGCAGGCAGTATTCTCCCACACAGTCAGCCGATTCCGTTTTGCTTCATCTTTCGAACACCCGATAAACCCCATCACTTCCATGAGATCGTTGCTGAATATTTCCAGGTCTCGTCCGGCACCTGTCATGGATATTACAGGACATTCTTCAGAATATAGGTCTTTTCCCGTGACATTTCATCCAGCACGGCCGTGATATTCTCCCGGCCCGCGCCACTCATCTTCCAGCCACTGAAGGCCTGCTCCGGATTGCGGCTGCTGCCCGGTTCATTCACCACAACACTGCCGGCATGAAGCCCTGCTGCCACCTGAAGGGCTCTCTCCAGGGAACCGCCCATAAGACCGGCCTGCACGCTTGCGCTGGCCTGGTTGGCAATGCATACCGCTTCCTCGTCGCTGCCAAAGGAGATGACCGGGAACACCGGCCCGAAGATTTTCATATCCTTCGCCACATCCATACCGGGGGTAACGTCATCCAGGATGGTGGGTTCAAACCAGGTACCGTTATATGCATGCCCGCCCAGAACCAGACTGGCACCCTGTTCCATGGTGTGCAGTACCTGCCTCTCCACCTCCTGGGCAGCTTCCTCACTGACAAGACAGCCAAAATCCGCATCCTCATCCAGCGGATTACCGCGTTTCATCTGTCCCGCAGCTTCCTTCAGCCCTTCCACGAATGCATCATGGACGGAAGTGTGTACCAGAAAGCGTTTGGGCGAGCAGAAGGTCTGCCCCGAGCTGTGCAGTCTCAGGCCCAGGGCGGCGTGTACAGCCTTGTTAAGATCTGCATCCTCCAGGACGATGAAGGGATCATTGCTGCCATGTTCCACGAAGACCCGTTTGGACGTCTTAAGACCCCGGCTGGCGATATGCTGTCCGGCCGCCGTGGTTCCCGCAAGACACATGGCACTGACATCCTCGCTGTCAGAAAGGGCGTTGCCCACCATGCTGTCCCTGCCGGTCAAAGCCTGAAGAACACTGCCCGGGATTCCCTGTTCAAAGCAGATGGCAGCCATGGACAGAAGTGTCAGAGGTGCATCCAGTGCCGGCACCGCAATAACCGCATTGCCTGCTGCCAGGGCTGCCGCCGTTTTCTGTATGGCAAGGCACACCGGATCGTTGAAAGGCGCCAGGCAGGCCACGATGCCCAGGGGATCCCTTTTCACAAACAGGATATCCTTTTCCGTACCGCTGTGGTAATCCGGCACCGTTCTTCCGTAGTGATGGGCTGCTGCCTCTCCGAATGCCCGGAAGTATTCTGCACAGCAGCGTATCTCATGGCGGGATTCCCGGATCATCCTTCCGGTCTCCGCGCTGAGGTTCCCGGCCAGTTCCTCCCTGTGTCCGTCAATGGCATCCGCACAGCGGTAAAGAATGCGGCTGCGCTCGTGCACCGGGGTTTCCGCCCAGATGCGTTTTCCATCCATGGCTGTGCGTATGGCCCGCCTGATATCCGCTCTGGCAGCCTGAGGAACCGAGTCCATGTATTCCTGGGTCGCTGCGTTGAGCACCGGAACCACCGCTCCGTCAGATGCATCGCAGAACTGTCCGTCAATCAGCATTTTCATGCAGGCTGCCTCCTTTCTCATAAGCAACACTAAAAGCAAAAACCGGACCTGCAGTTTCCTGTGCAGTGCAGCTGCAGATCATGCACCGGATTTCAGGCCTGAGAGGTCCATGCGTAAATCCACACGGTTGTAATGGAACGCTCCCCCTGACGCATGCAGGGAAACTGTCAGATAATAAACGCCCCTGTACTCCGAAAACATCCCGCGTATTTGTGCATGCTGTGAAAGGACAGCAAAATGCAGGCATGGGATATCCGGGCAGCACCCAAAGAGATACGCAGGCATACAGGAGAGCAGTCTTTTCCTTCTGTTGCGTCTTCATTCTTTATTCGCCCTGTATCCGTCTGTTCCTTCTCCGTCATCCCTTTTTCAGGCGTTTTGCGGTTTTCCTGTCCGTTCCCCGCACAGGTCACGGCACAGACGCGGTGTTTTCATGCATCATATGCAGGCATTTCACAGGATTTCCCGGATGTTCGTCGAAGGATATCCTCTGCCGGCCCAAAGTACATACCGGAAGCCAGGAGACCTGCCCGCAGGCCGGAATCGCCGTGCAGGCACTTTGATCCCGGCACCGAAGTGTCAGGGCGGAAAAAAGGCACCAATGTGCTTTTCCCCGTGTACGGGATGGATTTCCGGAAAAACATAACAGATTAACAGAATCTGAACGAAAGGAGCCAAACCATGTTTCAGGGTATCATTTTTGATCTGGATGGCGTCATATGCTCCACGGATGAGTACCACTACCTTGCCTGGAAAGCCCTGGCCGACCGGCTGGGCATTCCCTTTGACAGACAGCGCAACAACCTGCTCAGGGGCGTCAGCCGTATGGAAAGCCTCTCCATTATCCTGGAAAAAAGCACTGTAACCTACACGGATGAGGAGAAGGCTGCCTTTGCCGAAGAAAAGAACAGTCTGTACCGGGAGCTCCTGGGCCGCATGAGCCCCTCAGACCTGTCTGAAGAGGTAAAAACCACCCTGGATGCCATCCGGAAAACCGGGCTTAAAATGGCCATTGGCTCCTCCAGCAGGAACACGCCCTACATTCTCAGCCGCATCGGGCTTGACCGGTATTTTGATGCCGTTGCAGACGGGAACTGCATCACCCACTCCAAGCCCCATCCGGAAGTGTTCCTCAAAGCCGCGGAGATGATCCGGCTTGCACCGTCTGTATGCCTGGTGGTGGAAGATGCCCACGCCGGTGTGGAAGCCGCCATAGCGGGTGGTTTCCGCTGTGCTGCCATGGGTGACGCCAGGGATGACCCAAGAGCTGCTTTCCACATGAACCGTTTTTCCGACCTTCTCACCTTTATTTCCTGACTCTGTTTCGTCTGTATACGCTCCCCCTTATCTGTGCATATACAGCCACTGCACGGCATGAACCGATTCCCTGTGGATGCATGTCATAGCGGTTATCTCACAGTGCTGCTTTTACAGTATCGCAGCCGCAGCAGCTCCTCATTGTCTTTCCGGATACAATAAGATCTGACGACGTATTTTAACTTAAAAAAATGCCATTCAGACAAGATTCGAACTTGAATTTTATGCCATTTCAGCCGATCCGATACTTGAATTTTATGCCTTTTCGGCCAGTCTGATACTTGAATTTTATGCCTTTTCAGCCAGTCTGATACCTGAATTTTATGCACAGCAGCATCTGTGACAACTGGAGTTGATACCAACACTCAAACGCAAAGTATACAGTGAGCTTCTTCGGTGGAAAGAACAGCGCCGGTCTGAGCGCGTCAGGAAATGTCTGCTGGTAAAAGGCGCACGGCGGGTTGGCAAATCATGTATCATCGAAGCATTTGGGAAAAAGGAATACGCTTCTTTTCTCAAAATCGATTTCTCTCTTCAGCCGGATATGAAGAGCATCTTTGCCGGGGAGCTGTCAGCGGATGAAATTCTCAAGAGGATTACAGCGCATGTGAGGGATTTTGAACTGATCCCCGGCAGCACACTGATTTTCCTGGATGAAATCCAGTGCTGCGGCAATGCCAGGACAGCGGTGAAATATCTTGCCATGGATTTTCGCTTTGATGTCATTTCCTCCGGTTCCCTGCCTGGCTTGACATGCGGTGAAGATGACGATGAGACTGTAGAGATTCCTAAATCTGTCCCCGTAGGATATGAAACACAGATCACCATGCATTCCCTCGACTTTGAAGAGTTTCTCCGGGCAGACGGATATGGTTCGGCAGCAATTGATGCGCTGAAATCATATTATGCATCCGGTGCAGCAGTTCCTGCGGCGGTTCACGAAAAATATGAGAGCCTTTTCCGGGAATTCATTGTGGTCGGCGGTATGCCGGAAGTCGTATCCGATTATGTACAGCATCACGATTTCAATCGGGTTGACAGAATCCAGAAAGACATTCTGGCAGCGTACCGGGATGATATCGCAAAGCACGCAAAAGGCAGGAAAAAAGTGCTGGCGCGGATGTGCTATGACGCAATTCCCATACAGCTGACGAAAGAACAGAAGAAATTCCAGTATGCAACTGTGGAACGTGGTCAGACCAGAAGAAAGTATGGCGGAAGCATTCAGTGGCTGAAGGATTCTGCCATGGTGCAGGTCTGCTGTAATCTCAGCGAACCCTGTCTGCCGCTAAAAGCCAATGCCAACGGAGATCAGTTCAAGCTCTACCTGAACGACACCGGTCTGCTGTGCTGCACATACGGTTTTGAAACAAAACTTGCTGTTTTGAACGACACGGTCAGGGGAAATGCCCGCGGAGGCATTTACGAGAATGTCATTTCAGAGTGTCTGGTCAAAAAGGGATACTCCCTGTATTACCATAAGCCGGACAGTGTGCATGAGATCGAATTCTTCATTGAACGGGGCGGCGCGGTCATCCCAATCGAGGTCAAAGCAGGAAACCGTTCAACACCGTCTCTCCGTCAATTCATTGCACGTTACAGGCCGACGTATGCCTGTAAACTGACAAATACGCAAAATGGCCGGGTGGATGAGATCATCACGCTCCCCCACTATATGGTCATGTTTATCTGAGCCGTCCAGACCTCATCTGCGGGCATAGCTTAACAGGTCAGACAGGCCGGATACGCACTGTACGGCAGGAAGGGACCTTAAGGTGTGTAAAACGGCGGTTTCCTCCCGCCGGCTGTGACGCCTGCATTTTTACCTAAAATTCATTTGTAAACGCAGGTTTTTGTAATCAGGCTGTTGTTCCGCATT
>CAMOVR010000180.1 GCA_946627565.1 uncultured Clostridia bacterium
CAGAACGATAAACCGATCATGCGTGGTTCTGCACGTCTGACGGAAATCGACCTGAATGGCCGGAAACTCCGTCTGAAAATCAGCATAGTCATGAGAATGAAGCTGATTGCCCAGATTGTCGCTGAAAACAGTAACAGTCACTCCACTTTGGACGTCTTGCAGCAGCCGAAGCGTTTTGATGCTCACATAGTTGTCGATGATGAAGATGCTTTGTATCGCTTGGCTATAGATGTGGATATAGGTTTCATCTGCCTTGGCAGGATGGCCGTTCAGAATCAGAAACTCTTTTGGGTGATTGTCATCGGCAGATCTGGCCAAATCCAGCATATAGGGCGAGAGTTCCGATCTGCGGACAGTATCGCTCATCTGGGTAAAGACGGTGTTTAGCCGGTCCTCGTGCTCCACCAACTGCGCCTGAATTGCATGAACAGTCTGTTGGGTATCCGACACTTGCATGGAAAGACGAAGATAGTCATGCCGGGTGAGCAAGCTCTGGTTTTCCACAATGAAGTCTTTCATGGCTTTGAATGCGATGACCAAGGCTCTACTCTGCCGAATTGCGAGTTCTCCGCGTAAAACTGTCATCAGCATGTAGACGCCTTGCTCTGTGAAAGCATGAGGCAAATATCTGGAGCCGCCCCAACTTGAGGTGAAATTTTTGCACCTCAAGATCTGATCGAATTCTTCACGAGTCAGTTGAAACATAAACGCTTCGCCCTCAAACTTTGAAGCGTTGTTTTTCACCTGCCGATTGAAATTCTTGGTTTCGTATCCGAAAAATTTCTGCCAGCTCAAAGTCCAGCATGACCTTCACACCGCGAACGATATAAATCCTGTTACGGATCGTCCACTCATCAACAATGGCAATTTCAGTGCCGGATTCAGGGCGGTTTCCCTTGGATCCTTCGCTCATTGATCATTCCTCCGCAATCTGTCAGACATGTCTGGCAAATCCAAGTTGATTATGGTTGAGAAAACGTTTGGCTGCGAGGTGAATTTTCACTTGTGCAGAAATCATGACAATTGTAGGGGCAACTTGAGATCAAGTTTTTTGACATCAAGTTGTCTGAATGGAAGACTACCCAAATACCACCTCCGAGATGACGATTTCCTCCGCTCTGAATCTGACGGAGTTCATCCTCCGCACCCATTCCATCTGATCGGCACTTTTCAGATTCTCATCAATTTCTTCCGCCGCTGCCATCTCCGGGATCATCTTTTCCAGTCTCCGGTTTGCAGTTTCATTCGTTTCCACCAGGTGACTTTGGAGTGTCCCATTCAGGATCATCTGATTGTACAGGATCGGCTTGTTTTCCTTCAGAAACCTCAGCCGCATCCGTCCCCATTTTCCAACAGGTTTGTCTCCGTCCGGTATGCTGATGTCCGGTAGATAGTAATCTCCGTTCAGCGTGTAGTGGATTCCGTTCTCTGTGATTTCCGTTGGAAGTTCCTTCATGACAGGCTCCTTTCTCATCGTTGAATATGGCTGCATAGTTGTGCTGAGCGTGTGCGAAGCGCTCTGCGGATCGGGTTTGTCTGGATTGTGCTTCTCCTTTCTGAGCAGTTCGTCTTTTTTACAACTAATCAGCCATATTATGGCTGATTCCTATGGTATCCGCACATTCTGGGATCTTCAGCAGAAGCAGGAAAGGCACGATCAGGAAGAATGGCAGAAAAGCATGGCGCAGCTTGAGATGCGGGTATCGCAGATAGACGAATACCGGAATATTGCATTCTTCCATCATCTGATTTTTGTCAGGGAATAACCGGGTTTTGAAGTGAAACGCTGCGCTTCAGACAGGCTGAAAAGAAGAGCGCTGATGTGAAAACAACTGAAAAACATGGGATGAAAAGTCCTGCATAGGGAAAACAGCAAAAAGGAAAGTGAGCATATGGTACGACTGCAGACTGTGGGGAAAAGCGACAGGGAGCTGCTCTGGAACATCAACCAGAAGTATCTGTATGAGATGACCAATTTCTATGATGACCCGATGGACGAAAACGGGAATTATCACTACGGGTACTTTGATGCGTATTTCTCAGACCCGAAACGGATTGCCTATTTCATATACCATGATGATATCCTGATTGGATTTGCGATGCTGTGTCCATATTCGTATATCGGCCAGAATCCGGACTATACCATGGCGGAATTCACCATATTTCCCTCCTTCCGGAAGCGGCATTTTGCCCTGGATGCAGCGGGGCTGATCCTGGCAAAGCACCCTGGCAGATGGGAAATCAAGTATAACGAGAAGAACACCGGAGCCGTGAAACTGTGGAATAAAGTGGCTGCACCTTTCGGGCCGGAAGTACATCATCTGAACCCGGAGGAGACCGTTCTTTCCTTTGAGACTTCCGGGAATATGTCCGCCGGGTGCGGGCAGACTGCAGCCACGGACTGAGCCGGACGTGCTGCCTGACGCAAAGAAAAAGGCCCTCAGAAAGGGCCTTAATGGTTCATTTTGCGGGCAATTTTCCGGGTGAGGTATCTGGGAGCCAGCCTGGAACCGATGCTCATCAGTTTTGTGAAAGCACCCTGGTAGCAAAGCACTTTTCCCTGATGCATGGCTTTCATTCCGTCCCTGGCAACGGCTGTGGCATCTGCTGCATGCCTGAACATGGCCGATCCGGTTTTCATGGCGGCCGCCTTTTCAAAGCCTGTTGCCGTAGGGCCCGGACAGAGGGCGGTCACCGTCAAGCCGGTTCCCCTGACTTCTTCCGCGATGGCCTCCGAATAACTCCTTACAAAGGCTTTTGTGGCATAGTATACGGACATGTCAGGTCCGGCACAGAAAGCGGCGACGGATGAAAGATTCAGGATTTCCCCGCTTCCGCGTCTGTGCATTTCCCGGAGAAAACAATGGGTCAGCTGCATCAGCACCGTGATATTGACCTGTATCATGTCATACTGTTTCTGCCAGTCGCTGTCGGCAAAGCTGCCTTCGTCGCCAAAGCCCGCGTTGTTGATCAGCACATCAACCTGGATCTCATGTTCAAGTACATAATCGTATACGTCCAGAGCGGCATCCGCACAGGACAGGTCAGCAGCGCACACGTGGACACAGATGCCGTATTTCTCTTCCAGGTCATGCCGGATGCCGTACAGTTTGCCTTCACTGCGGGCAACCAGAACAAGGTCATAGTTCTCCTTTGCGCAAAGCCTGGCAAACTCAAGCCCAAGTCCGCCTGATGCGCCGGTGATTAACGCTGTCTTCTTCATGGCAGTCACAGCTCAATCACATGGGGCTGAATATCCGGATCTTGGTTGGCCAGGGATTCCACACAGTTGGGATCCAGGCTCTGCTCACGGATCCAGGCCAGGGACTTTTTCTGCTGTTCCTTGTCGGCGGAGATACCGGACGTGATCATCTGCTCCCAGCTTTTGCGGGCGTATCCGCCATCGGAGAAGAGCAGCACAAATCTGCCGTCCGCATTTGTAACCTTCACGGCAAACAGTCCGTCCGCATGTCCCGGAATGTTGATCAGCTCAATGGACCCGTCGCCCAGCAGATCGTAGCTCCTGCCCGCAGGGCCCTGGGTATCGTTCCATTCAAACTCCGTCAGCGGGATATCCTTCCACCAGTCTTTGTAATAGCGCACTCTGTTGGTGATTCTGGAAGCAAACTTCACTTCATCCGCAGCCACCATGAACTTCCTGGCGTTTTTCACCTGCCTGAGACCGTTGGCATGGTCACAGTCCAGATGCGTCAGCAGCACGGCATCCAGATCAGAATCCCGGATACCCATGTTCAGAAGCTGTTCATCAATGCACTGGCCAATGCCGATACGCCCCTGGTTTACTTCGTACAGCATCAGGGAACCCAGGGATTTGATCTGGGCTTTCTTATCAAATACGCCTTCCGGACTCATATCCCGTGCCCAGCCGGTATCCACCAGAAACCTGCCCCTGGGATGCTCGATCAGGTAAGCAGAAACAGGCAGCCAGAGCCGGTCCTCCTTCTTTCCGAATACACCCGATGCTTTGACCGCATTGCTGTGATCGCCGCCGAAGGGAAGATCCGGGGCAACGCATACCTCACCGGTATGGAACACATGAATTCTGATATCTGACATATGAAGCAGCCTCCTTATCTGACATATGCGGTGTTCACCGCGATATGGATTATAAGGAGGCTGCTTCATAAGCAACACTACAAAAAAGCCGGAAGTGTACGGTTTTACAGAATCTTCACCAGAGATTCCAGCACCTGATGCAGCATGGGCTTGATCTCCCTAGTGCTGACCGAATCCGGGTGCTCCATCCAGTATGAATAGGAACTGATCATGCTGGAAGCCACGATTTCCGCTACGGCGTCGTAATTGCGGACCATCTGTTTTTCAGGATACCTTTCCGGAAATTCAGCTTGATGGCATCCTTCCATCTGCGGATAAAACGCAGATTGGGCTGAATCACCAGGAAAGCATGGATGACAGACCAGTGCGTCCTGATATATGCTTCCACAGCATCCATAAACAGTGCAAAAT
Organism: uncultured Clostridia bacterium; assembly: GCA_946627565.1. Lineage (GTDB taxonomy): Bacteria > Bacillota > Clostridia > Christensenellales > Aristaeellaceae > UBA2943. The sequence continues at coordinate 4,489 of CAMOVR010000180.1, forward strand.
CCATATCCGGAAGGCTCCCCCCTGAGATGGAGGCCGTTACATCCTCCAGTCCCTTCAGGATATCATCCTCCACCTCCCGGCGGACATCGTCGGTGTTGCTGAAGTGGGCGTAGAAGGTGGTCCGTGCTACAGGCGTGGCAGCACAGAGGCCCTTGACGCTGATCAGGGCCAAATCCTTCTTGATATACTCTTTCATGAACTGTGCTTTGATTGCTTCTTTTGCATCCATCCGGCGATCACCGTGCCTGTCAGTACTGTGGAAACCCACAGGGAGTATAGCATGTTCACGGGGATAAAACCATGAAAGTCCCGGAAACATGCTGAACCAGAAAAGGCCGGACGGAAACGGAAAAATCCGTACTGCGCACCGCCATGTCCGGCAGCAGGCAGTTGCTTTCTCTGACAGGCACCTTTTTGTAACCGGGGCACCTGAAAGTGCCCACTGGCAGGCGCGGTGAAAGGTGCATATAATGTAACGGCCGTCAGAAACAGGGACGGCAGGGAGTGAATACCATGGACGGAAAGATTCTGAAAATAAAAAGGATCATGGCGGAGGCAGATGCCGTGATCCTTGGCGCAGGTGCCGGACTCTCCACATCTGCGGGGTTTGTTTATTCCGGAGAACGTTTTGAAAGATATTTCGGGGATTTTGGCCGGAAATACGGATTCCATGACATGTATTCCGGCGGCTTCTATCCATACGAAACACAGGAAGAATTCTGGGCCTTTTTCAGCCGGAACATCTGGGTCAACCGCTATATGCCGATCCCGAATGACACCTATGAGCGGCTGTATGACCTGGTGAAGGACAAGGACTATTTTGTGATCACCACCAACGTGGATCACTGCTTCCAGCGCTCCGGCTTTGACAAAAAGCGTCTGTTCTATACCCAGGGTGATTACGGACTGCTGCAAAGCTCGAATCCCCATGGCGCATCCGCACACAGGACCTATGAGAACGAAGAGATTATGCGGAAGATGATTCTGGCGCAGGGATTTGAGATCGGCGGGAACAATGAGCTGATCATTCCGGAAGGTGGAAAACTGTCCATGCGGATCCCCACGGAACTGATCCCGTACTGTCCGGATGACGGGGAGCCCATGACCACCAATCTTCGCGCAGACGAAAGATTTGTGGAGGATGAAGGCTGGCATCTGGCTGCAGAGCGGTATATGGAATTTATACGCGGGCATGAGAACGGGAAGGTCCTGTTCCTGGAACTGGGTGTTGGCATGAACACGCCGGGCATCATCAAGTTCCAGTTCTGGAAGTTCGTAAGCCAGTGGCCGGATGCGGCATATGTCTGCCTGAATTACGGCGAGGCATATGCGCCGGATGAAATCAGAGACAGATCCGTCTGTATCAACGATGACATCCGGGAGACCCTGATGAAGCTGGAAGCAGCTGAATAGAAAAAGATTATTACCACAGAGGAAAAGCAATCTATCCGATAGAGCGTGTAAACCTTGCTGCGGATAATGAACTTTTCAATGATGGAGAGCACATTCTGTACGTGAACGGAGAGTACGAAGATCCTGTCGGTCAGGTTACTGAAATTGGAAAGCTGATGCATGACTTTCGATGCTCAGAACCAAGTAAGATGCTTATTCCAGAAATCCGAGAAGCTTCAAGAATATTTAAGGAAACACCGGAAGGAGTGAGGGAAATGTGTGCTGAAATTGACAAGATGAGAGAAGCTGTTGCAACAGCTGCCGCAAAACGAGCAAGCGAACAGAAAGAAGCTGAAGTCAATGAGCGCGTTGCCAGGGACATGTTGACAGAAGGCGAACCTCTTTCCAAAATCATGAAGTTTAGCCGTCTTTCTGAAGAGGCAGTTCGGAAGCTTGCCTCGACATTGGATACATTTTGAACTTAAATTATAGTGGAAAAATCAAGTAATACCAACAAAAATTTGTTTTGGGCTCGATTTGTTGACACCAAAAATGTCAACTGCATAATTATGCATAAGCCCGGAAACCCTCATGCCGCAACGAAATTTCGCTGTCTGGCTGTCAAAAACGTGTCAATAATGCATAGAGATTATTGCATAAATATGCAACGTTCTGAATCATCTCTTCGTTCCTGTGAACATAGGTATTCATAGTGGTAGAGATATTGGAATGTCCAAGTATAGCCTGCAGCGTTTTAGGATCGATTTTAGTCGACATACGTATCGGGATTCTTCGGGTTCAAGACCAGCGGCACAGGAATGATTGGTACACCGTACATGGTTGCGACAGTCATCAGGGCCTAGAACTCTGTAGATGCGGGTTCAATCTCAGAGAGGCGGCCAACAAAGATGATCGGGCCAGGACGAGCTGCCCTCGGATCAGACGGTCCCGAGAGGCAGCCTTCGATTGCGGTCCAGACGTCGGGGGCTGTAGAAGGGAACGGAGCCTCAGGCTCAGGGAAGGGAGAGAACAGGTGGATGTTGGAGTCGGGCGACTCGGAGTGAACATTGGCGAAGTCGGTCATGGATGGATACGGCCTCCTATTTCGAATTTGGGACGCGAGCGAATCGTTTGTAGCCCGCCCCCTTCACTTATATAAGGGTGCGCTTCGGAGCCGAAAGTTTAGCCGCA
>CAMOVR010000181.1 GCA_946627565.1 uncultured Clostridia bacterium
TCTCAGCGGCCGTCAGATGATCATAACACAGGGGGAGAAAGCGCGCAACGGAAAAACCGGCAGGGACAGTGACGGAAAAACAGAGGGACCGGACAGGGAGACAGCGGCAGAAAACGTCAGACGGGTGTGTGCCTTATTTCAGCTTGCCCTCAAAGATTTCAAGGATCGTCTTTTCCGTTCCCACCATGCCCGGGGAGGCGATCAGGCCCATGTTGCGCATGGTGTCCTCCGGGGTCATGCCGTTGATGCCGTGCACTTTGTCGATGTGTATGCCGTTCATGGCAAATTCCACGGAACGGAAGGCTGCGTCACAGGCGGCCACACCCTTCATGGTGCAGCCCTGGTTGCCGCCGTCGCAGATCATGCCGGTGATGGAGGAGGCCATGTTGTTTAAGGTGTACTCCATTTCCCTGAGGGAACCGCCGTTTAAGAACACCAGGCCGCAGGCCATGCCGGAACCCGCCGCAATGGCGCAGCCGCAGAATGCGGACAGTCTTCCGGAGTATTCCTTGATATAGGTGCAGACAAGATAGCTGAGCATGGTGGCCCGGTACAGCTGTTCCTCTGTAAGATGACGGATCTTATAGACGGCGTAGAGAGGCATGGTGGCGATGATGCCGTGGGCGCCGGAGCCGGTGATGCTCATGGCCGGCCTGTCAAGCCCGATGACCCTGGCCTCTATGGCCCCGTTGCACAGAAGGGAGCCTGTCATCCTTTCGTCCTCTGAGATCACCCTGCCGCCGTTCATGACAAGAAGCTGCCTTGCAAAGGTGGTGCGGGGACTGTTCAGGCCTTCCTCAAACAGGGCAAGGTTTACCCGGTACGCTTCTTTTACGAATTCGATTTCCTCCAGAGGAACCGTGTTTACGTAATCCAGGATTTCCTTCAGGGTATAGCGGTGGATCCGGTGTACCTTAGTATCCTGGGCGTCCGGACCGTCCCCTGCCTGCTCCCTTTCCGTTTCAAGCAGGGTTTCCCCGTTCGCCGTAACCTTTGTGATATGGGTGTGGCTGTCCCGGATGGTGACTGTGGCTTCCCCCGCTGTGGTCTTTACGGAAGCCTCGATAAAGATCCGGCTGGAGATGCCCCGCATCTCCACCGTCACTTTGCCCTCATCCACCAGCGCTTTTGCAGCCAGGTTGTCTTCAGGCGTCGCTGCTGCCAGGGATTCCAGTCCTCTTGCGGCATCTCCCGCCACATAGCCCAGGGCAGCGGCAAACACATTGCCGACTTCGGTGGAATTGGGAATGCCGCAGGTGAACGCGTTCTTGTACATGCCGCTGTTCATGGCGACGTGGATGTGCAGAAGATCGCCCGTTGTATACGATCTTGCCTTTGCAACGGAAAACGCGATGGCCCCCGGCTCCGTAACGCCCAGTGCCGGCAGCATGTCTCTGCGGATCAGTTCTGTCAGTTCATGCATCAAATGTCCTCCTGTTTTTTGGAGGTATCAGGCGGTTTAAGCACCTGGCGGGGAGGAAGATCATCTGCCCGGGGATGCTTTGTGGCAGTAATATCTGAAATCGCAGTCCCTGCAGACCGCAGGGTTCTGGCAGGTTCTGTCATATTCCTTCTTCAGGATCTTTTCAATGGTGCGGTCCACCCTGTCCATGGCATCCTGTATAAGCTCCCCGGAACAGGGGACCGGGACAATGGGGTCAGCGCCCGCGTCACCCACAAAATACAGGTACAGACCGTGGACCCGGCTGCCGGTCTGCTGTGAGATCAGATGGGCATAGACGTACAGCTGCTGGAAGTACTGGTCCATTTTGTCCATCTTACGGGCGTCTTCCCTGCGGCCTGTCTTGAAGTCGTACAGGTCAATCTCACCGTTTTCCTCCGTGATCAGGTCAATGGTGCCGTTTATGATGTACCCGGGTGATGGAATGCTGATGTCGTACTCCGCGCCCCGCACCCGGTCCCACATGTGCTGCTGGTGCCGGACATAGCGCAGCACCTGGTGAAGCGCCGCTTCCTGCTGCTCTTTCCCCAGGTACATGTGATGGGCTTTCACCAGGGCGGCATAGTTTGCGTGAAACCAGTCTTCCACCATCTCTTCGGGAATACAAGTACAGTTATGGTCAAGCACCTGACGGTGCACGTCCTCTATGGTGGTGTGCACCAGCTGGCCAAAGAACATGCCCACGGTCTTCTCGGGCTCAAAGGCCAGTTCCTGGGTGAGCTTGTATTTGCGGGGACAGGTGTCGTATACGGCGATATGGGTGGTGTAGGAGAAGGCCTCCTTCAGGTTCACCGCCTTGACAGGGCTGAAATCGAAATCGGACAGGCGCAGCATGGGGCTGTCCGCCTGGGGCAGGGGATCAAAGAAGGGGGCAAAGCAGGGGCTGGGGGAGTAGCGGCCGTTTTTGGAAGTGCGCTCCGGACAGGTGAGGATCAGCAGGTCCTGGGCTCTTGAGAAGGCCGTATAGTACAGCCGCCACAGGTCAAACTGGCTGGTCTGATCCTCCGGCTCAAAGGGGCTTCTGCGGTAGTATTTCCCTGCAGTGTACTTAAGGGCGCCTTTGGCAAATTCCCTGCACCCGCTGTCTGGCAGGTTGTAGTCCGACAGGCTTCCCACGAACACAATGGGGAACTCCAGCCCCTTTGCCTGGTGGATGGTCAGGAAGGAGACGCAGCCGGAGGGGGCGTATTCCGCCATATCCTCATATTCGTCAATGCCCTGATCCACCAGGAGCCGGAGGAAATGCCAGAAGAGGCTTTCCGTGTCCCTTACGAGATTTTCTCCGCTCAGCTTCTCCATATAGTGCTGGTACTCGAATTTCCCGGTCATCTGCATGAAGAGGGACAGGTTCCGGGCGGGCCGGGTCTGCACTGCGCCCGCGTCCACATCCGGGGCCAGGTATGACTGGAAAGGCTCAAAGGCGTACATCTGGTACAGCAGGTTCTTAAGCCCGTAGGATGCCTTCCCCGTAAGGTCCCGGATCTCATCTGACCTGAGGCGGATCCATTCGGAAAGGGGCGCGCCCTGAGGGGATGCAAGGTACTGCCGGGCTTCATTTATGCAGCTTCTGTAATAGTTCTTTGTGTCATCCGGAAGAATCTTATTCTGAGGCACTTCCTTTATGGGACCGGTGAAGAGTATGAGGAGCATGCCGATGGACATCCGGATTTCCGGGCGTTTAAAGAACATGTTGGCCCTGGGAGAATAGACCTGGATGCCGTGGGCTTCAAGGTAGTCAGCCAGCTCCCTGACCTGTTTGTTTTTCACGGAATAGAAGAGGAAGGCAGTCTGGTTGTAGTCCTGGATCCTTCCGCTCTGCTTTAGGGTCCTGAGGAAGCGCAGGACCCTGGCAAAATAGGGCTCGTTTTCCTTATAGGCGCAGGCCTGGGACAGCTTTGCCACGGCGGGGCTGCTGATGGCGGACTTCCTGAAGGGCAGGATCTTTTTGTCATAGCGGAAACGGCCCCAGCGGATCTGGGGAGAGGCCATCCAGGCGTTGTAGAAATCCACGATGTCGCTGTTGGAACGGTAGTTTGTCACCAGCTGGATGATGCTGCATTTTCCTTTGGGGAACTTGTCCGGGAACTCCAGAATATTCCGGATGGTGGCGCCCCGGAAGCGGTAGAGGCCCTGGTCGTCGTCTCCCACCACGCAGATGTTCTGCGTATCCCCGGCAAGCAGGAAGACGATCTGCTCCTGGATGTAGTTGGTATCCTGGTACTCGTCCACCATGATGTAGCGGATCTTTGCCCGCATTTCCCGCAGGGCCTCCGGGTCCTCCCTGAGCATGTTGTATGCATCCACCTGCAGGGAAGAAAAGTCCATGAGCTTTTCCTCATCCAGTATTTTCCGGTAGGTCCTGCAGATCTCTGCGATAAGGGGCATATCCGGATTGGGGTCATCTCTCATGGCGTCAAGGTCCACCATTTCCTCGGACAGGTTGTTGACAATCTGGCTGATAGCGCCGCACTGGGTCCAGACGGGATCGTTCTGGAACTTTTCCAAAAAGCCCGGGATTTTCCGGAACGCATTGATATTCCGGTAGATGACATAGGGCTGGTCAAATCCGTCCAGAACCCGGAAGCCTTTGCTGACCCTGGCGTGCTCCGGATGCTCTTTGATCATCCTCAGGCAGATGGAATGGAAAGTCCCGATGTACATCTGGTTGATGTCCACCTGTATGTTCCGCCCGGCCAGGGCGTTGGTGATGCGGGTGACCAGTTCCCGGGCAGCCTTCTCCGTGAAGGTGACCATCATGATTTCCTCGGGCTGAACACCCTTTTCCTGGATCAGGTAGGCGGCTCTCTGCACCAGAGTGAAGGTTTTCCCGGTGCCTGGGCCTGCGGTGATGAGAACGGGTCCGTCCACCGTCCGGATGGCCTCAATCTGCTCCGGATTGGCGTTCCCGTAGGAAAAGTGCGTTTTCCCGTCGGACATGCAGGGCTTCTTTACCAGAGAAACGGCGGGAGCAGGGGATGCAGACGGAATGGGGACGGGCTGTTTGACTGTTTCATACCCGGAAAAAGGCCGGCCGGCAGGATCTGGCCGGCTGTTCTTTTTCTCTGCCTTAAGAATCTGCATGCAGTCTTTGCAGAGGGCTGATTCTCCTGAAAAAAACATCTGCTTTCCGCAGCGTGCACAACGGTTCATATTTGCGGTGTCCTCCTGTTTTCCTGTCAGCGTCCGGTCTGTTCTTTTTTTGATATTTCTGCGCCTTCATCTGGTCAGATCACCATGCATGGTGCCGGCGTATATACGGTCTTTCTAATTCTGTATTTCTCAGGAATATTATGCACATCAGGGGAGTACTGTGCAAGAAGGTTTTCTGCACCCCGGGACGGTCTGCAGCGTACCGTCTGTTCTGTGCCGGATAAAGGCAGGCAATAAAACAGATAACAGCCCTGTGCAGCGGGTTCCGGGGACGGACGATGTGCGACATCATCAGGGCAAAGAAAGACTTTGAAATTCAAACATTCCAGACTGCTGTCAGGGAGTACATGAGTTCAAGTGGGAAGAATCTTGGAAATCTGATGCAATATGCTAAGGCACTCGGCGTTGAGGATGAAGTACGAACCTATACGGAGGTCATGCTATGATCAGACAGCTACGCAGTTGAAAGCCAAAATCCGGAACCTGTCTGTCGGGGATCAATCGTCGTTTTGCAACTCACTTGATCTGTGATTATCTGAAGAATGCAGACGCCCTTGCTTTTGATGTCATTGAAGTTCTATTACGTCACAAAACTCCTGTCCGTAAGGGCAGAAGTTTTAAACGTGACCTCAGAACCATAAGCTTCGTATCGTTCCTCTACCGATAGGAGCGACATAATTTCATACCATGCCGGACCTGATTGCGTATGCAAATGGTATAATTGCATATTCTTGATTGTTGTACGCGATTTCATGGGAAATCGTGGTTTTTATATGTAAGACCGTCAATAACAATGTCAACCAGCACTGCATCACGTCAAAAAATAGCTCCTCAGAATCATTGTGATCTGAGAGAGCTATTTTTCTGCCACTTCTGAAACGATTATGTAAGCCAAAGCACTGGAAATCTACACATCAACAATTCGGATTAACTTATTGACATTGCTCTTTGCCCTGATTCTCTTTTTGTAAATCGTTCTGAAAAGGGTTGCTTCGTCTGACATCAGAGTGCATGCATATTCAGCCAATCAAACAGATTGGCAATCCCATTGGCAGTACAGGTTCCGCCCTTTTCCCGATCCGGCTGGGCGGCCATGTTTTCAAAAACATTGTCCCCATCCTGTACGCCGTTCACCAAATCATGGAACACCGTGCTCCAAACGGCATGGTGATAACCGTCAAACATGGAGAGCCAGCAGTCCTCCGCTTCCTCGAAAACCAGATCGGTATAGGTAGGGATGACGTACCGCTCCGGGTTGACCACGTTGTCATCCGCGGATTGAACGAACCAAATGGACTGGGCTGCCAGCGCTTCGATCCGCTGCTCCTGATCCAACGTGTCATAGGCTTCGCACACGGGAAACGCGGCGGCAAAATAACCGGGATATTCCACCAGCAGATTCAGGGTCATATAGCCGCCGTTGGAGCAGCCGCCCAGATAAATCCGGTTTCTGTCCACGTCGGGATGATTGTCCACATACTGTTCAATTGCTTCCATCAGCACTTTGGTATACCGGGACACACCGGTCCCCTCTCCGTTTTGCCCGTCCCCTTCATCCATCCAAACGGTTTCGCATTGAGGAAGAAGCACATACGCCCCTGTCGTTCCATCAGCGGAAGTGAAATGGTTTTGGATTTTTTCCTTTGCCAGCAGGGAAACCTCGTTTCCTAGTACAGCGGCGTCCAGACTGATTCCACCCTCGCCCGCTCCGTGAAGCCAAATCACCAGGGGATTAGGCGCTCCGCCCCGCAGCGTTTCCGGTTCATAGGCCGCCAGCCGAATCGTTTGGGTTTCCGTTTCGCCGGTAAAAGCGTTCAGCGCTTCCCCCGTATATTCCATGCGCATAGAAAACAAATCCCCGTCCGGGCAAACGCGGCGGATGATGCCATTCTCCCGCAGGGTGATCTGCTTTTCATCGCCGTCCAGCGTCAGGGTTCCTTCCACAGATACTTCATATGCTTTGACCCAATCCCGCCAGCCTGTGGCCGGATCAGTTTCAAACAAGGGGCAGCGCATGGCGTTCTGCTCAGAAAGCGCGATCAGCAAACGGTCGGAAGGTCCCTGCGTTAGTTTCCCCTGTTCATCACAGGGAGATACAGAAACGATATCTCTTTCTGTTCCGCCCACAGTGACACTAAGTTCTTGCACTTCCGCAATGGATACAGATTGATCCATTTGCAGGATCACCCCGGAAACGCCCGGGCCAAAGCCGTAAGCGCTCACCAAAATGCTCAGCATACCGTCGCTTTCAGCTTGCGCTATTCCCGGAAGGAGCAGGCACAGTACAAGGAAACCAATCCAAATCCGCTTCATATTCTTTTCCCCTTTGAATCAAATCAGCAGAATGTGCAAAGAAGGGGAATAGGCG
>CAMOVR010000182.1 GCA_946627565.1 uncultured Clostridia bacterium
GCCAGGGCCAAAGCCAAGGCGGAGGCCAGGGCAAAGGCAAAGGCTGAAGGAAAGGCTGAAGGAAAGGAACCTGCCGGGAAACCGGAAGAGCAGAAAAAGCCCGCGGCAGCCAGGCCAAAGAAAGAAGCAAAAGCCGCACCGGTGAAAGCCCCTGTACCCGCCCCGAATCCCGAGCCCGTCAAGCCTCCGGTGGCACCGCCCCAGCCTGAAACCCCCGATGAAGCGGCAGCCATGAAGCGCTACAACTTCCTGACCGGGGAGCGCAAACGCCTGCTTGCCAGCCTTTCCCTCTCCCCGGTGCAGAAGCAGGATATCATGACGCTGACCGAACCCCAGTTCGGCTTCTGGGTGGCCTCCGGATACCGGAACTTTCACAGGAGGGAGTGCCCGAAACTGCGGGGCATGTCGGAACTGAAAGGATATGCCACCATAGGCGATGCCTTAAACGACGGCAATTCCCCCTGCAAGATCTGCAAGCCCACCAAGAAGGACAACGTCCGTATCTATATTCCCCTTGAGAGTGTCAAAAGGGAAGGCGAAACCCCGGAGAGCATCCTGCGTCTGTGCGCGGTCCTGGGGATGAACGCCCGGTACGAGGATCCATATCTTCTGTCAGACAGCGATGTCAGCCGCTGGCGCCTGGACCTGCGCCGGCTTCCCGCCATCCCGGAGCGCATCGACCTGGTGGCAAAGAATGAAAAAACAGATTACAGGGAACTGGACAAGCGCTATCTCTCCTTTGAGGATGCCGTGCAGGATATCCACAGCTTTGATACAAAGCTCTCGGACCAGGTCAAAACCGGCGTGGCCAAGATCAACGCCTTCAAATCCTGATTCCCCGGTATCACCTCTGAAGGATCCCAGTCTTCGCTCAACAGCCTTCTGAAGCAGACAGGCCGGATGCTGCACACTGTGCGCTCCGGCCTGTTTTTCCTTTTTCAGGCGCTGCGGGACTGCGAAGGCAGCGTACCGTCTGGCGGCACAGGGCGCGGTGTGCTATACTCTCCCCATTCCGTTTTATCCGTAAGGAGGTCAGAATATGCGCCTTCTCAACTGGTTTCTGGTTATATCCGACCTGGTTTTTGCCTTTCTGGTGGCTTTTTCCTGGTACCTGCTCATGACCCGGGCCTTCGGGGCGGTCTTCACAGCCCAGGGTCTGAGGAACCTGCGCTACTTTACCGTGGATTCCAATCTGTTTCTGGGCCTTTGCATGCTCATCTGTCTGGTACCTGATATCCTCTCACTGTTTAACCCGGGATACAGTGCACCCTCGTGGGTGGAATACCTGAGAATCGCCGGCGTCACCGGAGTCACCATCACCCTGCTGGTGGTCATATTCTTCCTGGGCCCCGTGCTGAAGCTCCAGGGGCTTTTCGTGGGTTCCAACCTTTTCATGCATCTGCTCACCCCGCTTCTGGCCATCATTTCCCTCCTGGTGACCCGCTCTGTCCGCATGCTGCCGGGCCTTTTCCCCGGAGTTTTCATCGGCATGCTGCCCATGGTGCTCTACGGGATCTATTACGCCGGCAACCTGCTGATAAACGGTATCAACGGGCCAAACGGCAGCAATGACTGGTACGGCTTCCTGGGCGGTGACATGTCCCGCTTTCCCGTGGCCATGCTGACGCTGCTGATCTTTGATTTCCTTCTTTCCCTTCTTCTCACCTTCGCGGGATCCGTCCGTCCCCCCGCCGCATCCTGACAGCTGATTTCTTCAGTGGATTGGAGACCGTCCATGGCCATGCATATTGTCCTTGTGGAGCCTGAAATCCCTCAGAACACCGGCAACATTGCCCGGACCTGCGCCGCCACCGGCGCTGTTCTGCACCTGATCCGGCCCCTGGGCTTTTCCCTGGATGACCGGTACCTGAAACGGGCCGGTCTGGATTACTGGCACCTGATGACCTATCAGGTGCATGACAGCCTGCAGGCATTTTTTATGGATTATCCGGATGCCCGTATGTTCTTTGCCACCACCAAGGGCGGCAGAATGTATACGGATGTCCGGTATCAGGACAACGATTTCCTGTTCTTCGGACGGGAAACCCGGGGCCTTCCGGAAAACCTGCTGGCAAAGTTTCCCGACGCATGTATCCGGATTCCCATGATTTCACAGGCCAGGAGCCTGAACCTGGCCAACTCTGCAGCCATTGTCCTCTATGAAGCCCTGCGCCAGCAGGATTTCCCGGGTTTACAGGGAGAAGGACACCTCACCGGACGGGAGGAAGAGGCTGCCCCCTGGCTGGATTACGTCTGACCCCTTTTTATGCCGTATGATCCGTTCTTTTCAGAAAGCCCTGTTTTCAGAAAGCGGGTGAAACCATGTCATATTTTAACCACAGGAATGTCCCGGAAGAAAAGCACGAACAGCAGTTTTCAGACGACGCAGAAGACCTGCTGGACACGGGAGAATGGAGCGAAACCGATCTGCATCTGTACATAACAAACTGGGAAGAACAGGAGCGCAGGGAATCCCGGCGTGACAGACTGCGTCTGGCCTTCGGTGTGGGGGACCTGTTCGGCACGGTCCTGGGTGCCCTGTGCATCCTGGCCCTGCTGGCCCTGCTGTTCTCCCTGATCTCCTGGGTCTACACGGATCTTTCCCATTCCTTCTCCATTCTGAAAGGTGGCTGAACCATGCCGGATATCACCTGGGACCTGCTTTCCCAGCAGGTTGAACAGTGCCGGCTCTGCCCCCTCTGGCAGAGTGCAACACACAAAGTCCCGGGCCAGGGTGACCCGCACGCTCCCCTGATGCTCATCGGGGAGGGACCCGGTCAGAGGGAAGACGAGGAGGGGCTGGCTTTCGTAGGCCCCGCCGGCCAGCTGCTGACCCGGATGCTCAGCGCCATCTATCTGCCCCGGGACCGGGTCTATATCTGCAACGCCGTCAAGTGCCGCCCGCCCCACAACCGGACACCCCTGCAGGAGGAGACGGACGCCTGCAAGCTGCACCTGCGCATGCAGTTTGTCCTGGTTCGTCCCAAAGTCATTGTGCTTCTTGGCAGTACGGCCCTGAAAGCCGTTCTTGGGCAGGATCACTTCATCACCCGGGAGAGGGGCATCTGGATTCAGCGCAAGGGCGTCTGGATGATGCCCACTTTCCACCCTTCCGCCCTGCTCAGGGACCCGGACAAGAAGCGGGATGCCTGGAAGGATATGCAGTCCCTGCAGAGCAAACTCATGGAGCTTCAGCTTTACAGCGACATCTACGGACCGCTTATGACCCCCTCTTAAAACTGACCTGACAATTGAGACGGCAAACTGTATGTTTGGTACCAAAAACGCCCACAGACCGGAAGACATCTGCTATACTCTCCTCACACGGAGAGGAGGTCATCTATGGATTTGATTCTGATTATTCTGTGCGGTGTCATAGGCGTCGCCCTGATTGTCCTGGAAGCTTTCATGCCGGGGTTCGGCATACCGGGTTTTTCCGGCATCCTCATGGAGATTACGGCAATTGTCATCGCCTACATCTACCACGGAGCATCCTTTGCACTGGTGACTGCCCTGATCGCTCTGTCCATCATTGCCATTGCCCTGTCCATCGCTCTGCGCAGCGCTGCCAAAGGCAGGCTGGCCAAAAGCCGCATGGTTCTGCACAATGCAGAAAATACGGATGAAGGCTTTGTGGCCACCGATGACATGAACGTTCTTCTCGGACACGAAGGCACCACCACCACACCCCTGCGTCCCAGCGGGATCGCAGATTTCGACGGCGTGCGCCTGAATGTGGTCAGCGAAGGGGATTTCATCCCCGGCGACACAAAGGTGCGCATCACGGAAGTTCAGGGAAGCCGTATTGTGGTACGGCCTGTCTGATCCTTCCCCGGATTTTCTTCCTAACCTACGAGCATCTGATGGAGGTATTAACGTATGAACAGCAGCATGATTCTTGTTTTTCTCATTATTATCGTTGTCATCATCCTTCTGGCCATTCTCTTCCACTACATTCCCTTCGGTGTTTGGATCCGGGCCATGGCCAGCGGCGTGCATGTCTCCATTTCTTCCCTGATCGGCATGCGCATCCGTCATATCTCCCCCACCCGTCTGGTGGATCCTCTGATTAAAGCCAACAAGGCAGGCCTGAGCCTGAACATTGCCCAGCTGGAAACCCACTTCCTGGCCGGCGGCAACGTGGACCGGGTCATCAACGCCCTGATCGCCGCCCAGCGCGCCAACATCCCCCTTGCCTTTGAAAAGGTATGTGCCATTGACCTGGCAGGCCGCGACGTGTTCCAGGCCGTGCAGATGTCCGTTACCCCCAAGGTTATTGAAACCCCTGTGGTGGCAGCCATCGCCAAGGACGGTATCGAACTGCGGGCCAAGGCAAGGGTAACCGTGCGCACCAACATTGAACGCCTGGTGGGCGGCGCCGGTGAAGAAACCATCATCGCCCGTGTCGGCGAAGGTATTGTTACCACCGTCGGCTCCGCTGAAACCCATAAGGAAGTTCTGGAGAACCCGGACCGCATCAGCCGCACCGTTCTTTCCAAGGGTCTGGATGCCGGCACGGCCTATGAGATTCTCTCCATTGATATCGCCGATGTGGACGTGGGCCGCAACATCGGTGCACAGCTCCAGATGGACCAGGCTGAAGCCGACCGGCGTATTGCCCAGGCCAAGGCCGAAGAGCGCCGCGCCATGGCTGTCGCCCATGAACAGGAAATGAAGGCAGCCGTACAGGAAATGCGGGCCAAGGTGGTTGAGGCTGAAGCAGATGTGCCCCGTGCCATGGCAGAAGCTCTCCGCACCGGCAAGCTCGGTGTCCTGGACTACTATCAGATGAAGAATGTCATTGCTGACACGGACATGCGCGAATCCATTGCAAAGGCCAGCACCCCGCAGGCGGCTGAAACTCCCGTCAAGAAGTGAGGCGATGATTGATGGAACTCTCTTCCGTCGTTATAGTCCTTGTCCTGTTTCTCATCGTCGGTTTACAGTCCGGCAAAAAGAAGCAGAAGGCAAAAACGCAGAAGGTTATGTCAGCATACAGACAGAAGCAGCGGCAGCCGGACCCCGAAGAGGAAGAAGAGGATGCTTTCATACCCGATCCCGTTCCTTCTGCTGCCCCGGCTCCGGTTCCGGCTCCTGACCGCACACCCATAACCCCCAGGGTTTCTGTTACACCCCATAACCACGAGAATATGTATGGCGGCAGTATGGAATACGACGGTTCCGAAGGCAATCCGGACACATTTGACGACATGCCCAGCAGCCACAGTGAGGAACTCTTTCTCACAAAGGACGACACGGACCAGACCGTTCCCCAGTCCGGCCTCAGACTGAATTTCTCACCTGACAGCATTGCCAGCGCATTTATCCTTCAGGAAGTCCTCAAACGTCCGGACCGGACGAAGGGATACAGAAACATCTCATAATCAGACTGACCCGCCGCTTCCCCGCGGCGGGTCTTCCTGAGAAGCAGGCAGGGAAACCATTCCCTTTCCGGACATCTGCGTTTATCAGAAGCACAGACCAGCCTGTTTTTCCGCCTTTTCAGAAGGATTCCGGGCCATTTCAAAGAATACATGTATTCAGACAGAAAGGAGAATCAGGCATGGACCCTATCCGAGTCGTAATAGCCGATGATGACAGCGGCATGCTGCTTATCGAGCGCAGAATGATAGAAAAAGCCGGAGGATTTCAGATCGTCGGTGAAGCACCGGACGGAGACGCTCTTATGGAACTGGTTGAGGAGAACCATCCTGATGTGGTCTTTCTGGACGTGGAAATGCCCGGAAAAACCGGTGTGGAATGCGGCAGACTGATCCAGGATCTTGACCCGTCCATTATCATGATCTTCGCCACAGCGCATGATCAGTATATGGGGGACGCCTTTGAAGTCTATGCCTTTGATTATCTGATCAAGCCCTTCAAGGTCCGCCGGGTGATGCAGACCCTGGAACGCGTCCGGGAGAGGCTCAACAAGGAAAATGCAACGCCCATGCCCCTTGTGCCCCGTCAGGGTGCCCAGGCCACAGGCCGCATCATGCTGCGTCATAAGGAAGGCGTCAATTTCCTTGACATGAACAGCATTCTTCTGATCCAGCGGGAGGACCGCTCCACCGTTCTTTATACGGACGACGGGGGACGCTATGTTACCTCAGACAATCTTTCCGAGACGGAAGCACGTCTGGATCCTCAGGTTTTCTTCCGCTGCCATAAGAGCTATATCATCAACCTGAACAAGATTACCAATATAACCCCCTACGGACGCTGGACATATGTGGTCCATCTTGCCGGCACAAAACAGGATGCTCTGATTACCCATGAGAAGTATGAAGAACTGGAGAAGCTGTTCTCCTGACAGCATCCTTAAAGATCACAGGATTTGTCCGGACGAAGAAGACGCATGCAATGCTTATGGGAATCCCGGATATTGGGATTCCTTTTTATTGTACCTTTCAGGCGCAATGGATGGGCTTTCTTCACCGTGGGCAATGCCGCCGCAGTTGTAAAGATATCTTCACGGCCTCCCATCTCATTTCCCCAAAACCAGCCTTCACGAACCATGTATACTGGATCCGGGAATACTGCTTCGGAAAGCGCTGTTCCCGGATTTCGAAAAATTTTTCCCGCATATCGGTTTTTTCAAGTTTCGTTCAAGGATTGCACCTTATCATACAAATCGTCCGATAGAGATACGGACCCAAATACAGATTGTGGAGGTTAAAGATATGAATAACACCAGAAAGATTGCAGCTGTTCTCCTGGCTGCATGCGTCGCCTTTTCCTCGTTCTCTGCTCTTGCAGAGGGCAGCACGACCCTTCCCTCTGACACCGGCACGGGAATCCTGCAGCAGGCTCCGGACACGGCCGGATCCCAGACCAACCCGGCACTGCCTGACCTGTCCGATTCAGAAAAGCAGGCAGATACCCAGTCGCATGCATCCACCCCCGGTGCGAATGCTCAGAATGGCCAGAGCGGACAGTCTCAGCCCGGCATGAACGGCCAGAATGGTCAGACGCAGCC
>CAMOVR010000183.1 GCA_946627565.1 uncultured Clostridia bacterium
TTATCATCCCAGATACCAGGAGCGATTTCTGAATTCCCGGATCACCGGCATCTGCTTCACAAACCACGCCCGGAGGCATTCATCAACTGCTTTCATGGCCTGCCGTGAGGAAGATCATCCTGGAAAAACAGCAGCGGGCTATGGAAAAGCTTCTCATTCATACACCGGCAGCAGCGGAAAACCGTATTTCCTGGCAAACTCCGCACCGGCGCTCCCGGGAACCGCTTCAATCAGGAGATTGCTGCGGCAACCTTCAAACGCGTCTTCGGCTATGCTTGTCAGTGCAGAGGAGAGGCGGACGGACAGGAGAGACGGACAGTCTGCAAAAGCCCTGGGCCCGATTTCGGTTACCTCATACTGCATATCCACGTGTACCGCCTTTATGCCAGCAAATGCTTCTGCTTCGATTTGGCGTATGCCTTCGGGCAGGACAAGACAGCTGGAATCGGAGCAGAGATAGAACTCAGTGGATGCCATGCCGAGCATGGAACCGGAATCACTGTAGGCATATACCTCCAGCCAGACATGGGTTGGATAGGCGGAAGGAAAGTCTATCCGGGCAGGATAAATCCAAAAATCCGAAGGATAGCGGTACGTGCCCCGGTATTCCACAGAACTGGAAGAGCCCCTGAGATAGAAGTTATAGTAACTGGCTCCGGCGGGTCCGTCAGCCACAACATGCACCGGCATCGAGGTGGTCATGACGCCGTTGAGCCGCAGGCCGAATTCGCCGGTGTTGTATGTTTCGCCGGAATAGACGGACAGAGGTACGATAAACGTTTTGTTCCCAAGGGTGATGCGGATGTCTGCACTTCCTGCGGAAAGCGCGGTAAAGGAATTGCCTTTGCTCTCAAGGATCCCCGGATTGCTGCAGACAAAGTCCGCGTTTTCAAAATGTCCCCTGACGGAAGGCGTCTTGAAATAGGAAGGCATATCATAGGTCATAACGTTGACGGACAGATCCCGCCAGTTCCGTGTGTCTCCGACATGGATGATTTCGAAAACGCCGTTGTCCGCACAGAATGATATGCTCTTTATGACTTCTGGCGATATGTCAAAGGAGACCGGGACAGAAAGATGATGGTCATCTTCTCCTGCATATGTGCTGACTGAAAAGACCTGTGTCCAGTAAATCCTGTTGTTGCACTCATAAGCGCCTATGCCGATGGTGACATAATCGCTGCCCAGCATGTTGCGCCTGTGTCCCTGACCAGCGTATGGTTCGTTTTCCTCCAGCCATGCCGTAAAAGCCGCCTGTGGTGACGTCTGTCCCTGCGCGATGTTTTCCCCGGCGGGACAGGGGAGAATATCCAGCACGGAAGAACCGTCCGGACGCGTGTGGGAATAGGAAAAGGCAATTTCCGCCGCCCGCAGCATGGCCAGTGATTCCAGTTCATAGCTGTAGATCAGTGCCTCCTGTTTGCCGGTATAGACCTTTTCTGTATCGCTTTCATTCCAGTACCATGCGTCTCCGCCTGTACGTAACTGATTGACGTATTCAAGAATTGCCCGTGCTTCACTGTAGAGGAATTCACCATCCTCCAGGGTGAACTGCGGAGACGGCTCGGCCAGAGAGGCAGAAAAAAAGCAGAAAGAAATCAGAAGGATAAAGAAGAATCCCGTTAAAAGCCGTTTGGCTGTGATGGACATGGAGCATACTCCCTTCTCTGCAGAAACACGGCCGGGATTCCGTGACTGCAGCAGTTTATCTGTGAACAGGACAGAGGCATTCCTACAGACAGTGCAGAGTATTTGTCTGCAGTCCTGCGTTTCCCATGAGCAGGGACCGGATGCAGGGAACGAGGCATATTTGAAACACAGCATCACTGTCTTCTGTCCGGGATGGCATCATACGTATTTGAAGCGCATATCATCCCACCCCTGGGGGCCGGTTTCCCCGGCCGGAAAATATGCCTCGGTAAAGCAATGAAGATCGTGATTGCGGAAGAAAATGCCCATATTTCCATCCGGGTAAATATGAAGAAGAACGCTGCGGCAGTGATGGCCCCGGATGTTTTCAAAACTGGACACATCAATCTGGGGTACATCGTGCCAGTCCACCCAGGAGATTCTCCGCCAGACATCCTTTTTCCCCCAGGCCCAGTCCCCGATATGCGAATGACCGTAAAAATGGATGCGTTCTGTCCGGGGTAAAGGCAGAAGGTGGTCCATCAGCTCATGGTCACGGTTGCATCCGGAGAAACCATAATGACCGCAGGTAATCATCGGCTCGGTTTCAGCAGCCATTTGTGCTTTAAGCGCCTGAGCGGAATCGTCAGCATAAGGATATGCATCATGCCCCCAGGCGACGTGTGAATGGGTGACGCACCATTTGTTGGCCTGCGAAATATGGTCGCAGAGAAAATACACCGGATATTTCCCGATTTGCGTGCGAAAATAAAAATCTTCGCAGTTTGCCGTGGTTTTCCATCCGGGATGATCCCGCACCATCTCATAAAACGGCATCCAGGGAGTCTGATCCCGATGGACGCGGGAATAATCGTAATCATGATTTCCGGTAGCATAGCAAAGCGGAATCCTGAGCGAAGCAAATGCTTCCTCCTGCAGACGGCACATGGCGGTCAGCCTGTCGGCATCTGCTCCCTCTACCGCGTCCCCCAGGTACCAGATTTGTTCTGCCGGCCGCCCAAGCTGCTCGAAATCGGAAATGCCGGCGGCAAGACAGCGGCGCGTGTTTTCCGGCAGACTCTGCTGAAGATCCGACAGAATCCAGACCTTGTGTTCTGCCCGGGAAAGAGAGTGCTGATACAAATCATCAAACATATGTTTCATTCTCTTCGTATGTGGTCAAAAGGATCGGATCGCTTAAGTGATCCTGCTGCCTGGTGAAAGGATCGTTTATGTCCCCGCCAGTGGGTGGAGTACGAGGCTTCCTTCCGCTTACGGGATGAGCTGTGACATCAGGCACAATTGCGACGGCCGGAAAAGAGGATTGCGCAGCGAACTGCCGGATCTCTGCCCTTCCTGGGAATTTATTCTATCCAACTCCGGCCTGGCTGACAAGCCAGGTCTTATGATGTATAAAGAAGAAACCAATCTCAGCATTGCGCACAACATATCAGATGCTAAAACTGCTTACCAGCCAATGTAAAAAACTCCTTACCGGGGTATGTAAAAATCTGCTTACTGCACCTTGTCAGAATCTGCTTACCAGGTCATGTAAAAAAGTGCTGAACATTTGCACAACGGGTGCGAGCCCGGCGGTCACGTATGCATGTGTTTCCGACCTTTTCAAATCGTTTGCAATGGGAAGAAAGGATTAGGGCAGAGAGTCTGCAGCAGGCACAACATAAGGGAGAGCGTACGGTACAGTACAGACCGGAAAGAGGGAGAGCCCGAGACTGGACTCTCCCTGATTGAACTTCTGTGAAAAGAACCGGATTAGTCGATAATAAAGACTTTCAGCCCGAGTTTCTTGCATCTGTCTACCGCATAGGAATCCTTTGGCGTGAGAATCCTGGCGGAAGGATCAAAGGCATCGTCGGCAATAAATGTGACGGAAGCGGGAAGCTGGAAGACCTGGTCTGTAAGCCCCGCAAAGGCTCCGGATTCAATGGTTGTGGTTGAGGCGGGAAGAATGAAGGTGGGTTCGGGAGCCGGTTCCGGAAGCGTTCCTTCAGGCAGAACTGTAACGGATTCGTCTATTTCAAGCACCAGTTCAATCCAGCCGGTTCCATCTTCATTCCTCTGCCCAATCTGAATGATGCCTCCGTTATCCCGAAATCCGTACTTTGCAATTTCGCTCACCAGTATCGAGTTATTGCTAAGGTCCAGACTGGTCAACTGGTTGTAATAGCAGGACAGGACTGCCAGTTCGGTGTTTTGGCTTACATCCAGGCCTGTCAGCTGATTCTGAGCGCAATGCAGGTATGTCAGCGCTGTGTTTTTGCTGAGATCCAGGCCTGTCAGAAGATTACCGTTGCAATTCAGATCCGTCAGTGCTGTATTCTGACTCACATCCAGACTCGTAAGCTGGTTGGAACCGCACCACAAAGCTGTCAGCGCTGTGTTCTTGCTTACATCCAGGCTTGTCAGCTGGTTAAATCTGCAAAGCAGCCTTGTCAGGGATGTGAAGTGTTCGATGCCTGTAAGATCGGAAATGGATTTTGAACTGCAGTCCATAAATGTCACATTCCCAATCTCTGTCCCGCTGAGCGTTCCGTTCCCGTCTGCATCAAACCCGGCATCGATAATGTACTGGCGGAAATTCGCATCAGGAAAGTTCGTTTCGCTGATCTCCACATCTGCTATGACAATCTCAGTCTTCAGGTCGGCTGCAGCATCGAATGATAAGGCAAGAGGATGCCAGCCATCGTAGTTGTTTATACCGTAGTAGGTAACGTCATCTATAGTCTGCGGTTCATACTTTGCCATTTCCGATAACAGTTTTGTGTTATGAGCCAGGTCCAGACTGGTCAGCTGGTTCTCCTCACAGAGCAGCCATGATAGCTCTGTGCAGCCGCTCACGTTCAGGCTGATCAGCTTATTGTGTCTGCAGTCCAGTCCTGTCAGTGCTGTGCAGTTGCTCACATCCAGGCTTGTCAGCTGGGTATCACTGCAAATCAGCTTTTTCAGTGCCGTGTTCTGACTGACATCCAGACTGGTCAGCGGATTGTCATAGCAGTAAAGATCTTCCAGCACTTTGTTCTGACTTATGTCGAGGTTGGTGAGCTGGTTGTCCGTGACACTAAGACCAACCAGAGCCGTGTTGTGGCTTACATCCAGGCTCGTCAGCTGGTTTTCGTAACAATCCAGGCTGATCAGAGCTGTGTTGTGGCTTACATCCAGGCTCGTCAGCTGATTGACAGCGCAATTCAGTATCTCCAGTGACGTGAAATATTCGATTCCCGTGAGATCGGAAATGGATTTATCGCGGCAGCGCATATATGTCACTTTTCCAATCTCTGCTTCGCTCAGCGTACCGCTTCCGTCCGTGTCATACCCGGCATCTATAATAAACTGGCGAAAATAGGAGCTGGGGAAATTCGTACTGTTGATCTCTACATCTGCCAGAGCAAACACCGAGCAGCAAATCAAGGCAAGCAGCACAACGGCAAGGCAAACCCATTTCATGTGGCCCACAGAAAAGCCCCCTTTTTTTGAATTGACTCGATTATACCAGACGCAATAAATATGTACCAGAAGAACAAAACATGTGACAATCTGTCACGCAAAAAATAAGAAGTGTGAAAGAAATACAATAAATCCGGGGACAACTCTCAATGAGATCCCGATCCATTTTACACGGGCGAAACGGTTGCGGTTTATGAGACAGCCTCTGCCGGGGGACAAATGGAGATAAGACTGCGCCTGAGCATCCCGCCTGACTGGAGCCGCAGTATCTGAAGCGGTTATCTGTTCCGATACCCGGGAGAGGGGCATCCACGCTGTCATGCGTCCACAGCTGGACACAGGAAACGTACAGGTCAGTACCCCGGATATTGTTCTGACCGGAGGCCTTCAGGTCTTCTGCTGTGTTTATGAAAAGGGGTGAAGCCCGGCTGCCGCGGTCGATGAAGTGAGACTGCCTGCCCCGTGATCCTCCGGGCCTTCTGTGGCTGCGGGCATTTGACAGATAGAGGCAGGAACGGGACAGCCGCCTTGCAGGGCACGGTCAATACCGGCGCAGCGAGACTCCGGAAGCTGTGGCGGCTGAGAGAAGGAAGGCCTGCGAGTGAAGCACGGACAGAAGACAGGGTAACAGAAGTTTCTGACCGGCGTGAAAACATGTACCGGAGAGGCAGATTTACCAGCATAACGGATGACAGCAAGAGGCTGGAAATCCCGCCGTCACGTACGTATACGTGTCCGACAGGTTCAAATCGTTTGCACGGGGAGGATTTAGGCAGAGAGCCTGCGGCAGGCAAGACATATGAGAGGGCGCGTAAGGCGAGGTGCAGGACGTAAAACAGGAAGAGCCCGGGATTGGGCTCTCCCTGATGGAGATTGTGAGAACAGAACCGGGTTTATTCGGTTGTAAAGACTTTCAGTCCGAGTTCCCTGCACCTGGTTTCAGCATAGGAATCCTTCGGGGCAAGGATACTGGCGGAAGGATCAAATGCATCGTCGGCAATGAATGTGACGGAAGCGGGAAGCTGGAAGACCTTATTTGCCAGCCCTGTGAATGCGCCTGATTCAACGGTTGTGACTGAGGCCGGGAGGATGAAGGATGGAAGCCCGGGCACTGTGCCTTCCGGCAGGACGGAAACAGATGTATCAACGGATAAAACGAAGGGATCCCAGCGTCCGTCCTCTTTATTGCCAATTGTGAAACAGCCTGAATTCAGATGTGTTTCATACTTTGCTATTTCCGCCAGAAGTGCCGTGTTCTTTGACAGATCAAGCTGGGTCAGCTGGTTGGATTCGCATTCCAGGTATACCAGCCGCGTACTTATGCTCACATCCAGGCTGGTGAGCTGGTTGGATGCGCAGGAGAGGTGTGTGAGAAAATCGTTATTGCTGAGATTCAGACTGGTGAGCTGGTTGTTGTTGCAGTGAAGAGCTGTCAGATATCTGTTTTTGCTGACATCCAGACTGGTCAGCTGATTGCCAGCACACCACAGGCGCGTCAGCTTGGAAAAGTGCTCAATGCCGGTAAAGTCTGAAATGGAAAGGTTATCGCAGTTGAGCATTCTTACGTTATCTGCCTCTGCTGCCGTGAGCACGCCATTCCCGTCTTTATCAAAATGGCTGTCAATAATGAACTTGCGGAAATTCTCATCAGGGAAATTGATTTCGTTGATTTCAATGAGCCTGGGGATGGTGCCTTCCGGCAGGACAGCAACAGAAGAGTCAACGGATAAGACAAGGGGATTCCAGCGTCCGTCCTCTTTATTGCCAATCGTGATACAGCCGGATTCTATCTGTGGTTCATACTTGGCTATCTCTGCCAGAAGTGCCGTGTTCTTTGACAGATCAAGCTGGGTCAGCTGGTTGGATTCGC
>CAMOVR010000184.1 GCA_946627565.1 uncultured Clostridia bacterium
AAACACCGCAGGGAGGGAAGAGATGCCCATATCAGATCACGACCGGGACCTTATGAAGCAGGTGGCAGCCTACTTTGAGGGGACAAGAAAAGCAGAAGATCCGGATGCAAAGTACAGGCCCAAAAGAGAGGACAGCAGATCAGTCAACGATACGGCATCTCACTTTGGCATCACCCGCAGCAAGGTCACCAAGATGCTTATCACCCAGGGGGTATATGATACCCCCATCTCCAGGCAGGCACGGGTATTAAGGGAGCAGGGAATGAGCATAAAGGACATCGCAGATAAACTCGGTGTCTCTGTCGGAACCGTATCTTCCAACCTGCCATATGAGGACGAAATCCACGGATCTGAGACGCCATCAGAGCATGCAAAAGCCATGCGGGGATACCGTGCATATGAGCGCATGCAGAAGGAAAGACAGGAACAGAAAAAAACGAATGAAAGGATGGAACATAACATGTCAGAGGACTGGAGAAAAGACCTGGACAGCAAAATGTCCTTCACTGAAACCGATACACGAAGAGCACGGATGACTTTCGAAATGTTTGAGGATTTCGTATCTCGTAATCAGGATGAAGCACTGCCGGATGCAGGCGAAATGGACATGTCTGAATTTGATCCTGAAAAGATCAGAGAAAAACTGAGAGCGAAGAAAAACCTGACACCGGAGGAAATACTTGACCTGGGTGAGTTTCCCGGAGCCATGTATGACAGAAACCGCCTGGACCTTCAGGAACTGTACGGAGAAAAGCTTCCATTTGAACCCACCGAGATCATCCGGCTGCATCTGGAGCTTGATGCGGATTTCTCAGAGGAAGAAAAGGAAATCATGCACATGTACGGCGGGATGAAGGGAGATACCATAAGCCGGGATATTATCGTGCCGGATAACCTCCCGCTTTATGCCCTTCACTTTGTAATCCAGCGCGCATTTGGTTTTAACAACTCTCATCTGCATCGCTTCTATATGAATCAGAAAAAGGTGGATGCGTTTACCGTCTCCGTGAAACAGTGGATGCAACAGGTTGGCGTCATCTACAGATCCCCGCTCATGTCTGAAGCTGCGGAATTCTGGACGGATGACTATCAGGGCGGGAGTTTCAAAAACTGGCTGAGGAAGAAATATACAGGACCCTGTGTGTCCCAGTGCCGGGATGAAGGTATCATCGCAAGCCGTAAGACACTTAAGCATATTAATCCGGACGAGAAATACTATGTGGAATATGCGTCCTATATGGAGGGGATGAAGGCTGTGCCTTTATTCATTCGTCCTGTGTATTACATGGATGGCACGAAATCTGATCCGCCCAAAGAGGATCCGGACGCAAAAGAGTACAGAGTCGAGGTGAAGAAATTACGGGACCTTCCGGTACATCTTCTGGATCGGGTGTTTGATCGCAGCGCCTTTGATCTTCTTGAGCGGCTCGGTATAGGTGAGGTACTGGCCTGTAAGAATATGCACTGCATGGATGATTATCAGGAAGATGACGGTCCCAGCACGTACCAGGAAATGCTGGATGATGGTATGAAGGAGGAGATAGAAGAAATTCTTGCCGACGGCCTGGAATCTCCCTTCAGGCAGCCCCATGTATACAGCTTTACTGACGAACTCCTCTATGATTATGACTTTGGTGACAGCTGGCGTATACGGATTACAGGCAGCCGGAACTGTACGGACCTGGTGGAAAGCGGGAAGATCACACAGGATATGCTGGACAAGAGCAACATCAAAGCCAGGGTTACGTACCGCCCGGTGATGCTCTGCAGGGATGGTGAAATGCTGATTGAAGATGTGGGCGGTCCCATGGGCATGGCACAGTTCATCAAAGACATCAACACCCTTAAGCGCGGTGAGACGAACATAAATGGCATGTCGAAGACAGAAATGAAAGCCTGGGCCAGGAGCCAGGGCTGGCACAAGGATGACAGTACGGATTATAATCTGCTGTAACATGGGCATGCTTAAGAAGCGGAATTTGTCCTCATGCCCGCTGCATCCATTGCATGAGATCGGATAATAGGAGTGAAGGAAATGGATAAGGCATGGCTTAATACCTGTATTACGGCAGGAGAGCTTCTGTATGGGGAATATCCCGTTGAGGTACTGAAACAGCTTTACGAAACCAGAGGCGGGAAGACCGACACAGCAGAGATAACGGAATGCTTTGACGGCTCCTCCATGATGGTCTGTGATGGGAAAACAGTAAGCCCGCAGATTGTTTCCATGGACCCGATACTCAGCCTGTTCAAAGAAGCCGATAAAGAAGGCAACGCATACGCATCCCTGCACTTTGACCCGGCTGAACTTGAAGTTCTGAGAAAAGAAAACGCCGTCATAGCAGATCAGCCATACTGGATTCCCACAGCATCCCAGATTGAAGAGCTGACAAAGAATGGCTATATCCGCACACCCCAGTTTTCGGCTTTGGAAAAAGCCATTGTGGATCATAAAGGGAATCCGGCGGTTCTGTCATCTCTCTGGGCGAAGATCAGCACAGGCAAGATGGAGATGATGGAAGGTTTTCAGAATATACTGGACGAATCAGGACTGGTACTTGGCAACAAATACATGGATGAAATAAATGACCTGAATACCCTGATTCCGACCGTTATGGCCTTTGAAAACAGCATCAATTCCAGACTCCGCAAAGGCTGGGCACCGTCTGAACTGGGAAAGAGAATGCCCAAGTACCATGGTATGCCCACCATCATGCCGGCAAGCGCAGAGGCTGCCAGAAGACTGAAGGAGGCAGAACCGGATCTTCGTGCCATAGGAGCAAATGTCGATTATTCCTCCATCGACTCCTATGTCACCACAGGGCCGTACGGCGAAAGGCGGGTTACGAAGATCGGCAGGAATGATCCCTGTCCCTGCGGAAGCGGCAAGAAGTACAAGCACTGCCACGGAAGGTGATGTGTTTTCACGGTTTCCTCCTGTGTCAGGCTTCCGGATACTGCCTGCCGCCGCTTCCCGGGGAGCAGCGGAGTTACCTGGTAAGACGGGCTGCCCGGCTTCAGGAAAAGGCCGGTTTGACTTCATTTCTTTAACCGTTCGTTATCTGCCTGTTACCCGAACGTTGCCCGTTTTACCCGTCAGATCATACGGCAGATGCCTGCTTTGCAGCAGCAAATGCCATATGCTGCATGCCGGATCCTGAAAGCGGGAGGCATATGAAAGAGAGAGGGAAAGATGCCAGACAACACCACACATAATAAGCGTTACATCGAAAACGAGTTCAGGCATTTTGAGAAAAGACTGAATGAAGTCATTGGCAGGAGTGAGCCGGCTTTGCTTTACGGCGCCTTCGGGGTCAGAAGATGCAAGTCAATCCTTGGTATTCTGGACCGTGCGGAGGCTTCATTCGGAAGACTGTCCAAAGATCCGGTGCTTGAGACGCTGGTGAATGCCGAAATCAGACCGCTTATGAATTACAGCACACTGAATCTGAATAATGACCTGACCATTGGTGCGGCTCTTTGGATTCTTGATACCATGCGCAGAACGAAGAAGTTCTGGGATATGACGAAACTTCTGCCGGACCTGACCGGTGAAGAACCGTTTTACCTGCCGACGGATTTCAGTCATCCGTGTTTTTCAAACAAACTGATCGAAGCGGTCATGCATGTGCTGATTCATGCGTACCCGGATATGGAACTGGCGGGCGAAGATGCCGCCAGGGGAGAGGATCCTGCGCCGCTGTGCAAAACCCTGTTTGACATGCTTCCGGAGGAAGACGTGAAGCGGGCATGTGACGTCTTTAAGGAAAAGCAATGGGACCTGCTGAGCCGCTACATGCGCTGCGATGCCTGGATGACACATGAACTCAGTCGGAGGCTGGAGGAGGCCGGCACTGCCTTATCCGGATCCGGCACTGGCATGCCCTTCTCCGTACCGCAAATCCTCCCTGCATCCCCAAGAAGTCTTCTGCTTGGAGCCAAGGGTGAAGAGGAAAGGCGCAGGCTTGCCGAAGAGACACAGATATTCATGTTAATGAAGGCCAGCTTCCCAAGAGATTTCAGCAGTTTCCTCCAGATGGACCGCAAGCAGATCATACGCATGACACAAAGCAGGGTTATGGCAGATGAACTGACGGGATTCACCCTGAATGATCCATACGAAATCTGCTTTGCCATTTATGCACTTATCCTGAACGGGGATGATGCTGCCTGGCTTATGGCATCCGGTTCCCAGCTGTGCAATGAAGCCCTTCATATGCTTCCCTGGTTTGATGACACTGGTAACGAAGAGGAAGAAGACCTGGATGATTTCCTGGACGATGCCATGACCTATGATGTCAACGACTGGCTGGAAGACGATCCGCCGGAAGAAGAGATTGATTTCTATCACACCAGGCACAATGGCAGGACGCTGGCACAGATCGTCTACGATCTCAGCCGCGGCATTGTACCTATGGGAAAGCATCCCTTTGAGAAAGACCGTCTGAGGCTGATCAGTGAGGGCATGGACCCGCAGACTGCCCGGAAAGTCATCGACATGGCGGAACTGATCTTCCTGCGGGAATTTCAGGCAGACACCTACAGGGATTTTGCAGATGTTTTTCAGGATTTATTTGAGAAAAATGAGGAGGAAGAGGCGGATACACAGCATAAACCTGTGACGGACAGCGTACAGATGCCTGTGCTTGGCAGTTACTGGGGACAGGCGCTTGGCATTGAAGAAAAGCATACGGATACATCCGTGCAGGAAAAAGCAAAAGCGGATCCGTCTGAAGAACTGAAAAAGGCAAAGCAGGAGATCAAGGCACTTCGGGACGCTCTGTACAGGCAACGCCGGGTATCATCAGACGACAGGGCAAAGTACGAGCATGAACTGAAAGCCCTCCGGATGGAGCACAGGGAGCTGGCAGACCTTCGGACGCTGGTTTTCAATCGGGAAAACCCGGAACAGGAAGAGAAGACAAGACGTCAGATCGATTATCCCTACAGAACAAAAAAGCGGACGGTCATCTTCGGCGGCCACGACAGTTTCCTGAAGGCAATCAAACCCATGCTGCCTGAAGTGCGGTTTGTGGATGCCGGGAATCTGGCATTTGATCCGGATATCGTCCGAAATGCGGAAGTGGTCTGGATCCAGAACAACTGCATCAGTCACAGCCAGTACTGGGCTATTGTGAAAAACTGCAGGCTTGCAGGTGTTCAGATGCGCTACTTTGCGTATGCCTCTGCGGAAAAATGCGCGGAACAGGTGGTTGAATGGGATGAGAAGTGACGGAAACTGCCGGCATGGAAAACAGCATGAGTGCCTGCAGCTCAAGGCAGCAGGAAAACAGACGTACCCCGTGTGTCCGCACCCCCGGGGCTTCTGAGGTCAGCTCTTTTGCGCCTGGGTAATGAAGAAATCCACTTAATCCATTCGTCAGCTGTTTCTGCACGCTGTTTTCCGGGGCTCGTATCATCCTCCTGTTCTGCTGTTGGATGCAAACCATGCAGGCTGCATGGCTGGCCGCTGTAATCCATTCCGAATCATCCCGGCGGAACAGGGCATACACTCACCTCTTTCAAGAACACTTCTCTTCGTATGCTCCATTCAGGGCTGCCTGTATGGATCTCTTCATTATTGCCATGAGAAACAGGCAGTTTTTGACCGGCCGGATGCTTTTGCATTCTGAATCCGGATACGCTGCATGGTGACATGGCGCTGAATTTGCTCAGGCTGAAGTGTATGAGACAACGCGATCTCCGTTTTCACGGAAGGATGCGGCAGGTATCTGCGAAGTCCCCGGAAAGACAGGCGCGTGTACGCCATAACGGATACGTGAAACTGCATAAACAGGTTCAGGAAGGCCCTGCCATCCAATCCCCATGCCGACAGGTCTGGCGTGTTGGAATGCAAGGCCTTCTGTGTTTATGAAGAGGATGCGTGCCTGTCCTGGCTGCGAAAGGGACTATATCCCCGGCGTGTCCCTGCGGCAGATACACATAACAGCCAGACGCTGCTGGTCACCGTCAGGATGGGGGATAGCCCTGTACCTCCGGTGTAAATCTCAGATCATTGACTCCGTAAAGGGAATATGCCCAGGCCCTCATATGAACAGAATACAGACGGGCCTGGAAAGGCCGTCAAACACCATATCCGGGTGTCTGGCCAGACTTTCACCTTCCTGCAGGCTATCCGCATGACCCGGGCGATACCCGGGAGCAGGAGCGATTATCACGGAAAGTCAGACTGCATATCCCGGTCCCGATTATACTCAAGATGGCTCATACTCATACTTCAGCAAACGGGCCATTGCAGGCCCGCTCTGCCTTATACATGGATGTTATCCCGGATATGTGGCGGGGAAGGTGAGGAGAGACCCGTAACATGCCAAAGGACCAAAAGCGCCCCAGGGTTCCCGTGCCGGCGTCTCATGGATTCCCGCTGCCGGCCAGGCAGCATATCATGTTCCCAGCTGCCCAATCAGATGCCTGTTTCCCATCCGGATTCACCCACAAGTTCAATGACGGGAGCATCCGGCGATGATACAATCAGCCCGTAACAGCAAAACGGAGGTGATTCAAACAAATGCATGCAGACAATGAACACAATCCCTGCCGGCTGGTTCCCTGGCAGGAATCCTGGGAACAGATATTTCAGGAAGAGAAGAGGCTGATTGAACAGACGCTGTCAGCCGCAGACCTTACGAACTGGAAGATCTGCCACGTGGGCTCCACATCAGTCTTTGGCATGGTATCAAGACCCATCATAGATATTCTTCTCTGCCCGGAAAAGACAGACGCGCTGGATACCTTTATCCCGCCGCTTAGGCAGATCGGCTATACGGATCAGACAGAGTGCAGAAAAACAGGATACCGTTTCCTCATAAAGGAAAACGG
>CAMOVR010000185.1 GCA_946627565.1 uncultured Clostridia bacterium
GTTTGAGAGTAGTGTTGTTTCAGAGGGATATCAAACCGGAGAGTAGGGCTGTAAAGGGGATGAGTTGTTTGAGAGTAGTGTTGTTTGGCTATTTCATGGCGGAATTCTGGCGGTTTTCTGGCTGATAATTCTGGCGGATTTTATCCGCCAGAATAAATCTAAGAATTCTTATATTGCAATGGTTCTGCGATTGGAAAAACCGCCAGAATTATTTTGGCGGTTTACTGGTACTTATAGATGGCTGTCTGCAGTAATCTCCGAACAGGAGAAATACAGCATCAGCAGGCACACAAAAAACCAGCCCTGTGGCTGGTTTTTTGTATAGGTCTTTATTTGTGCTCTGCGTATCGGCCGGGTCCTGCCAGGATGCAGGCATGCCAGAACCAGGGAAACACATCAGAGTTTTTTGACAATGGTCAGGATATTCTGTCCGTCTTCATAGGTGTAGCGCATATCGTCCATGCTCTTTTTGACCATGAAAATACCAAGGCCCCCGATCTGCCGCTCATCTGCGGAAAGGGTCACATCCGGGTCAGGCTTTGCCAGGGGGTCATAGGGAACGCCCCGGTCACGGAATGTAATGGACACCGTTCTTGAGGCCGGGTCCGTTTCCACCTCAATGGTGGCATCTCCTTCACCGGGGGCATAGGCGTAGTGGGCGATGTTGACATACAGTTCTTCCACGGCCACATCAATCTGTATCTGCGTTTTCATGGGGCAGTCCAGTTTTTCCAGCTCTGCATCCACAAAAGCGGTTACCGTATCCAGGTTCTCCAACCTGGCAGGAATCGTGATTTCAGCCATTGAACTTCTCCTCCAATCCCGGATTATGCAGCCGTGCTGTTCCGGAAAGCGGACCGTGTGCTTGCAACTGTGTCCGCCAACTTGCGTGTTCTGGTCTATGACATCGGAATCGTGTTCCGTATGCTTCAGGGTACCGGCCCTGCCGGACTAAGAGACGGGGGCTGAACGGGAACAGGCTGCAGTCGTCCGGAAGGCCGTTTATTTTCTGCCTGGGGTTTATCGCATCTTTCTTCCGGTTCTGGGTTTTTCACAGATCCCGGAGGAAAATCATTTCCGGCTCTTTTTTGAAACTGAAACATTATAGCATTTGCGCAAAGCCAGTGTCAAACATCTGCCGCATGGTTCTTTCTGCGAGGGAGCGGTCACAGTTTTTCCGCGCACCTCTTCAGGCGTGTGCTGCGCCGCAGCCGGGAAGGTGTCCGGGAGCCTTTCCGCTGACTGGGAATGCGTTATTTGCTGCATTTTTATTGCATCCGGAAGCGAGATTTTCAGCATGCTTTTTGGTTTTAAGAGGCTTGACAGATAAAACGGGGAAAGGTATTCTACAGCGAAGGATAAGGAAGAAACGGGAAAGGGCAGGGGAAAGCATGTCAGAAGCTCGATTCAGAACAGCACTTCCGGAAGACCTTCCCGCACAGCGCGATATTATCCGCATCTGCTTCGGAGACACGCAGGAAGAAGCGGACGCCTATCTGCGGGAGGAAGCGGGCTTTGATGCCTCCTCCATGGTGGCGGAAAAGGATGGTGCTGTGGTATCCACTTTCAGCATTCTGCGGGGAGTAACGCTGTTCACCGCGCCAGGTGACCGCATCTCATGCCCTTATCTTTACGCCCTGGGGACACATCCGTCGGCCCGGGGACATGGTTATGGCATCCAGCTGTTCAGGGCAGCAGCTGAATCTGCCCTGGCACATGCGGATTCCGTCTGCTGCGCTGCCTTTTCGGTGCAACTGAGGGAAATGTATGACCGCTTTTTTGAAACACAGACCCTTGGGCGGACATGGGAAGCAGCATTCCGCCGTGAAGAACTTTTACGTGATGATGCACCGGTGCTGAAGCCGGTTTCTCCTGAAGAATATGCGCAGGCCAGGGAAGGTTTTCTCAAAGGCACGGCTCATGCGGTATACGGCCCGGGAATGTGGCGCCTGGCGGCACACTTTGGCATTCAGTTTTTCCGTGCTCCGGGTCTGCTGGCTATGACGGAGACAAAAGATGGCTGCTGTCTGGTGCGGGAAATGCTTTCAGAGCCTGGCGGATATGCACAGGGGGCTGCCGCGCTGGCTTCGGCCTGCGATGCGGACAGATTCGTGATCCGCACACCGCTGTTTCTTAAGCCGGAAGGTGTGGGACATGAGGGCGAAGTCCGGGATTATGTTTTTTTTGCAGGAAAAGCCCCTTCCCAGGAGGATTTCTGGTTCCCTCTGACGCTGGAATAAGCTGAAGCAGCCTCCCGCAGTGGGAACCCAGGCCCCGGATGCCCTGTCTTCAGCGGGAACAGCCCGGGAATCTTAAAAACAGAGTTCAGAAGAGAATTAATAAACGATATGAAATCGTGTCAGTGAAGGAAGGAAACACCTATGGATTTCAGCACGGTCTTTTTCCGGCCGATTCAGATGGAAGACCGCGCATGGATGGAACAATGCGCACAGTTAAATCCGCCCGTATTTACGGCCCTGAC
This sequence comes from uncultured Clostridia bacterium, assembly GCA_946627565.1. GTDB lineage: Bacteria > Bacillota > Clostridia > Christensenellales > Aristaeellaceae > UBA2943. The sequence goes on from CAMOVR010000185.1 coordinate 2,483, forward strand.
GTTTCCTTCTCTTATGACGTGGGCTTCCACATACAGGCTTTTCATCGGCGGGGACAAGGACTTTTTTGTTGTGCGCAGCCAGCATGACAAGGGCTATTACATGCCCTGCGGTGATCCGGAAAAATGCCTGGGCTTCATGGAACACATGGCAAAGAAGGAAAACCCGGCGCGTTTTGTGTACGTGCCGGAAAACATAACGAAAACCCTCTCGGAAAGGGGCTGGGCCATCCGCTACCGGGGTGACCTGAGCGAATACATCCTGAGCACCAGGGCTCTGGCGCTTAAGACAGCCCATCCGGTTACCCACAGCTATAAGAACAAGGTACGGCATTTCGCATCCCAGTATCCCTACCGGGCCCGGGAAATCGGGCCGGAAGACAAACCCCTGCTGCGGCATATCCGGGACAATTCAGAAGCCTTTGCCAATCCGGCCGGTGTCTCGGATGAGGATGTGCTGTCCTGCGAAATCGAAAACTTCGAGAAACTGGGCTTTCGTGGGGTTCTGCTGGAAACGGAGGAAGGACCGATAGGCTTCTTTATGGGCTACCCCCAGCACCCCGGTGTTTTTACGGCCACCATGGTCCGCAGAAAAACGGGCCTGCCGCAGGACGCCCTGGCGGTGTGCCTGCATGAGCTGAGCCGGATTCTGCTGCCGGATTATCCCCGGATCAATATTGAGGAAGACCTGGGACTCAGCGGCCTGAGAACGGAAAAAACGCTGTATTCCCCGGTGGATCTGCTGAAGGTGTACGAGGCGATTAAATGAACGGCAGAAGAGAGACAGACAGAAGAAGCGAAACAGACAAATGGAGGATTCCCCGGGACATGCTGATGCAGGCACTGATTCCGGGAACCATTTCAGCCCTGGCGCTGGGCCTTGCCAATATTGCGGATGCCCTCACGGTGGGCATGCGCATCGGTGAAAGCGCTCTGGCGGCCATAGGGATTGTGACGCCGCTTTACATGATCTTCAATGTCATCTCCCTGAGCTTTGGCATAGGGGGCGGCGTGACCCACGCCAGGCTGACCGCCGAGGGAAAAAACAATCTGGCTCTGGTGCACTTCCGCCGCATGATCCGGTGGGTGCTGGGCATTTCCCTGTTTCTGGCACTGTTCGGGGGCTTTTTCCCGGAAATCGTGCTGAGATGTCTGTCAGCGGGCGAGGATTATCCCGAAATCTGGCAGATGTGCATGGACTACGGCCGCCCGCTTATGGCGGCCAGCCCCATGGTGATACTCAATTATTTCCTGTATTATTTTGTGGAAAACGATGACCACCTCCATCTGGCGGCCATGGCCTTCACGGTCAGCGGCGTGCTGGACCTGGTGCTGAATCTCCTGCTGGTGCTGGGGCTGAATCTGGGGGTCCGCGGCGCTGTCTGGGCCACGATCATATCCCAGACGGTCAGCGTGATCATGCTGCTGACCCACTTTTACAGCCGGCGGGGCATTCTCCGGGTCAGGGATATTCTGGACGCCGAAAGGGAGGATCCCCGGGAAGTCCGCAGCTGCATGGAATCCTCCGTGCGCATCGGTTTTTCCTCCTCCGTCAGCTATGTGTTCCAGTTTGCCTTTCAGCTGATCATGAACCATCTGCTGATGAGCGCAGGACGGCGCGGGCTTATATCCGGCGACCTGTATGTGGCCGTATTTGATCTGGTGATGAACATAGGCTATGTGATTCAGCCTGTCTTTACGGCAGCGGGGGACGCGCTGCAGCCCTCGGCTGCCACCTTCTCGGTGGAGCAGGACAGGGAAAGCCTGGAGTATGTGCGGCGCATGGCCCTGCGCTTTGGCCTGGTGGTGGGCATTGTGCTCAGCATTCTGACGGCTGTCTTTGCCGCACCGGTATGCCGGATTTTCGGTATGCATCTTCCGGAACAGCTGGCCGTGGCAGTCCCGGCCATACGGATTTATCTGCTTTCCATGCCCTTTGCAGGAATCCTGATCATCCTGGCACGGTATTTTCAGGCGGTACGGAACCCCTGGCTGGCTTTTCAGGACGGCTTCCTCCGGGAGGCCGTGCCCCTGATCCCCTTAACGCTGCTTCTGGGTCTTGTCTGGCCGGAAGGCATCTGGTGGACGTTCCCGCTGGCGGAAATACTTGCCGCGGCCATCTTTGAATTACTGGTGCGCCGGACAAGAAGGATGGAGAGCAGGAGACAGTATCCCATGTGGCGCGCGGTTCTCAGGAACAGCCAGCAGGAGCTGGGCAGTGTGGTGGAAGAGGTGGAACAATTCTGCGAGGAGCAGGAGATCCCCCCTGCCAAGGCCATGCAGCTGCAGCTGGCTGTGGAGGAGCTCTGTGCGGTCACCATGCAGAAGGCGTTTTCCGGGAGGAAGAACGAATACATCCAGGTTACTCTGGTGGTGGATCCCGGCCATCAGTATGTGCTGCACATCCGGGACAGCGCACCCTATTTCAACCCCCTGGACCTGAAAATGGAGAAGGCCAGGAAGGACATGGAGGCCAGCATCATGGACTCCATCGGTGTTATGATGGTCCGCAAAAAGAGCCAGCGGATGGATTACCGGCACTACCAGGGTTTCAATACGCTGACGGTGGTTTATCAGTAGAAGAGGGGGAATTCTTTCCATGAACAGATTGCGCTCAGTATCCTTTCGTGTCTATTGTCTGATTCTGCTGGCTGTCATCACCATCGCCGGCACCCTGATCTTCAGTGCATACATGACCAACATCAGGGAAGTGGACGACTTTTACACAGGGAAAGTGTCTCAGACAGCCAAATCGCTGAACACCTTCCTGGATGGAAACCAGTTGCGGGAATTTGTCACGCTGCTGCATAATGAAGACTATCAGGTGCTGCGGAAACAGGCTGCGGAAAATGAGGACGAGGAAGTCATCCGGCAGTATCTGGCGGAGCACGGGGTTCTGGAGTATGCCATGAATCTGCATGACATGCTCTCTGAGTACAGAACGAACCAGGGCGCCCTGTATGTATATATGCTGGATATGCTTGCCGATGAGAAATACAGCATGTATGTCATGGATCCGGATGAGCCCCTCTGGATACTTGGTTTTATTGCACCGGACGCAGCCGGTTTTGAACGCCAGGAGGCCAATGAACCGGTTCCTCCTACGGTCAGTTATACGGACTACGGATGGCTGGCTTCCTGTTATGAGCCGGTTACCGACAGCGCAGGAAACCGGGTGGCCTGCGTGGGCGTGGATATCGACATGAACGAGGTCGTGGCTACCCGGCAGGCGTTTCTCTGGCAGATGGTGATCTATGCTGTCCTGGCGGCTCTGTTCACGGGTGCTGTCTCCGTGATCCTCATGCGCAGAACGGTGACCCGGCCCATTACCATGCTCTCCAGGGCCGTGGATAAGTTCGGCGGGGATGAAAACAGTCTTACCAAAGAAAACATCATCAACCTCCCCATCCGCTCCAAGGACGAGATTGGGAACCTCTATCAGAATACCCGGAGCATGGAAGAGCGCCTGATTGACTACATGGACAATCTGGCCTCGGTAACGGCAGAGAAGGAACGCATTGGCGCGGAGCTGAACATTGCCTCCCGGATCCAGGCGGACATGCTGCCCCGGATTTTCCCGCCGTTTCCCGAGCACAAGGATTTTGATATTTATGCCAGCATGGACCCGGCCAAGGAAGTGGGCGGCGACTTCTACGACTTCTTCCTGATCAATGACCATCACCTGGGCATGGTCATGGCGGACGTGTCCGGCAAGGGCGTACCGGCTGCCCTGTTCATGGTGATTGCCAAGACCCTGATTAAGAACCGGGCGCTGCTGGGCGAAAGTCCCTCCGATATTCTTCAGAATGTCAACAATCAGCTGTGCGACGGGAACGATGCGGAGCTGTTTGTGACGGTATGGCTTGCGGTGCTGGATCTTTCCACGGGCAAGGGTCTGGCCGTCAACGCCGGTCATGAGCATCCGACCCTGCGCCGTGCTGACGGGCAGTATGAGCTTATTGAATACCGCCATTCCCCGGCCGTGGCCGTGATGGAAGGCATGCGGTTCCGCCAGCACGAATTCCAGATGAATCCGGGAGACAGCCTGTTTGTTTATACCGACGGTGTGCCGGAGGCAACCAATGCGCAGAACGAACTGTTCGGCGCCGAGCGCATGATGGCTGCCCTGAACGAGAACCCGGATGCCGAGCCCAGGGAGATTCTGAAAACGGTCCGCAGGAGCGTGGACGACTTTGTGGGGGATGCTCCCCAGTTTGACGACCTGACCATGCTGTGCCTGCACTACAAGGGACCGCACACGGAAGAAAACGCCTGAAGCGAAAAGCGGGATGCACGGGTATCCTGCGGGGCGGCGAAATACCGGAAGAAACAAAAATCGGATTTTTGACGGATT
>CAMOVR010000186.1 GCA_946627565.1 uncultured Clostridia bacterium
CGGTCTTGCCCATCTTCTTGCCCTCGCTGTTGAGCAGGAGGGTGATGGTCATGGCGTAGGCGTCATCACCGCGCTTGCGGCGGATGAGCTCGGTGCCGGCCAGCATATTGCTCCACTGGTCGTCCCCGCCGAACTGCATGTTGCAGCCGTAGTTGTCATGCAGGTAGAGGAAGTCATAGCTCTGCATGATCATGTAGTTGAATTCCAGGAAGCTCAGGCCCTTTTCCATGCGCTGCTTGTAGCACTCGGCCCGGAGCATGTTGTTGACGGAGAAGTGGGGGCCCACATCCCTGAGAAGGTCAATATAATTAAGCTTCAGCAGCCAGTCTGCATTGTTGACCAGGATGGCGGCGTCATCCCCGAAGGTGATGAACCTCTCCATCTGCTTTTTGAAGCATTCGCAGTTGTGCTGGATGGTCTCAGGGGTCATCATGGAACGCATGTCGGTGCGGCCGGAGGGATCCCCGATGTAACCGGTACCGCCGCCCACCAGGACGACCGGCTTGTTGCCCGCCATCTGAAGGCGGCGCATGAGGCAAAGCGCCATGAAATGGCCGACATGCAGAGAATCTGCGGTGGGATCAAAGCCGATATAGAAACGCGCACCACCGTTGTTGATCAGTTCCCGGATCTCGCTTTCGTCGGTCACCTGTGCGATCAGGCCCCGTGCCTGGAGTTCTTCATAAATGCCCATATACAATATCCTCCCGGAAAAATGGAATGGTGCCCGTCTGGTGAAAACGGGCGGTGTGCGTCTTATTCTGGCTGTTGACTGTATCAACGTCCCTGTCCGAAGGTTCCGGACAAAATGAACCTTCTTGCGCGGCACTTTACGTGCCTCCGATGCATGACGCATTCTATGATACAATGAAGAAATTGTCAATTCGTGCATTCTTTTTCCGGGGCAGGTGATATAATGGCAGGGTATCGGAAACACCCCGGGAACAGGCAAAGGAGAATGGATTATGAGCAACCCACTGAGTGTATTTCACCTGCAGGTGAAAAAGCGCATACTGGCCCTGATTCTGCTTGCCTGTATTCTGACAGCTGCCGTCACCATCTATATGGAGCATCAAAAGGATGCCTATTCCGTGGGGCTGCCGGAGGAAAGGCAGCCGACCTTCATAGAGGTTTCGGATCCTGAAGTGGTGGAAGTTCAGCAGGATGAAAACACCAGGGAATTCTCCTTCCGGGCAAGAAAGCCCGGTGATTCCGTGGTCCGGGCAGGGTTCGGGGACAGAGGGAATGAAGAAATCCGGGAATACCGCCTGCATGTGGGTCCGGACCTGCGTCTGTCAGCCGGTCCCGGCCGGTTTTCGGGTGACAGGGCCATCATATTTGCGGTGACAGTCATGTTCCTTGCATGCAGCTTTGTGGCGGTTTATACCGCGGTTGAAGCGCACCGCAAGAAGCACTTCAGCTATGATATGGTGATTGCTGATACCCTCTCCCTGATGCTGGGGTTTCAGACGGCTCTTCTGATGTATGCAAACCTGACCGGGACAGACAGGTCCCTTTCCGCGTTTTTTACCAATCTCCATGCACTGGGGTCCCACTTCGTCAATTTCACCGCTCCCATCATGGCACTCCTGGCTCTGTGGCTGTTTGTCAGCAACATATGGCTCCTGAAAAGGGAAGGTATTTCCAGGAGAAACATGCTTGGTATCGCCCTGGGCCTTCTCTGGGCGTCCGCCTACCTTTGCCACATATGGCTGGGGCAGGAAAACAGCAGGGAAAGCCAGGTTGTCTGGATGATCCTGCAGACAGTGGTGGATTACACCATTGTATATTTTGAATGTGTTCTTCTGGCCCTCATGTTCTGCGGCATGCGTGCCGCCATGCACGAACCTTCATTCGGTAAGGACTGTATTGTGATTCTGGGCTGCCAGTTAAGGCGCAACGGTACCCTGACGCCGCTGCTTAAAGGACGGGTGGACCGGGCCCTGGCCTTTGAAAAGGAACAGTTTGAGGCCACCGGAAAGCATGCTGTCTTTATTCCATCAGGCGGCCAGGGAAAAAATGAAATTGTTTCGGAATCAAGCGCCATGGCTCAATATCTCAGGTCCATGGGTGTCCCTTCCGAGCGGATCCTGGAGGAGAACCGGAGCCGGAATACCTTCCAGAACATGGCCTTTTCAAAGAAGCTTATTGAGGAGAACATGCCAGGGGCTGCGGCTGCATTTTCCACCACGGGGTATCATGTGTTCCGCTCCATGCTGCTTTGCAACCGGAACCATTTTGAATGTGAAGGCATGGGCAGCCGTACCCGGTGGTACTACTATCCAAACGCCTATCTGCGGGAAATTCTCGGGCTTGTGTATGCTCATCAGGGGGTCCTCTGGGGTCTGCTGGTGGTGGTGGGCATCTACCTGATTTTCGGTCTTCTTGCGCAGGTTCAGTAGCGATATTGAAACTGCAGAATGAATGTGATATCATGTTTTGTGTATTCATTCGCTGGTGTTAGAATTGTAAAACTATGACTCACGAGCCCTTTGGAGGATAAGCAATGGCAAATCAGACTTCATTTCAGCCTGTACGACAGATTCTTGTTGTGGAGGATGAGGAAATCAATCGTGAAATACTGAAAGAAATGCTTCAGGATGGATTCGATGTGGTTCTCGCTGAAAATGGCAGAGAAGCACTGGAATGCATTTCCAGCCGGTCTGAAATGCTGAGCCTTATTCTGCTTGACCTGAACCTTCCGGATTCCAGCGGACTGGACATCCTCCGTCAGATCAAGGCGGATGAGAGGGTCAGCCGGATTCCGGTCATTGTGGTCACATCAGAGACGGCTGCTGAAGTGGAAAGTCTGACCCTGGGTGCTGTGGATTTTATTCCCAAGCCCTATCCCATGCCGGACGTGGTCAAGGCCCGTGTACAGCGGATTATTGAACTGTACGAGGACCGCAAGACCATCAGCGAGACGGCCCGGGACAAACTGACAGGGCTGTACAACAAGGAATATTTCTACCGCTATGCCCACGATTACGATGTCTACAACAAAGACCAGTCCATGGATGCCATCGTGGTGAATGTGAACCATTTCCACCTGCTCAATGAGCGTTACGGCAAGGCCTACGGGGATGAAGTGCTCCGGACGATTTCCAGTACCATCAAGGATATCCTGGATTCCACCGGCGGGTTTGTATGCCGCCGGGAAGGGGATACGTTCCTGGTCTACATGCCGCACCAGACAAACGTTGCAGGCATACTGGATACGGTTTCCCAGGCGGTGGACAGCCGGGTGCGGTTGCGCATGGGCGTATATGAAAATGTGGATAAAACCATTGATTTTGACCGCCGCTTTGACCGGGCGAAGATGGCTGCGGACAAGGTGCGCAACAGTTTCAGCAGGGTCATAGGGTATTATGACAAGAAGCTGCATGAAACGGAGATCCGCTCCGAACAGCTGCTGGAAGATTTCCCCAAAGCCCTTGAGGAAAGACAGTTCAGGGTATTTTTCCAGCCCAAGTTCAACATCCGCCCGGAAAACCCCATTCTCAGCAGCGCCGAAGCCCTGGCACGCTGGCAGCATCCCACCCTGGGGCTGCTCAGTCCCAGCAGCTTTATTCCGCTCTTTGAAAGCAACGGCCTGATCCGTCAGCTGGACCGGTATATCTGGAAGGAGACTGCCAGACAGATCCAGGAATGGAAGCAGAAACTCGGTGTATCCGTGCCGGTTTCAGTTAATGTTTCCAGAGTAGACATGTTTGACGGCAATCTGGTGCAGGAGATGAAGGACCTTATTCAGGCTCATGGCCTGACGCCCGCTGATCTGCTGCTGGAAATCACGGAATCCGCCTATACGGAGGACTCGGAAAAGATCATCAAGGTTGTCAACGAGCTGCGCACGGCAGGCTTCTGCATTGAGATGGATGACTTCGGAAGCGGCTATTCCTCCCTGAATATGATTTCCACCCTGCCGGTGGATGCCCTGAAGCTGGATATGGCGTTTATCCGAAATGCCTTCCGGGGACGCAAGAATACCCGCATGCTGGAATTCGTCTTTGACATGGCGGATTCCCTGGAGGTTCCCACCATCGCCGAAGGCGTGGAAACAGCTGAACAGATGCTGAATCTGAAGGCCATGGGCTGCGATATTGTACAGGGCTTTTACTTCTCAAAACCTGTTCCCCCGGAAGAGTTTGAGAAATACCTGCTGGAGATGAAGAACACACCCATCTCGGAAATCGATCAGGAAGACCTTCTGGACGAGAGGCAGAGCAGGGGACCGTCCATTGGCACATCCTATGCATACGATGCACTGCATGATCCTCAGACAGGATTGTACAATTCCAGTGCCTATGAGGTCTTCATGCGGGATGCGGATCAGAACCATATTGCACTGCTCATCATGCAGATTGAGAATCATGAAGAGGTTCTTCAGGCAGACGGGCAGAAAGCCGCAGACACCATGGTGGAGAATGTGGCAGAAGCCCTGCGCCGGACCTTCCGTTCGGTCGACTATATCTGCAGGCTGAGCCAGGATGAGTTTGCCGTCATCCTGACCCGTGTGAATCTGGAAAACAAGTCACTGCTTACTGATAAGATGGATCAGATGAACCATATGCTGGCGGAGCTGATGCAGGAGCAGCCCATAATCCTCAATATGGGTGCTGCCTTTGCTGACAGGGAAAACCCGCAGGGGGATATCTTCCAGGATGCCGACACTGCCCTGAAGAGGCAGAAGGAAAACGGGAACGGCGGCCTGATGATCTACTGAAAAGAATAACGAAAAACAAAGGCCAGCCGGAAACGGCTGGTCTTTTAAAACCCTGCAGTGTATGACCCGCAGCAATAAAAGGGACCGGCATCATGCCGGTCCCTTTTCATGCAGTCAGATGACCTGCTTACTCAGCAGCCCTGACGAAGATGTAGGCAAAGGCCACATCGCCGTCTTTTTTGACCATGTTGTCATCGCTGTACATCACGATGAGCTGGTCAGCGGTATTCATGCCGACATACTTCATGTTTTCATCGGAGATGGCTTCGCTTTCCACACCGGTGACCTTGCAGAAATACAGGCTCTTGTCTTCAGCGGAAACCTTGCTCAGCTTGCCAACGCCCATATTGAAATCGCCGTCGTTCTCGCCGCGCACGGTGTACTGCCAGCCGTCCCAGGGAAGACGCAGACCGGCTTCTTCTTCGGTGATCTCAGCGGGGAAGGTGATCTTGGCATCCATGTCATACACATGGGCATGGAGATAGGAAGCCTGGTCAACCATGACGCCGGCATCAGAACCGGTGGCGCTGGCGTCCAGGAGAGCCTCAACCGTCATGGTGACGGCGTTCTCGGGAACGGTCAGAAGGCCGGTGGTTTCCACATCGTTTTCTTCAGCCCAGTCTTCGCCGATGTAAGCAGCGGCCAGAACCCAGTTGCCGACCCAGTCGGTGACAGGGGACTCACGGTTGAAATCCATCACGGTTTCCGCATCGATCACGGGTTCTTCGGCAGAGGCCAGAACAGGGAGAAGGAACAGGACAGTCAGAAGCAGAGCAAGAACCTTTTTCATGGATATGTACCTCTTTTCTCATTACTTTCTGAAAAGTGTATCTTTCAGCGGGCTATGCCGCCGGAAGTCATTTACACGCCGGAGTAGGCAGAGAAGCCGCAGTCAATGGGCAGTACCACACCGGTGATGGCAGATGCAGCGTCGTCATCTGTCAGGAAGAACACGCCGCCCAGAAGCTCTGCGGAATCCACGAAGCGTCCCATGGGGGTGCCGGCCAGAATCTTGGCGGACCTGGCAGTGGGGGTTCCGTCTTCATTAAAGAGCAGAGCACGGTTCTGGTTGGAAACCAGGAAACCGGGGGCAATGGCGTTGGCACGGATTCCGCTGCCGGCAAAATGGGTGGCCAGCCACTGGGTGAAGTTGGAAATGGCAGCCTTGGCGCCGGAATAGGCGGGAATCTTGGTCAGCGGGATATAGGCATTCATGGAGGAGATATTCAGGATGCAGCCGTGATGGCGCTCCACCATATCCTTCGCAAATACCTGGGTGGGCAGCAGCGTGCCCTGGAAGTTGAGCTTGAAGACGAAGTCAACACCGGAAGCATCCAGATCAAAGAAGGTCTTCTGGCCTTCCTTTGCCTCATGCTGGTACTCGTTGTCCGTGGTGGCCCTGGCGTTGTTGCCGCCGGCACCATTTAAAAGAATGTCGCAGGGACCCAGATCCTTCAGGATCTGCTGATGGACTTCTTCCAGGGCAACGGGGTCCAGCACATTGGCCTTATATCCGCGGCAGATGTAACCCGCATCGGTCAGTTCTTTTGCAAGCTTTGTCACGGCTTCTTCATTCAGATCCAGAGCAGCCACTTTGGCACCGGCCTGGGCATAGGCCCGGGCCATATCGCCGCACAGTACGCCGCCGGCACCCGTGATGATAACGACTTTTCCTGTAAAGTCAACAGAAAGGGGGAGTTTCATATGCTTATCTCCTTTTATGCTTGTATGTATTTTTACTGTTTTACCTTGACATCTTCACCTGTGCAGGGCCACTTTTCCATGGCTTCCTCCAGGGACATGCCTTCTGCAATAGCGGCCTTGCGGTCTGCATTGACCTGCTGGATTTCCTTCATCTTGGCACCGGTCAGGCTGTAGCCCTTCATGGCCCACAGGGTTGCGAGCCAGGCCAGCATGGGAATGACGCAGAACATGACGATGACGGCCACCTTGATGCCCGGCGTATAGGGCGTAGCGTCCGTGGGAAGCTCAGAGAGGCCTGCAAAGATCAGGAACAGGAAGGCCACCAGGGTCTGAGCCAGGGAGGAGACCAGTTTGTCCACCAGGGAGAAGAGGGTGCCCATGAT
>CAMOVR010000187.1 GCA_946627565.1 uncultured Clostridia bacterium
GGCGGACGTATCCGCTGATTTCAAGCCCAGTACCCTTGGGTGCTGGGTTCTTGACGCGAGTGATATGGAGAAAAGAGACATTCTGAATCTGTACAGAGATGATATCCGCAAAGCAGCCAGGCGATACAGTTCCAAGGTTTCTGCCTTATTCGAGAACCTGCCCGGATATCTGTCCACACATGAAAAGAAGATTGTTCTCAGTCAGATTGATCAGGACGGGCGTTATTCCAGATATGACGAACCGCTTTTCTGGCTGGATGATTCCATGATCTGTAATCTGTGCTACAAGTGCAATGATCCCAATGTCGGTTTTTCCCTCAGCAAAAACGACGCTGCAGTAAAATGCTATATGGGAGATACGGGGCTGCTGGTAAGCCTTGCATTCAGTGAAAATGAGATATCAGATCAGCAGTTGTATAAGGCGATCCTGGGAGGACGCCTGTCATTGAACGAGGGCATGCTTTACGAAAACATGATTGCTCAGATGATTGCAGCAACGGGAAGCCCTCTATGTAGGAAACAATGCTCTGCGGCATTCCTCCTACAAGCATGTATTCCCGAAAAAGGCGCATTGCTTTTGCATGTGTTTTCTGTTCAGGAGCCTTTCCTTCTTTACAGCACGAACGAATATGTTCTGCCAGCAGTTCCTCGCCCATAGCCCAAAGGAACTCTTCAAAATCAACAGGATACATTTTGAGTTTGCGTTCCTCAGAGGGGATGGTTATTGTATGCACATTCTCTTTGATGGAGATGAGAGAACCTGTTTCAATATAATCATACCGACCGTCCGATACAAGATACTTAATTGCTTCTCTGGCTCTTGGAAACTTCTGTATTTCATCGAAAATAATCAGGGATTCACGCGGATACAGCCGGACATTATATTCAAGTGAAAGGTTCTGAAAAAAAACGTCCAGCTGATTCAGGTTTTCAAAATTGTCTCTGACGTTCCTGGAGGCAAGATTGAAATCCACCAGAATGTATGATTTGTACTGCTCTTTTGCAAACTTCTCAGCTATTGTGGATTTTCCTACACGACGTGCGCCTTCGATCAGGAGCGCTTTCTTTCCGTTCGGTTCTTCTTTCCAGCGAAGCAGATGCTGATATATTTTCCGCTGTATTTCCATGGCATACACCTCTGTCAACCGTTTTCCGCTGTGCGCAGGATAAATTATATCGATATTACACACTGTGCGCAAGGTAATTTCATGCATAAATATAACACTGTACGCATACTAAAATATTCGAAAATATTACATAATGCGCAGTAGATACGGGCAGCTGATCCTGGTCTGCCGATATGACAGTGTCCCGTCGGCGGCAGCTCAGGAAATGACGGTGGGCCTGATGGCGGACATTTCCGATATGGCCGTCACCGGCCATGGATGACAATTCTTAAGCGATCATACTCACAAACATGCTGCTGTGTGTACGATTATGTAAAAATATCAGTCCTTCTGAGACTGGAGCAAAAGGAACTGCAGAGGAATACCCCGGCAGTTCCTTTTGCTGTGATCGTTCTTCAGATTCTTTCAGCCATCTTCGTTATCTGTCGCTGAATCTGTAGTTCTTCACTGGTGTTTTTTCTTCTCCGGAATACAGCCGTATGGACCGGCCTGAGCGGGATTCCAGGTGTTCATGATAGATCGTATTGTAGAAAGTCAGCTCTCCGTTTTTCAGTGTGAATACGTGCCATGCTGTGCCTGCACCGGAAGGAACACTTCTTCTGGCCAGCACGGTATCGCCCTTGTAAAGGGTGATCACTGCTCCGGATCCGGCCATGTCCGTACTTTCCGGATAGTCACGGTTTGTGTAGTCATGCAGATAGTATTCATAGGTTTCATCCGGGCTGATGGTAAAGGTTATGGTTTCAGGTCCGTAGGAATCCGTGTCATCCCTGTCCAGGTAAGCATTGGTCCCGTAGGAGGAAGCATAATAGACGTGATAATCGGGTCCGAACAGATGGGAATCAAGATCATAGGGGGTTGCGCCCCAGGTCAGGATTGCCCTGTATTCATCACCGCTGAGGATCTTTGTCATCTCAATATCCATCACAGAGTCATCTTCCGCAATGCTTCTTACGATGCCAATGTAATCGCTGTGGGCATAGCTGACGGTTGCTTCATCCATGGGAATCATCAGCTCATAGTATCCACTGGAGTCGCTGACGGTGGAGGATTCGCCGACAGACACAGCGACGCCGGATATGGGCTGCAGAGAACCGGCATCCCGTATGGTTCCGCAAAGCATCCGCTCGTTGCCTTTTGTCATGTAAACGGTCAGGGTTTCACCCTCTGAATAATAGGTGAGGGAGCAGGTTGCCTCATTGTAGCCGTCAAGCCGGAAGGAGGCCGTGCTGGCAGTGTAGTCATAGGCGAAGCTGAATGTACCGTCGCTGCCTGTGGTGGTGTATGCATCTCCGCAGCGGACGGCAACGCCTGAAAGAACCTCATCCGTTTCGCTGTCCATGACAACACCGGTTACCTGAATGAAGGGGCAGAGATAGATGCTTCCAAAGCCGAAGGATCCGTCATATGACTCGATGTAGACGGATTGAGCCGTGTAGGTTTCATATCCGTCATGGGAGAAGACAAATGTATAATAATCCCCGGAAGCCATCTCAAGCTCGAACCTGCCCTCACTGTCTGTTGTGGCGGATTCAGCCCCGCATTTTACCGATGCGCCTGAAAGGGGTGTATTGTCTGTATCGTCGTAGACATAACCATACACCAGCACATCTTTTTCCTTCATGACAAGATCAACGGAAACGCTCCCGTCTTTGATTTCAAATTCCTCTGTTGCGGTTCCGTCAAGATACGTAGAGGAAGCGGTGTACTCTCCTGCAGGGAGATAGACGGACAGGGGACTGGTCTTTTCTGCAACCGCTGTTCCGTTCGCATTCCGGATGGTCACGGTTTCGCCGGTGCGTTCTTCACCTTCCGCGTCCAGTGTACGAATCTTCACCAGATATTCCTTGTTGGGACATTCGCCCTTATCCAGAACAATATGGCCATGGTGTACACTGTCAGGTGAATTGATCATGGAAAGATAGCCATCAAAGACCGGGTAGGGGCTGAGAGGCCAGCTCTTCTTTCCAAGGCTTTCCCTGTCACCGAAAAGGTGCTTCCAGGAAAGTTCAGCATTCAGTTCGACGAACTTATTAAGCTCTACGTCAAAGCAGAGGTCACAGGCATGTTTTTCTTCAGCTTCCCTGAGAAGGTTCACTTCTCTGGAAGTCTCTGCCGTCAGATCCCCGCCGATCCAGGCGCCTATGGACCCGGTCAGGCCCAGCCAGGAGAGCCCCACGTCAAGTTCAGGGCCCACCTTTGCACCGACTTCACCGTTTGCATGGATTGTGGCCTTCAGGTCTGAAGTCTGGATTTTGGAGAAGGACTTTGTTTCATTGTCATACTTAAAGCCCAGTCTCCCGGAGAAGGTGGTGGTGAAGCCTGCGGATGCAGCGGCCTTAAGTTCTACGGGAACCTTCACCTGCACGTTGATGCCCCATCCTGCGCCGATGGGGAAGGTGTGATCCACAATCCCAAAATCTTTATTGAGTGTGGCTTCGCCGGAGATCTCATATTTTACCTCTCCGAACAGCTCGATAAACAGTTCCACATTCAGGTAATCCGGACCAAAGACGGCAGTATCCAGATTGGTTACCAGCACAGGGCAGATGGAACCGGTTGCCGTTGTGGTGACGCCGCCCTCCGTGTCCACTTCAAAGAAGGGCTCCGCGTCCCTGCGGCCTGCGCTTCTTGCAATCGAGAAGGGACTCCTGCTGGTATATCCTTCGGAATTGTCCACTCTCAGATACTTGTAAAAGTCCAGAAGCGTGGCATCCGGATCCTCTGTGACGGTGTAGCTTCCGTCCTCGTTTACCGATACGGTTTTTGCCTTCAGGTACACATTTTCGTTTGAAAGGAACAGTGCGTCACCGGCTTCTATGGGGGTGCCGGGGGAGACAATCACATGGTTGTCCTGGATGATGCCGGTGACCTGCTTCAGCTCATCTTTCAGCACGCCAAAGCCGTTCACGCCAAAGTCCAGAACGGAACGCGATTCAAAATCTTCCGGCATCTTGCGGGCAAACTCCACATATGCCTGGGTATACCGGATGGATTCCAGAGGATCTGAGATGGCCGCACCGAATTCATCACAGATAACGGCGCGCAGGGCAAAGTATTCCGGAAGTTCCTCAAAGTCCACGGAAATTTCCTTATCAGTAAAGGCTTCATCAATCTGGACCTTCTTTGAGGTAAGGACCTCGCTCTTGTCCTGACTGAGAATCTCCACGCTCAGAAAACAGGCGCTTTCCGTGGTGACGGTTGCTTTGATGCTGGTATTGTCCTTCACCGCCTCTGTGATCCAGTAATTGCCAAGCACCGTATAGGGGATGCCCTGCGCTGCGGCATACTGATGCGCGTAACTTGGCAGATAACAGCGGATCACCAGTTTCTCATCATTTTCAAAGGCGTTTTCACCTATGGAATTTACGGACGAAGGAATGTAAATCTCGGTCAGGCCTGTGCAGTCTTTAAAGGCCCTGTCGTCAATTTGAAGGGTCCCGGAGGGGAGAACAAGGGAAGTGAGGGAGGTGTCTCCCATAAATGCCTCCTCCTCTATAACGGAGGTATCGCGGGGGAGTGTGATGTCTGCGACGGCTGTAAAGGAAACAAGCATCATCAGCAGAATCAGCCAGCCTAGCCATTTTTTCATGGTTTTCTCTCCTTTCTTTGTATCGACCATTTCAATGCAGCGGTGCCCGCCCGGTCCGGATGCGTGTGCCGCCGGATCTGCCTGCCTCCTTTCTGAAAGTTCGTTTCTGAAAGCTGATTGTGTATGTTCTGTTCTGAAAGCATTGTGCTGAGAAAGGGTTTGTGTGTGTGTTTGCGCGGACCGGGAGCTGCTGCAGTACTTGTAAAGGGATTGGGCGGATATGATGCTTTACTGAAAAGCGGCCTGTGAGAATTGTTTCCATGATACAGGTGCGGGGTACGGATGTCAACAGGCACAGCTCCGGGATGAGATGAACGGGCCATTGTGAAAGAAGCGTCTGATCATATCAGTCATGTTCTCAATATGATCTGTCTGCTGCAGGGGATGCGTGTATGTCAGGATACAAAAAGACTCCAGGATCTGAATGACTGGGCGTGAGGAACTTTTTCCGGTCTGTTATCCCTGCAAGACTGATGATATAAACCGAACTAACGGGAAAAGATGCGGCATTCCCTGTCAGCCCGATTCCTGCAAAAGCGGGACAGCGGCGCTGTTTTGACATCACCGATGAAGATGCGAATCCCGCCGGCTTCCGGGGCTGTGCTGTGTCAGAGATCATGTCCGCCATGCGGAGAAAAAACATATGGCTGCCATCGGCTTTAACAGGAACATGTTCCATTTCCCTGCGGAGGCATAAGAAAAATGCCTGCTCGGGTACGTGTCCGGCAGGGAAAATGGATAAAAATGGCGAAAAGAAAACAGAAAATCAAATCTGAGAAACAGCGGAAAAGGAGGCATGCCGATGAACCCGACGGTTCGGGAAATACCCTGCCTGACGGAAAAGCAGGGCAAAACGGTATGGATGGTGGACGGAAAGCCTTTTATGGGGCTTGGGGGAGAGATGCACAATTCCAGCGGATCGGATCCGCAGTACATGGATGAAAAGATATGGCCTTCCATCCGGGCGCTTCATGGAAACTGTTTTCTGACGCCGGTGTACTGGGAATGTGTGGAAAGGGAAAAGGACCATTTTGATTTCTCACTGGTGGATGCCGTGATTGCCCAGGCGGAGCGGGAAAATGTCCGTCTGGTGCTGCTGTGGTTCGGACTGTGGAAGAACGGTGATTCCTGGTACACCCCTGTCTGGATGAAAGAGGATCCCCGGTATTTCTTTATGCGCAGGAAGGTCAGCAAGCTCATGCAGTCCGTTTCCCCCTTCTGCAGGGAGGCAGTTGAACGGGACGCTCTTGCTTTCACCCGTCTTATGGAGCACCTGCGGGATACGGACACAAACCGCACCGTGATTATGGTGCAGGTGGAAAACGAAGTAGGCAGCTGGGGCACAAACCGGGATTACTGCAAAGCGGCGGAAGAGATCTTTCAGGCAGAGATCCCCCCGGAGATAGCAGAGCTCTTTAAGACTTCCGGCACCTGGAGGGAAGCCTTCGGCGATCTTGCGGAGGAGTACTTTATGGCATATGCCTTTTCCTCTGCAGTGGGAAGAATCGTCCGGGAGGCCCACGCCCTCTATCCTCTGCCCCTCTTTATGAATGCTGTAACACAGGGCGTTAACGGCACACCGGGGGCATTCTGCAGCGGAGGACCCATCCCCAGGGTGCAGGCCATCTGGCGGCGCATGGCGCCGGAGATTGCCCTGTACGCCCCGGATATCTACTCGCCGGATTACCAGGACATGTGTGAGGCCTTCGCCGCAACCGGGCCCCTGGCGGTACCGGAGCTTTCGTGCGACAGGAATGCCTGCGCCAGGGCAATGTATACCGCGGCGGCTTTTGACACCCTGCTGTTCAGCCCCTTTGGCATCGAGGATATCTTTGAAGGCTCCACTGAGCAGGACAGGCTGTCCCGGATGAACACGGATCTTGGGCATGAACCGGACGGGGCAGGGGAACTGCTGGCGGAAAGCTACCTGCTCATCCAAGCCCTGCAGGAGGATATTTTCCGGGCCAGGGAAACGGACAACTGCTTTGCCTTCCTGGAGGATATTTGGGAAGAAATGCAGGAAGAGATTCAGGAAGA
>CAMOVR010000188.1 GCA_946627565.1 uncultured Clostridia bacterium
CATGCCGCCGGTGTTGAGGCCCGTGTCCCCGTCCCCGGCCCGCTTGTGGTCCATGGAGGAAATCATGGGCACCACGGTTTTGCCGTCGGTGAAGGCCAGAACGCTGACCTCCGGACCTTCCAGGAATTCCTCAATAACGATGCGGCTTCCGCTGTCGCCGAATTTCCGGTCCAGCATCATGGAGCGGACGGCTTCCTCGGCTTCCTCCCGGGTGGGGCAGATCAGGACACCCTTGCCCAGGGCAAGGCCGTCTGCCTTGACTACGCAGGGCACAGGAGCGGTCTTCAGATAGGAAAGGGCAGATTCGGCATCCGTGAAGGTTTCAAACTTTGCGGTGGGGATGCCATGGGCCTTCATCAGGTTCTTGGCAAAGATTTTGCTGCTCTCAATGCGGGCAGCCTGCCGGCGGGGGCCGAAGCAGGGAATGCCCAGGCCCTCCAGCCGGTCCACCAGGCCCAAGGCCAGGGGATCGTCCGGGGTGACCACGGCATAGTCAATCTGCTGCTCTTCTGCAAAGGTACACACCCCGTCCAGGTCCAGGGCGGAGATGGGTACGCACTGGGCATCAGCGGCAATGCCGCCGTTGCCGGGCAGGGCATAGAGGGTGTCGATTTCAGGGGATTTCTTCAGGGCCCGGATCACGGCATGCTCCCGGCCGCCGCTTCCGATGACAAGTACACGCATAGGCTTCTCCTTAAGGCTTCGGTCGTCCTTCCGGCGGGAATATCAGTGATGGAACAGGCGCAGCCCGTCAAAGGCCATGACCATGCCGCGTTCATTGCAGGCTTCAATGACCAGGTCGTCCCGGATGGATCCGCCGGGCTGGGCGATGTAGCTGACGCCGCTGGCATAGGCACGTTCAATGTTGTCAGAGAAGGGGAAGAAGGCGTCGGAGCCCAGGGACACGCCGGTGAGGGTATCCAGATAGGCGCGCTTTTCTTCGGCGGTGAGGGGGGCGGGCCGGCAGGTGAAGTACTTCTGCCAGTTGCCCTCGGCGGTGACATCCTCTTCATTGCCGTTGATGTATCCGTCGATGACGTTGTCCCGGTCCGGGCGGCCCAGGGTGGGCAGGAAGGGCAGGGACAGCACCTTTTCATGCTGGCGCAGATGCCAGGTGTCGGCCTTGGAACCGGCAAGACGGGTGCAGTGCACACGGGACTGCTGGCCGGCGCCCACGCCGATGGCCTGGCCGTCCACGGCATAGCAGACGGAGTTGGACTGGGTATATTTGAGGGTGATGAGGGCAACAATGAGGTCACGGACGGCGCTTTCCGGCAGGTCCTTCTTTGCCGTCACCACGTTGGCAAGATGGGCGGGCCCGATCTTGACATCGTTGCGGCCCTGCTCAAAGGTGATGCCGAATACCTGCTTGTGCTCCAGGGGCTGGGGCACATAGGAGGGATCCATCTGGACAATGTTGTAGTTGCCCTTGCGCTTCTGCTTCAGGATTTCCAGAGCTTCCGGCTCGTATCCGGGGGCAATGATGCCGTCGGACACTTCACGGCGGAGAAGCTGAGCTGTGGGAACATCGCAGACATCGGAGAGAGCCACCCAGTCGCCGAAGGAGGACATGCGGTCCGTGCCCCTTGCCCGGGCATAGGCGCAGGCCAGGGGGGAATCGTCAAGGCCGGGCACGTCATCCACAAAGCAGGCACGCTTCAGGGTGTCTGAAAGGGGAAGACCCAGGGCGGCGGAGGTGGGGGAGACATGCTTGAAGGAAGCGGCGCAGGGGATGCCGAGAGCCTCTTTCAGTTCCTGCACCAGCTGCCAGCTGTTGAGTGCATCCAGAAAGTTGATGTAGCCGGGGCGTCCGCAGAGAATGGTAAAGGGCAGGTCGGAACCGTCCGCCATGAAGACGCGGGCAGGTTTCTGGTGGGGGTTGCAGCCGTATTTCAGTTCAAAAGAGTTCATGTGGTTTCTCCCTTCTTTTCAGTCGCTCTGTGATGAGAGAAGACTGCATACGATTTCCGCGGCCCGGGGCAGGATCTGCCATTCGGCTTCTTCCATGACCCTGCGCTGCAGAATCTCCGGGGTATCCCCCGGCTGGACGTGCACGGCTTTCTGGAGGATGATTTCTCCTCCGTCGGGGATCTCGTTGACATAGTGTACGGTGGCGCCGGTGATCTTTACCCCCCGGGCCAGGGCGGCTTCGTGGACCTTAAGGCCGTAGAAGCCGGCGCCGCAGAAGGCGGGGATCAGGGAAGGGTGGATGTTGATGATCCGCTTTTCCCACCGGTCAGTAAAATCTTTCGACAAAATGGCAAGAAAGCCTGCCAGGATGATGAGATCAATTCCGTGATCCTTAAGCTGCGTCTGCAGGGCTTCCTCAAAGGCGGCCTGGGAGGGAAAGCTTTTCCGGTCAAGGGCCAGGTTCTCAACGCCCCGCTCTGAGGCCCGCTCCAGGGCCCGGACGCCGGGCTTATTGGAGATGACCAGGGCGATGGTGCCGTGGGGGATGAGCCCGTCCCGCTCGGCATCCAGCAGGGCCTGCAGGTTGGTGCCGCCGCCGGATACCAGAACGGCAATTTGCTGTTTTTTCATATTTGTTGTCCCTTCTGAAGTGTCCCTTCCTCAGCCCGGTTATACGATCTCGATCTTTTCGTCGCCCACGATGACCTCGCCCATCACATAGGCGTCTTCGCCGTTCCGGCGGAGGATCTCCAGGGCCCTGTCCGTTTCCTGGGCCGGAACCACCAGGCTCATGCCCACGCCCATGTTGAAGGTGTTGAACATGTCACGCTCGGGGATATTGCCGGTGCTGGCGATGAGGCCGAAAATGGGGGGCGTCCGGAGGCTGTTTTTCCAGATCCTGGCGCACAGGCCGTCGGGGATGGAACGCGGAATGTTCTCATAGAATCCGCCGCCGGTGATGTGGGACATGCCGTGGACGGAGCATTCCTTAAGCAGGGCAAGGACCGGCTTTACATAGATGCGGGTGGGCTCCAGCAGCGTGTCCCCCAGGCTCCGTCCGTCCAGGGCGGGCAGGGGTTCATTCAGGTTAAGGTGCTGCAGGTCAAATACTTTTCTCACCAGGGAGAAGCCGTTGGAGTGCACACCGGAGGAGGGCAGGGCAATGATGGTGTCCCCGGCGCGCATGCTGTCCTGACGGATGATGGCGTCGCGGTCCACCACGCCGGTGCAGAAGCCGGCAAGATCGTATTCATCCTCCGGATAGAAACCGGGCATCTCGGCGGTTTCACCGCCGGTCAGGGCGCAGCCGGCCTGCACGCAGCCCTCGGCTACCCCTTCCACAATGCTGGCGATCTTTTCCGGAACGTTTTTGCCGCAGGCAATGTAGTCCAGGAAGTACAGGGGCTTTGCGCCGCAGCAGATCACGTCGTTGACGCACATGGCAACGCAGTCAATGCCCACGGTGTTGTGACGGTCCATGAGGAAGGCCAGGCGGAGCTTGGTGCCCACGCCGTCGGTGCCTGCCACCAGCACCGGGTGAGGGGTATCCTGAAGGTCCAGGGCAAACAGGCCGCCAAACCCGCCGATGTCGGAATAGACGCCGGGGATCTGGGTCCGGGCGATGTGTTTCTTCATGAGCTCAACGGCTCTGTAGCCGGCGGTGATGTCCACGCCTGCGGCTCTGTAGCTTTCAGATTGTGATTGCATATGCTGTTCCTTTCTTTGCCTTGGTGTTCCTTATGGTTGTATGTTCCGCTGTCTTATTCCTTGCCGTTCCAGCAGTAGGTGCACAGTTTGCACTTGTCGATCCCTATGGCATCCTCCAGCCCTTCCAGGGACTGGAACTCCAGGGAAGCAAAGTGGAAACGGTCGCAGATGGCCTGGCGCATGCGCTGGCCGCGCTCGGTGGTGCGGTCCGCGTATTCGTCCATATGGTTCAGGCCCTCTTCCCCTTCCAGCTCCACAATGACCTGGCGGGTGATGAGTTCCATGTCGGAGGTGGCCCGGGAGAAGTTCAGGTACTTGCAGCCGTACATGATGGGGGGACAGGCGCTGCGCATGTGTACGGAGGTGGCGCCGCTGTCGTAGAGGAATTCCACGGTTTCCCTGAGCTGGGTGCCCCGGACAATGGAGTCGTCCACGAACAGAAGGTTCTTGTTTTCAATCAGGGACTTTACCGGGATCTGCTTCATCTTGGCGATGCGGTTGCGGTCCGTCTGGGTGCTGGGCATAAAGGAACGGGACCAGGTGGGGGTGTACTTGATGAAGGCCCGGGCAAAGTGCTTGCCTGAACGGTTGGCGTATCCGATGGCGTGGGGGGTGCCGGAGTCCGGGACGCCGCCCACATAGTCGATGTTGACTTCCATTCCTTCCTCCATGTCGTGCTCTGCCAGGATGGCTCCGTTGCGGTAGCGCATTTCCTCCACATTTACGCCCTCATAGCAGGAGGTGGGGTACCCGTAGTAGGTCCACAGGAAGGAACAGATGCGCATTTCCTCATGGGGCGGTGCCAGGGTGGTGATGCCGTCCGGGGAGATCTCCACGATCTCGCCGGGGCCCAGTTCCCGCTCGTCTTCGTATCCCAGCTTCTGGTAGGCGAAGTTTTCAAAGGAAACGCAGTACCCTTCCTCGCTTTTCCCGATGAGCACCGGCAGGCGGCCCCAGCGGTCCCTGGCGGCGATTAAATGTCCGTCATCCCGGAGGATGAGAATGGAGGCGGTTCCGTCTATGACCTTCTGGGCAAAGCGGATGCCCTCGGTAAAGGAGCTCTTCTGATCGATCATGGCGGCTACCAGCTCCGTGGTGTTCACGTGGCCCCGCCGCATGGCTTCAAAGTGTCCGCCGGAGAAGGAAAGGTACTGGGAAATCAGCTGATCGGCATTGTTGATGATGCCGATGGTGCTTATGGCGTAGATGCCCAGGTTGGAACGGATGAGAAGGGGCTGGGGATCCGCATCTGATATGCAGCCTATGCCCGCGCAGCCGGTCATCTCGTCCAGGGTTTTCTCAAATCGGGTGCGGAAAAGGGAATTTTCAATGTTGTGGATTTCCCTCTGCATGCCCATCTCCGGATCCCAGGCGGCCATGCCGGCCCTGCGGGTGCCAAGATGGGAGTGGTAGTCTGTGCCGAAGAAGACATTCGGGATGATGTTGCGCACATGTCCTGTTGCGCCGAAGAAACCGCCCATGGATCAACAACCTTCCGTCTGTTGCAGGTCAGGATAATAAAGGCACCGGCAGAAATCAGCCGATGCCACAGAAAAAACACGCACGGATGAACCGGAGTTTTCTTTGCGCATGCTGTTTCACCTTCCCGACTGAGTATCGTCCCGCCTGACGGGGACGCGGGTACTATATCACGAACGTTTTCTGATGTAAACCATGGAACGTTTATATTTTTGAACCCCGGATGGGCACATTCAGGGGAAAATCCACCAGATATGACAGGGGAAAAAGATAAAAACACGAACATTCTGAAAAAATATAGAAAAAAGGTACGGAACCGGAAGATGGTAAGGACCGGGCGGCAGGAGATAAGCAGGATTGACACGCGGGAAAGGTTGTGAAAAGATATGCCGGAAAAAAAAGACATCCAAAGCGGATGTCAGTTTGCCCTCTATTTCCCGGTGTGCTGCCTGGAAATGCCGGGCAGGGACAGAATACGGCAAAGAAAGAGGTGTGCATATGCTGGATACCATTATTATCGGAACGGGCCCTGCGGGACTGTCGGCAGCCCTTTGCCTGAAGCTCCATGAGAAGGATTTCATCTGGTTCGGCTCAAAGGACTTCAGCCCCAAGGTGGAAAAGAGCGAGAAGATTGCCAACTATCCGGGTCTCGGCCTGATTGCGGGCAAGGACCTGAACCGTCATTTCCAGGATCATGCCCGGGAAATGGGCATTGAACCGGTGGAAAAGATGGTCACCACCATCATGCCCATGAAGGACCATTACGCGGTGCTGGCAGACAACGAGATGTATGAGGCAAAGACCCTGCTGCTGTCAACCGGTGTGGTTTCTGCTGCCGGCTTCCCGGGAGAAAAGGAACTGCTGGGCAGGGGCGTGAGCTACTGCGCCACCTGCGACGGCTTCCTTTATAAAGGAAAGACCATTGCCGTGTTCTGCGCCTCCCCGCGTTATGAACATGAGGTGACCTATCTGGCATCCCTGGCGGAAAAGGTCTATCTGGCCGTGCCCTACAAGGACTGCGGCGTGAAGGCGGACAATGTGGAAATCATCCCGGGCATCCGGGAAGTAAAGGGCGGCCTGAAGGTCAGCGGGATTGTCCAGAAGGACGGGACCGAGACCCCCGTCAGCGGTCTGTTCTGCCTGCGCAGCGCCGTGGCCCCCTCCACCCTGCTGCCTGGACTGGAACTGGACGGCCCCCACATTGTGGTCAACCGAAGCCAGGAGACGAACCTGAAGGGCGTGTATGCCGCAGGCGACTGCACCGGCAGGCCCTATCAGCTGGCCAAGGCCGTGGGCGAGGGCAACGTGGCCGCCCACAGCATCCTGGAAGCCCTGAGCGAAAAGGAATAAAGCCTGTCATGGCTTCTCCCTGTCCCCAAGGGATGAGAGAATCACCGAGCCCGTGACCAGAAGGCCGCCCAGGGCCATGACGGGACGGAAGGATGCCTGGCCGAAGAGAATGGAGAGCAGGGAGCCGAAGAAGCCTTCCATGCTCATGACAATGCCCGCCTCCGGTGCGCTCAGAACCGTCTGGGCCCGGGTCTGCAGAAGATAGGAAAGGCCGGAGGAAAGGATACCCAGGTGTCAAGAACCCAGCACCCAAGGGTACTGGGCTTGAAATCAGCGGATACGTCCGCC
>CAMOVR010000189.1 GCA_946627565.1 uncultured Clostridia bacterium
AAAAAGGATAAGCTCAGTATTCTGCAGAATCTGTGCGGCCTCCTTGTCGGCGCTGCCGTTATTGTGCTGTTCCAGTTCCTTCTGAAGTTTGCTTTCCATGCAGGCGAATCGGGATTCCTGTCTCTCTATGAAGAACAGCTGGGCGGAACCCGCGGAGATCTGCACCTGCATCTCTTTTTCAAAGGTCTGCCCCAGTATGTCTACTATCTGATTCTCTCCTGCGGAATCGTCTGTTTTATCGTGCCCATCCTGCACCTGCGCAGCATGGACAGGAACACGCGGGAGCTGTTCTGGATGACCCTGATCAGCCTGGCGATCATGATCATCGGCACGGTGTGGACGATCAACCGGTATGAATATGCCACGCATGCCATTCATCTCCGCTATATCGGGATGTACATCCCTCTGATCATGCTCTTCTCTCTGGTATCCCCTGATGCGCCGGAGACGGACCGCAAAAAAGCAAAGAAACCCGAAAAAAGCCCGGTCCCCTGGGCTGCGGTCGGAATTCTTGCCTATGTCGCCGTATGCGCGCTTGTGTGGGGGCTCGGCGGAACAGAGAATTCGACAGCCATGGTTCAGGAAGTCCTCTCTCTCCCGTATTCACACAAGACCATTCTTTCAGACCAGCTGCAGAGGATCGCGGGATGCATCGTTGCACTGGCTGCAGCGGCCCTGTGCTATGCAGTCATCCGAAACAGGTTCAGCAGGCTTCTGAAAGTACTCCCGTCCCTGATCCTGGTTTTCCTGCTGTGCGGCAATATCACGTCGTATGTTCTCATCAGCAATTCCCATCAGAACATGGACGGCTGGGAAGAGCCGACAGCACAGGCAGCAGACGTACTGAAAGGCGAAAACTATCTTTACGTCCTGACAAACGACCACTATGTTGCCTACAGCGGGCTCGATGTCGGAACAAAGACGACACCCTATTATGTCAAGTTAAACAACTTCTATAACTCTCTTTATCAAAACAACGGATGCTATGTGCCGTATCATCCGACAGATTTTCTGCGCGGAACAAAGGACGGCATCGACTCCCCGGATGTGGAATACATTGTCTGGGACAACACAGCCTTCAGCATGATCAAGCCCAGCCAGTACGTGACCGATCTGACGCCCGGGAATCCGCTGCTGCATGTGCTGAAAATCCAGAAAGGCGCTCCGGTCATTGACAGCATCCTGGCCAATGTGGAATCGAACAAGCTCGAAACCTCCGATCCCGGTATCCTGATCATCTTTAACAAGGAACAGCTGAAGGGTACACTGAAGGTCCGAATGAAGATTCATGCAGACAGCCAGACCGGCATGCAGTTTTTCTCCGGCGCCGAGACAAAAACAGCGACCCTTCACCCCGGAACCGACTGGTACGAATTCGAGTTTGTTTCACCGCAGGACGCATACAATTTCACGGCTGAATCGGAAATAGGCATTCTGGAGTATGAGATCAGCAACGAATGAGAAGGTCCATGGCCAGCGAGTGTGAAAGCCGGCCTTATGCATGAGGGCACGAATGCTGTCATGCAGAGATTCTTCCCCGCCGAAAAAGGAACAGAGTGTTTCCTGCCCCTGACGGGGTTTATGATCATCCGCGTTGGCGCATATTCACATTGAAAACTGTCATGTTTCATGGTATATCATTACCGCATCACAATTCTATCCGCAGGAGTGATCATCATGGGAAAAGCGCGTCTCAAAGAGCCGCTCAATCTGAAGCCCGCGTCCGCTGCAGAACCATCCGGGGCTCAAAAGAGCCCCGGCAGTTCCTGGATGCTGTGGGGCCTGTTCGCCTTATCCTTTCTCCTTCATACCATCTTCAACATCCTTGTCAATGAGGGACCGACGGTCGTCATCGACGAGGGATTATATACGAATATTGCCCGCTCCCTTGCCTGGGATGGAGAGCTTGCTTTCCGCGGTCAGCCGGTCAATTATCCTTATCTGCTGTACCCCTTTCTGCTGGTTCCTCTGTACTGGGCAGGCAGTTTTCTCGGGCTTGACATCTATCGGGTCATCCAGGTCTTCAACACCCTTCTGATCACGTCCTCGGTCTTCCCGATCTATCTGTTCGCGTCGGATTTCACCAAAGACAAGTCCAGAGCGCTGACAGCTGCCATCATCGTCTCACTCATGCCCGACATGCTCATGGGCGGCTTTACCATGACGGAAGCTCTCATCTGGCCCCTTGCTCTGTGGATGGTCTTCTTCTGCTATCGTCTCTACCAGACAAACGAGCTGAAATACGGTCTGCTGACGGCCCTGTTTACCGGCCTGATGTTCGCATCAAAGCCCGGCGCCATCGCTGCCGGCGGCACACTGCTTCTCCTGCATCTCCTGTCCTGCATCCGAAACAGAAGAGGCGTCAAAACCCCGCTCCTGTCCATTGCACTTCTCCTGGTCATTGTCGGCATTGTCTATGCGGTCTTTCTGGCCCTCTTTCCTGCGCATGACTCCCTGCTGGGACTGTATGACAAACAGACGTCCGAGTGGAAGCCGCAGGATATTCTGGTGGCCGGGGAAGCGACCATCCTTCTGCTGTTCCTGTTCGTGTTTGCCTGCGGAGGCATCTACGGACTCATCCCGTATACGCACCTGAAGGACTATGACCCGGACCGGAAACGCTTTATTCTTTCCTTTACGGCTGCCCTTTTCATCGTCCTTGCCGGAACAGCCATCTTTGTGGTTCCCTACAAATGGGACAGCAGCCTGGGAAGCTTGCCCCTGCATCTGAGATACTGCTCGATGTTCATTCCGGTCATGTTTGTTCTCTCCACAGCCGATGACAGCCTGAGCAGCCCCAATAAGCGTTATACCGCCGCCCTGATTGTCTTCCTGGTCCTCGCCCTGTTTCCCGGAGCCCGCGTCGGCTTCGTCAAAGGGCATACGGGCACCATCGATTCCATGGCACTTGGCGCATTTCTTCCGACGCGCAATCTCGAAGGAACCTATTCAGGCTGGATCCTCACGGCGCTGATGATCCTGTTCCTGCTGTTTCTCCTCTCCAAAATGGCAGATTTCAAAGACGGCAGCACAAGGAAAAAGAAGCGGGATACCGACAGGAAAAAGGGCGGAAACCTCCTGTATACCGCAGGCATCGTCTACTTCGGCGTATTCCTGATGTTCAATTCGGTCTGCGTTCATGTCAGCGCCAATGTGAATATCGATCCTGCCATCGCTGCCGATGCACTGGAAGTCAATGAAATCGTCGGCAGCAAAACGGTCCTGGGCGTCACACAGCGCTACTATGACGACATCTATTCCTACTGGCTTGATGCAAGACAGACCCTGCCCATGCAGCAGGTGACGATTGATCAGTTGTTCGTCACCATGGAAGAGAAGCACGGAATCTACTCACCTTTTGTTCCCGTCGAGCAGGCACCCAATATTCACAATCATGAAACGCCCGAAACGGATACCTTTGTGCTGGGACAGACCATCGCGGAGCATCTGGATCTGAGTGATTCTGCAGTGGCTCAGAAGACCGCAAACGGTTTTTATACCGTGGTAACCTTTGAACCCGGCAAGCCGTGGGTGGATGCCATGATCTACGGCATGGACGAAAACCTGCTCCGTTCCGGCGTCACAGGCTACCTCCACTTCTTCCATGAAAAAGAGAGCAATGGAAAGGTGACCATCCGAATCCGGGCCTCCGGAACCGGAAACCTGACCATCGATCAGGCTACCATTCAGCTGACCCCCACTACGACGGACTATGAGGTCACCATTCCGCATCCGTCGGGAGCGGTCCCCATGCGCACCGATCAGGGAGACGCCATCATCTACTCCTTCTCAGCAGAGTTCAACTGAAATCAGGAGAAGGTCTGAGATCCCCTTCAGAGACTGCGACGCCTGATCTCATCTTCTCCAGTGACCGATCCGGAAAGATGCAGCGGATGATCCGCTGACGCATGCTCTGTCCTGTCTGGATTTCATTGTACGCCCTTTCCGGTTTCCGCCGGTCCGGCTTCATTCTGACGAAACATCTTTCGCATCATTGTTTTCAAACGACAGGAGGTTTCATCCCATGGCCAAGAAAAAGCAACTGGAACAGCCAACCCGGTTTCAGCTGATCGCTGAAAAAATACTGTGCATTCTTGCCGTCCTTCTGGGCACCCTGCATCTGCTTCTGACGGCTGCACGCTACAATTTTGACTATTATACCTATGCACGGCCTTTTGAATGCTGGTTTGCACTCGGGCTCCTGATTCTTTCCCTTGCCTATCTCGTGTACTGCCTGGTGGCCAAGCGTAAAACAATGTACCGGTTCAAACAGCTTCTGAAACGGCTCCTGTCCTTTGACACCCTCTTTTCCTGGAGCCTGATCCTCTGGTTTCCTCTGAGCTGCATCGTCAATCAGGCTGCATTCGGGTATAATCTGCTCAAAACCTCGGATTTCTGGATGCTGGATACTGCCGTCAACTGCCTGATCCTCTTCACTCTGCCGGCCTTCTGCGGTGAGCAGAAATCAAAGAAGATCATGGAGTATATGATGCATGCTGTCATGGCCTTCGGCACCATCTTCTCTGTCTACTGTCTCATTCAGCTCTTCCGCCTGAATGTCGTCACCATGCCCTCCGGATACGGCATCGGCATGTCGGCTCAGATGCAGTTTACCATCGGCATGCACTACAATATCACCGGCGCCATGGCGGCAACCATGATGTGCATCGCGATCTATATGATGTGCACGCAGAAGCTGGTGCTTCGCTGCGTGTATACGCTCGCCATGCTCGTGCATCTGGCCGTTCTTCTTCTGACCAATTCCCGCGCCGCTTTTGTCGCAGGACTTGTCGCCATCATGGCCTCAGCTTTCCTTGCAAGCTATCATCTGTTCAAATGGAAAGACCGAAAGACTCAGATCGGCGTCAGCCTCCTTGCGGCACTGATCGCAGGCGGCATCGTCTGGGTGCTGCGTTCCCAGGTCTTTGTCTGGTTTGACAAGGCGACCAATTTCCGTGCGATCATTGCCGCCAGCAAAAGCTCGAGTTCCTCAGCAGCCGCTGCTGCAACCGTCTCCGGTTCCGCTGCAGACAGTGTCAGACAGCTGACCGACCTGAGCGGTCGAGTCAATATCTGGCTGGCCTCTTTCAAGGTGATGTTCTACAATGTGCGCACATTCTTCTTTGGAATGTCTCCTGCCCTTGTTTCAGCAGCCCTTCAGCAGATCGGCGGCATCAATTTCGAAGTGGCGCATGCACACAATATCATCCTGCAGTTCGGTGTCGCATTCGGTGTCCCGGTCATGATCGCATTTGTAGCGTTTCTTGTATCCATTGCAGTCAAGTGCATCCGCATCATCTTCCCTAAGGCAGATCAGCATTTCCGCGGCGCCTTTGTCATTCCGGTCACCATCCTGATGCTTGTGGTCCTGAACATGGCTGAAGCCTATCTGATCGCGTATTTTTCCATCATGAGCAGCGTTTTCTTCCTGTTCTGCGGCTGGGCCAGTGCCAACGGCAAGCAATAATGTTTCTTGAAATACAGCGTTCTATTCTCTGAATGTATCGTATTTGGTTTCAAATAGAATCCAGTTTTTAAGAAAGAGAATCGGCCAAATCCGGTCGGTTCTCTTTCTTATTGGGCATGGAAGGAACTTCTATACTCTATTGACCATGGATCAGCATTTCGAATCCTGGCGCTGGGGTGCGCCTCCTGCTTCCATCTTCTCTTCAATCTCATGCATTGACAAGAACGTCCCATGCTGTGACTGAGGGGCGACAGGCAGCTTATCTGAGATTTATTTGCTACACAAAAAGTAGCAAATAAAGTAGCAAATAAAATCAGGCTATACTATAATGCTCCTGATCTATGATGGAAGACAGGTGAAGGATTTGAACATAGGAGCTGAAACAGAAGTCCGCGAATATAAAAAGACCACTGGAGAGCTAAAAGAAGGCATCATTTCTTTAGCGTCTATGCTGAACAAACATGGATATGGGACCTTATACTTTGGTGTGAAGCCTCACACGACTTAAGTCGCGTGCTTCCAGGGATTTAGTCCCCAGACTGCCTTTCTACCATACAGCCAGAACTCAGCAACAACGGTGCTATACCGCCAATGCCGCATTCAGGCTAATTAAAGTAGCCAAGGTGCAGGTGCTTCTCCTGGAGCACTCCGGAACTTTTGCCGAAATGTCCAACCCTGTCGTCACCGGCAGGGTTTTTATGATTTCCCTGATAAAATACCTTGCGCCAATGTTATAGGACGCGTTCAGGTCACAATTGTAGACCTTCCCCGTAGCAAACCGACAGATACTGTAATTGTGATTCACACCACGCTCGACTTTTCCTGTGCCGTCATATGCCAGGCAGGAAGTGTTCCATGCGTTGACATGGAATACACGGATCCCCATACGGTGTACCTTACATGCCACCATACCCTGTACATCCCGACTTTTCCACAGATGAAGCCGCTGCCGTCTGCCAGTGCCTCTCTTTCGGCCGCTCAGTTCCAGTTTCTCGAATACCACTGCGTCCACTTGGAATTCTTCCGCAACCCCCGAGATGAATCTCGCTGTCTCTACTGAGATCATACGATTCACATTATTGATGCGGCTCCAGAGCGTCGGGATATGCCGGTGGCCCTGCCTGTACGCCTTTTTCACCTTATTCAGCAGGTGGTTCAGACAGTCTTCCTGTACGGGCAGCCGGAGCATCCTT